>CAZSTV010000117.1:5818-17659 GCA_964609665.1 uncultured Acidimicrobiaceae bacterium
TACGGAGCGGACTGCCAGGTCTGGCGAGCGGTCTCGTACAGGGCGGTCGTTGCGGCCTGGGCCACGTTCAGCGAACCGACTTTGCCGAGCTGTGGCACGAAACCGATGTGGTCAACGGCGGCCAGCGTGTCTTTGTGAACACCTCGTTCTTCGTGGCCGAGTACGAGACACACCGCGCCGGACAGCGACAGGTCGAACAGTGGGACGGCGGTGGTGGACAGCTCGACGGCGACGGTGGTGAACCCGGCCGCGGTCGCAGCGGCGAGTGCTTCCTCGGTGTTTTCCGTGGAGACGGTCTCGACCAGCCGTTCGCAGCCGAGGGCGGTCTTGGCCACCTTGGCGTGGGTGACGGGCAGCGTCGGCGGGGCGAGCCAGATGGTCTCCACCTTGTACGCGGCGGCGGAGCGGAGGATCGAGCCGATGTTGTACGGGTTCTGGACGCCGTCGAGAATCATCGCCAGCCGCAGATCGGTCTTGCGGCGCCAGTCTCGGTGCAGGCGCTTCAGCTCGGTTGGCCCGAGCGGTTTGTCGGCGGTCATCGTTGCCCCTCCTGGGCCGGGGTGGGGGATTGATCGGTCGGCTCATCCCGCCGGGCGCCAACGTCGAGCAGGCGATAGCCGGCTCGAGACGCACGCCTGGTTGTTGGCCAGCCGTTGGCGTCCATCCAACGATGGAGGCTGTCCGACCCCAGGTGCTTCTGCACGACCAGGTGGGCGGAGCCGTCGTCGCCGAGGCGGGTAAGCCAGCGCGACAGCAGTTCCTGCAGGGCGGCCTTGCCGATGCGGATCGGCGGGTTGGACCAGATTCGATCAAAGACGATGTCATCGGGAACGCCGTCAGGCTCGACGACCCTGATATTTGCTACTCCCGCAGTCTGAGCATTCTCTTCACAGAGGACTCGCGCTCTGGCGTTCACCTCGACCGCCCATACGGTTGCGTCCGGGTTTCGCTTGGCGATGGTGATGGCGATCGGCCCGTAGCCGGCCCCGATGTCGGCCAGGTTGCGGTCACCCTCGACCGCCGGTGGTCCATCCAGCAGCAGCAGCTTTGACCCCGGGTCAACTCGATTCTTGGCGAAGACGCCGCTGTCTGTGGCCAGCTCTATCGACAGGTCGGGCAGCACGAGCTGGACCGAGCTGCGATTGGATGTTGCGCTCGGGTCTGCATCGAAGTACTGCGTGGGTTTGTCGGGTTGGCTCACCACCTCGAACGCTACCTGCCAAGTGGCACATCCGCTGTTGTTCGACGCCGGGAGGCCGTGCCCGCCGGTAACCTTGAAACATGTCCTCGCCATACAAAGTCCGGGTCTTTGGGGACCCGGTGCTGCGCAAGGTCGCAGACGAAGTGACAAACGTTGACGGAAAGCTGGTCAAGCTCGTCGATGACATGTTTGAGACCATGTATGCCGAGCCGGGCATCGGGCTCGCTGCGCCCCAAATCGGGGTGCAACGTCGGCTGTTCGTGTACGACGTCGGCGAGGGCCCGGAGACCATTGTCAACCCGGTCATCTCGGAATCTCGCGGCGAGTGGACCTATGAGGAAGGCTGCCTGTCGGTACCCGGTCTGTTTTGGGAAATCGTCCGGCCAAAGGAGATTCACCTCACGGGCTATGACTTGGATGGCAACGAGGTCTCAATTGAGGCTGACGAGTTGCTGGCCCGGCTGTTCCAGCACGAGCTCGATCACCTCGAGGGTGTCATGCTGATCGATCACCTGGACACCGACACTCGCAAAGCGGCGCTGAAGACGCTCAGGGAGCGCTTCGCTGACGTTGACGGGCCAGCGGCACCTCCGACCAAGTCCGGTGGCGGTCTGACCCTGCCATGACCGAATCGCTGGCAGTTCCGCCCAGCGACATTCGCAGCGTGGTCTTTCTCGGCACACCCGATGTGTCCGCGGTTGCCCTTCGTTCGCTTGTCGCCGCAGGCTTTGACGTTCCACTCGTCGTGTCCCGGCCCGACCGCCGCCGCGGCCGTGGGTCGACATTGATTCCGTCACCGGTCAAGCAGGCCGCCATCGACCTTGGCCTGCCCACCTCTGATGATCTTGGCGATGTTGCAGACGTCGAGGCCGATCTTGGCGTGGTTGTCGCCTACGGGCGGATCATCCCGATGACTCTGCTCACCAAGTTGGCCATGGTCAACATCCACTTCTCGCTGCTGCCCCGTTGGCGGGGCGCCGCCCCGGTGGAGCGAGCCATTCTGGCCGGCGACGACACCACCGGCGTCTGTGTGATGGAGGTTGCCGAGGGGCTCGACGAAGGCGGCGTGTACGCCATGAGCGAACTCCCAATTGGGCCGGATGAAACCGCCACTGAGCTTCGGGGCCGACTTGGGGTTGTGGGCGCGGAGCTTCTCGTCGAAACGTTGCGCAGCGGGCTCGGTGAGGCCGCTCCACAGGTTGGCGAGATCACGTACGCATCAAAGATCGAGAAGCATGAAGCCAGGCTCGACTTTGACCAATCGGCGCTGCAGCTCAACCGGACCATCCGGGTCGGCCGGGCCTGGGCCGAGTTTCGATCGAAGCGGCTTGGCATTGAGCAGGCGGCGGTGCATGAACGTGCGGCGTCGTCGACGCCCGGGACCGTCGACGGTGTGACGGTGTCGACCGGCGACGGAGTGTTGGAGATGATGACCGTGAAACCCGAGGGGAAACGATCGATGGCCGCCCAGGACTGGGCCAATGGCGTGCAGCCGAAAGCCGGTGAGCGCCTTGTCTGAGCCCCGGACGAATACGAATACGAGTACGAATACGAACCTGGAAAGCCCGGCCGCGGACGGCTCGGGCTCTTCGGAGGGCCCGAAGGCCGGTCACGCCACCCGGCGCCTTGCCATCGACGCCATGATCCGCATCGAGAAGGGCGGCGCATTCGCCAACATCATGTTGCCGGACATGTTGGCCAAGTCTGACCTGTCGGACGAGGACCGACGGTTCGTGACCCAGTTGGTCTACGGCACCACCCGCATGAAGCGGGCGTGTGACCACCTGGCTCAGCGATTTCTCCTCGGCCCTGCCGATGATCAGGTCACCGCTGCGCTGCGGATCGGGACGTTTCAGTTGGTCTACCTGAAGACGCCGCCCCACGCCGCGGTGGACGCCACGGTCGGCGCGGTAACCGGCGGTGGGCGCAAGGTGGTCAACGCCGTGCTTCGCCGAGTCTCAGAGGCCCCCATCGAGTTTCCCGACGAGGCAACCCGGCTCAGCTACCCCTCATGGATTGTCGAACGCCTCGGTATCAGCCTTGGCCCGGACCTCGCCGCCGGCGCGCTTGAAGCGATGAACCTCCCGGCGGTCACCTCGACCAGAGCCGACGGCTACGTGCAAGATCCAGCGTCCCAGCTGGTGGTGGAAACGGTCGGGGCCCAACCGGGCGAGCTTGTCATGGACATCTGCGCCGCCCCCGGTGGCAAAGCGACCGGGCTTGCCACCTCCGGTGCCACTGTCGTTGCAGGCGACCGGAAGATGAGCCGGGTTGGGCTGGTGGTCAAAAACGTGCAGCGCCTCGACAGCAGCGTCATGGCAGTCGTCGCCGACGGCCGCCATGTTCCGTTCGCAAACGGCACCGCTGACCGGGTCCTGATTGACGCTCCGTGTTCGGGGTTCGGCAGCTTGCGCCGCCGGCCAGATGCTCGTTGGCGCATCGAAAAGGAAGCGCCGGAACGCCTGGCTGAACTCCAGACCGAGTTGATCTCGAGTGGCATCGGGCTGCTGAAGTCCGGCGGTGTGTTGACCTACAGCGTGTGCACGTTCGGACAGACCGAGGGTCGCGCCGTGATTGACGCCGCAATCGCCGATCACGACGTTGAACTGCTGCCGATCCCGGAAGGGCCCTGGCTCGATCGCGAGGGTATGGCCGTCGTGGTGCCTGGCGAATCCGATGGGATGATGCTGGCCCAGCTCCGTAAGTCCTAGCCCGGGGGCACAAGCCGAAACAGCTCAGTCGATAAGGCGGACGAAGAGCCCCGACCGGACCTTCGGTTGGAAGTATGTCGACTTTGGCGGCATGACCAGCCCGGCATCGGAAACGGCGAGCAGCGTCTTGGTGGAGATGGCCCTCATCAGGAACAGCACCTCGCCCTGGCGGGGCCGGATGGCGACGATCTCATCGTGCTCGGCCGTGCCAGGACGGTAGGTCAGCCGTTGGTCTGCGCCCGACTCGTCGATGCCGAGCAGCGGCCGCAGGATATGGGTGCTGAGCCGGACCGGATCGATGTTGCTGAGGCCCACGGCATCATCGGCGTTGATGGGGAGGTCGATCAGGAGCCAGCGAGGGGGGCCGTCTGCTGTCTGGCCTGGCATGGCGAGCGCCAGTTCGTTGTCGGTTCGTGCAACCACAACCGCCGGGTCGGTGGTGACCCGGGTCGGGAAGCGCTCGGCGATCTCGCCTTCGATGGTTGCCGGATCAACGTCGGTCAGGACCCGATGGAACGCCTGGCTGCGTAGCTCCTCATGGGGAAACAGCGTGGCCAACATCAGGTGCTCGGCCGACGCGTCGGTCTCATACTCCCGTCGATCAGCCGATGCCGCCGCGGCCCGGTGGTGACCATCGATGAGGTACAGCGGGCGATCCACGAATGCTGCGTCGATGGTGGCGATGTCGGCGGGTTCGGTTACCTGCCAAAGCAGCTGCCGCAGTCCTTCGCCGTCGGTGAAGTCCAGGATGATCGGTTCGCCATCGGCAACCCGTGCCATGATTTCGGTCACGGCTGGAAGCGCGTCGAAGGCCAGGGCGATGGGGCTGGACTGGGCACCGACCACACGAAGGTGCCGTGCGAGGTGTCCCGCCCGCTCTTGGCGAACCCGTTCATGGACGCGCACGGTGCCCGAGTCATAGTCGGCGGTCGCAACCCCGCAGACCAGTCCGGTCTGACGGTGCTCGCCGTGTTCCAAGCGGTAGACGAAGTAGGCGGGGCCTAGGCCGTCCGCAAAAACGCCGTCCGCGAGGAGCTTGTCGAGAAAGCGCTTACCCGCTTCGAGGACGTCGATCTCCACGCCGTTCTCGTCGACGCTGAGGTCATCGGGGGCTCTGGTGACGCCAAGGTAGGACCGTGGGTGGGAGCGGATGAAGTCCCGTCGTGCTTCGGGCGACATGGCATCATGGGGTGGCGACGGCACCTCGTGTACCAGGTCCGGCCGCACGAACCGCAGGGTGAGGGGAACGACGCGAGCCATCCGGTCAGCCATTAGCGGCCGCAAACCGCTGCATGAAGTCCTCGAGCGCCTGGACGCTTTCGGTGGGCAAGGCGTTGTAGACGCTCGCCCGTATGCCACCGACCGACCGATGGCCCTTGAGGTTCATCAGTTGCTCGGCTTCCGCCTCGGCCAGGAACGTGGCTTCCAAGTCGGCATCGGCGATGCGGAACACCACGTTGGTGTGGGACCTTGCGGCCGTGTCGACCGGGCTCTTGTAGAAACCGTCGCTTGCGTCGATCGCTCGGTAGAGGATTGAGGACCGCTCGGCGGCACGACGCTCCATGCCGTCGATGCCTCCGTTGGCCTTGATCCAACGCAGCACCTTGCCGGTGGCCCAGATGGCAAAGACCGGTGGCGTGTTGGCAAGGCTGTCGCTCTCGGCGTGGGTGTCATACCGGAGGTAGGCAGGGATCGACTTCGGCATGTCGGCAAGAACCGAATTGCGAACGAAGACGACGGCGAGGCCGGCCGGGCCGAGGTTTTTCTGCGCTCCGCCGTACACCAGGTCAAACTTGTCCCAGGGGATTGGCCGGGTCAGGTAGTCCGATGACATGTCGCCCACCTGGCGAACGTCGGTGTCAAAGAACGCCGGTAGCCGGATGCCGCCGATGGTCTCGTTCGAGGTGACGTGGAGGAAACGGGTGTCGTCGGCCAGGTCCAGATCCTCGACCGATGGCATTGTGGTGAACCCGTCGTCGGCGCCGGTCCAGGCGACATAGGTGTCACCGACCAGTGAGGCGTCGGCGATCGCCTTCTTGCCCCAACTCCCACTGACGACAAAACCGCCGCGAGGGTGGACCGCCGGGTCGTCGGAGGTGAGCAGGTTCATTGCCATCATGGCGAACTGCAGGGTGGCGCCACCCTGCAACAGCAAGACGGAGAAGTCATCCGGCACGCTGCAAAGCTCGCGCAGCAGGCTCATCGTCTCGTGGTGCACCTCGTCATAAACCGGGTCTCGGTGGCTCATTTCGATGAGCGACATGCCGGTACCTTGGAAGTCCGGTAGCTCGTCGGCCAGTTCCTGGATGACCGATACCGGCAGGGTGCAGGGCCCCGCACAGAAGTTGTGAACTCGTTCCATTGATGACTCGTTTCAGCCGGTGACCGGTGGTCAGGATTGCGGGATGACGACGACGTTTAGCACTTCGTCGATGTTCAGCAGCTCGTCGACGACTTCCTGGGTCGGCGAGATGCTGGCGTTGATAGTTGCAACCGCCGCCTCGTCGCCCTGGAAGACCTGATTTTGCATCTGTTGCACATTAAGGCCATTGGTCCGCAGTACGGCAAAGACTTTGGCGAGCACGCCGACGCGGTCCAGGTGGCGGATGGTAATGGTGCAGGTTCCGGATGGATCTGACCGGAGGTTGACGCAGTTGGTCGGGGAGCCTGCGATGTAGGCCATGATGACCTCGACCGCACCATCGGACACCGATCGCTGGGCCTGGGCGGTGGACGCCCCGATGTGGTGGGTCCCGACCACCGACGGATGGCTGGCGAGCGCCGAGGAGAATTCACCGGTGCCGCTCGACGGCTCGTTGGAGAAGACGTCGAGCCCAGCCCGCAGGCGCTTGGTCTCGATGGCCGACAGGAGCGCGGCTTCATCGATGACATCTCCTCGTGAGGTGTTCAAGATGATGGCGTTGTCTGGCAGGGTGGCGAGGAATTCGGCGTCGACCAGCCCGACGGTGTCTGCCGAGCGCGGCACGTGGAGGCTGATGATGTCGCAGTCCGCCAGCAGCTCTGATCTGGTATCGACCATGCGGATGCCGATGGTCCTGATCGCCTGCTGGACGCGAGGGGAGCGTGACGGTTTGCGCTCGGCGGAGACGGACAACCCGAACGCTTTCGCCCGCTCCGCAACTGCCAGGCCGATGTCTCCGAGCCCGATGATGCCGAGCCGCTTGCCTGCCAGCCCGTCGGCTTTGGTGTAGGTGGACTTGTTCCACACTCCGTTTCGGAGATCATGAGAGTTTTCGACGATGCGGCGATCCACAGCGAGCAACAGCCCGAGGGTGAGCTCGGCAACCGCAATCGCGTTGCGGCCGGGCACGTTGCACACGAAGATGCCCCGCTCGGAGGCGGCCTGCTTATCGATGTTGTCCGTCCCGGCCCCGGCCCGGACGATCAGACCGAGTTGGTCGGCGCCGGCGATGGCTTCGGCGGTGACCTTGGTGCTTCTGACGACGAGAACGTCAATGCCAGCCAGTTCCGCCACCAGGGTGTCGGAAGTCAGGCCGGCATTGACAACGCACTCATGTCCAGCGTCTTGCAGCGGGGTGAGCCGGGACTCGTCGATGGAGTCTGCGTAGAGGATTTTCACTTGTCTTCTCCGTTTCGAAGCCCAAGATCGGCCTGCTGGCGGACGTCGGGGTCGGACTGAGATGGATCGGAATTGGCGTTCTACCCGTACGGTACTCCAGCCGCTGCGCTGGCGCATGGGTCAATTTGTCAGCTCTTTGACAGCAGGAGTTTCACTTCCACCTTGCCGTCGTCACGCACGGTCACGAACGGGTTGGTCGGGTTTGCGATGCCGTAGTCGGAGAACAGCACGTCGATGGAGCCGACCACCTCAATCTGGTCGCCGAGAATCTGGGCCTGCACGGGGAAGGTGACGCTGTTGGTCGCCCCTCGAAGGGTCAGATCGGCGGTGGCCGTCGCCTCGATAGCTGTGCCGGGGGCGGGGGTGTCACCGAGCTCGATTGGTGCGGTCAGCACCAGTGTTGCGGTGGGGAACTCGGCGGCATTCATGATGTCGCCGGTGAACTGACCGTCTCGACGATCGTCGTCGCTGGTGATGCTGGCAACGTCAACCTCGAACGATCCGGCGGTGATGGACGTGCCTGCAACATCGATGGAGCCGGTGACCTGGGACGTGCGGCCGGTGGCCTCGAAGTCCAGGACGCTGCCCAGGTCTTCCACCACCCGGTAGCCGGCCTCTGAATCGCTGGCGACCGTCCATGTGCCGTCGAGCGCTGGCGCTTCGCCAGATGCCGCGTCGGCGCCTGCATCGGAGTCCGAGTCGGAGTCGGCATAAGCATCATCTGCGGACTCATCGGCATCGGCCGACTCTTCAGTGGCGGCGTCGCCTGCTTCGGTGAGGCCGAACTCCTCGTCTGCCTCGGAGCGAATGAACGCAAAGAAGATGACGATGGCGGCGATCAAACCGACGACGAGTGCGGCTATCGCGATGACAATTTTGTTCATGATGACTACATCCCTGTTGTTGCTGCGGAGTTTCCACGGCGCCAGCACGTCTGACGCCGCTTTACACCGGCTGTTTCCTACCGTTCGCTCTTACCCGGTCGTTCGGTTCGCGATTGGTTCAGATTTCTTTGCTGTACCGATTCCGGTGCCCATCTGCAGCGCCTATTTGCACCGGCTATGTGAGGTGGTCGAGCACAAGGCTGAGATCGGCCCACAAGTCCTCGACATGCTCGCACCCTACGCTCAACCGAAGCAGGGTGGGGGGCACCGCTTCCTGGCCTGCCAGTCTGGCTCGACGCTCGACGGTTGACTCCACGCCGCCAAGGCTGGTCGCCACTGTTATCACCTGTAGCCGACCCATGGCGTCGTCCAGCACCTCAGGGGTGCCAATGGTTTCGAAGGACAGCACCGCTCCAGGGCCCGAGAGCGTGCGTTTTGCTACCTGGTAGCCCGGATCCTTGGTGAGACCCGGGTAGCGGATCCGAGTGACTGCGCCATGTTTTGAGAGCCTGAGTGCAAGATCTGCGGCCGATGCCTGAGCCCGGGCCAGCCGGACAGGCAGGGTTCGGAGGCCCCTCAGCGCAAGGAACGCCTCGAGCGCTCCGATGTTGGCCCCGCCGAGCAGTCTCCGGCGGGCCACGGCATCTCGACAGACGGGATCGGCAGTGGCGACGATGCCGCCGAGCAGATCGGAGTGGCCGCCGATGAACTTGGTGGCGCTGTGGACCGAGTACGAGGCGCCGTGATCGAGCGGACGCTGCAACAGGGGAGTGGCGAACGTGTTGTCGACGGCGCAGGTCACACCGGAGGCCTCGGCGGCGGCGCAAATCTTAGGTACATCGTTCATCGCCATCATCGGATTTGACGGCGACTCGAGCCACACCAGGTCCGGACGGTCGGCCACGGCCACCAGCCAGGACTTGATGTCATCGGTGGCCAACTTCGTGACCTTCCAACCCCGTGATTTGGCGCCGTCGTCCAACATCATGGCGACGCCCTGGTAACAGTCTGCCGGAGCCACGACCGACGCATCGTTTGGCAGCTGGTCGATTATGGCCGAGATGGCGGCCATCCCGGAGGAAAACGCGAGCGCCCAGCCCCCTTCGAGGTCACCAACGGCAGCTTCGAACGCTTCGGTGGTTTCGGTGCCGTCCCCCCGGCTGTACTCCCGCTCGCCGCCCTGGACGAAGTTGGAAGCGGGCACGATTGGACTGTTCAGCGGCTGGCCCGCCCCGTGCGGCCTGCCGGAGCGGATGGCCATGGTTTCCGGCCGAAAGCTCTCACTTGTCATTGCTCATGACCGCCTTACATCGTCACTGGTTGTCGCATGTATGTATCGCTGCATCACCGTAGGCGGAATCGGAGCCAGAACCAGAGATTGGCCGGGCACACTGGGGTCATGACTGTTGCGCTGGAAGCAAAGATCATCACTGCCTCCGATGGTGTCATCGCCGGGACACGCCAGGACGCGTCCGGCGAGGCGTTGGAACAGCACCTGACCGAGGCCGGATGGTCTGTGGTGGCTCGCCGCCAGATCGAAGACGGGGTCGAATCGGTCCGAGACGCGCTGATCGAGCTTGCCGACGGGTTCTGTGGCCTGATCGTGACCACCGGCGGGACCGGATTCGGCCCCCGTGATCTCACCCCGGAAGGGACCCGAGAGGCCATTGAGCGTGAGGCCCCGGGGTTGGCCGAAGCGATGCGGCTCTGCAACCCCAAAGGTCTTGGTCGGCTCAGCCGGGCAATCGCCGGAACCCGTGGCCAGGCACTGATCCTGAACACCCCCGGATCGACAAAGGGTGCCATCGAAACCCTCGATGCGGTGCTGGACATTGCCCCGCACGCGATCGAGCTGCTCGCAGGCGAACGTCCCCACTAGGTACGGCGGAGCGTTTGGTGGCTGGCTCGGCCCTAATTCACAGAAGTTTCTCGGTATCGCCAGCTAGGTTGAAATGATGTTGAAGTTGGTGTTGCCAAAGGGCTCGCTTGAGAAGGCGACCATGGAGTTGTTCGAAGCGGCCGATCTCCCTGTCCGCAGAAGCTCAGCGGTCGACTATTCCGCCACGATTCGTGATCCGCGGGTGACCGAAGTCAGAATTCTACGCCCGCAGGAGATCCCGTCGTATGTGGCCGAAGGCCTGTTCGACCTCGGCATCACCGGCCGTGACTGGGTGGAGGAGACCAGCAGCGATGTGGTCTCCATGGGGGAGCTTCGCTATTCAAAGGCCACCGCCAATCCGGTCCGCCTCGTTGTGGCCGTCCCCGAGGACTCACCGATCGAGACCATCAGCGACCTGCCCGACGGCGTCAAAGTCTCCACCGAGTATCCGGTTCTCACAAAGCGCTTCTTCGCCGAGAAGGGCGTCAATGCCGACATCCGCCTGTCCTATGGCGCGACCGAGGCCAAGGTGCCCGACATCGTTGATGTTGCGGTGGACCTGACCGAGACCGGCCGTGCCCTTCGTGCCGCCGGGCTGCGCATCGTCGACACCATCATCAGCAGCTACACGGAGTTCGTTGCCAACCCGGCGTCTCACGCCGATCCGGAAAAGCGCCACGCCATGGAGCAGCTGCTCACCTTGCTGCTCGGAGCGCTGGATGCCAGGACCAAGGTGTTGGTCAAGTTGAACGTCGCTGATGTCACCGCGCTCGACAAGGTGATCACACTGTTGCCGAGCATGAAGTCACCGACCGTAAATGAGCTACACGGCGGGGCCGGGTACGCGGTCGAGACCGTCGTGCCGAAGACCGACATCAACATCTTGATTCCCGACCTTCGTGACGCAGGCGCCTCCGACATTTTGGAGCTACCGCTCTCAAAGATTGTTCCCTAAGGTGGCGCTATGGCCTGGGTCGACACGGTGTTTGGCACTCGCAGCGGCCGCATAGACAGCTTTGACGCCGAGGTGGGGCTCGGTCACGTCATCGATGACGACGGTGTCCGCTGGCTCTTCCACTGCACCTCCATCGCTGATGGGACCCGACTGATCGCAGTTGGCACCCCGGTTCGGTTTGAAGTGCGCTCCGGTGGCCCTGGCCGCTGGGAGGCTTTCGCGGTCACCAGCTGACCCGAGGTCAGTTTCGGCTCGAATCTGCCGACGGTAAAGGGTGGTCCGTACACACGCCCCTATCGACGACAACGAGACGAGCCTCTCGTCGTTCGACGCGGGCGGCGAGTCCGGCACGGGCCGCAGTGCCGAGGACAGCCGGTTGCACCGCTTGGGCTCGGTGCCGGTGATCGCTACCGCTGCCATCACCTTCGTGCTGGTGGTGATGGTGTGGCAAGCCCTCCGGTCGCTGGAACAGAGCGCCGGCGATGGACATCTCGGTTCCTGGATCGCACTAGCCGCCGGCTGCATCCTGACTGCCAGCAGCTACTTTCTGGCCAACAGCGTGCGGGCTCACGCAACGACTAAGGAGCATCTGGACCGCACGCTGTTGGCC
>CAZSTV010000118.1:0-17591 GCA_964609665.1 uncultured Acidimicrobiaceae bacterium
GCGTCTTCGCTTAGGTCTTCGCGCCGCGGCTGATCCGCTTCGCAGGTTTCTCCATCGCCGTCGGTGTCAAGGTCGTAGACGTCTTCACCCATCACGACGGCCGGGCCTTCGGAGAAGACCGGGCCATCGCCGTCACCGGGGCAGTCAACATCGCTCACATCGGCAACGCAGCCGCTGTAGTTCGAGTTACACAACCTCGGTTGGTTCCCAAGCACCGCGTCGGTTCGGGCCGGTGAGAGAGGGTCGCCGTCGGTCGTGGGGGTTACCTGGGAGCCGACCGGGGTCAGCGCGGCTGATCGAAGCGGTTCGGAGGTTTGACGGTCCGGTTTGAACCGTTGATGGTCGATGGTCGTCGTCGTGGCGACCGAGCCATCGGCGCTTGCAGACTCATCTCCGGACCCCGTCCCGGTGCGATAGATCGAGACGGCCAGGGTCAACACCAGCACACCGCTGCTGATCGCCAACGCCGTTGCGACCAGCGAGAGCGGACTGCCCACCCACGATGGTGGCGTCGTTGTCACCGGCTTCGCAATGCTGCGGACGTCGGCGCCGTACAGGTTGGACAGACCGCCGACCGAGGCGGCCGCCGCTCCACGGTCGGCCGATGTCTCGCCGGGAGCGGGCAAAGCCTCAACCGGCAGAGGTTGGCGGGCGGCAACACGCTTGCGTTTCACCGGCCAGGCGTGTTCGTCCTCGGACTCCTGCGCCGGCTGCTGGCCGGGCTCGTCCATCTCAAGATCGACTACCGCTGTTTCGTCGGCGGCCGCCGGTTCCAGCGCAACGTCCTCTGGCGGTGCGGCGCGAGGGCCTACGGGCTCGTCAAACACTGACCTCGGGGCGAGGTCGACGACGGTCGGGTCGGCCCCGGTCTGCGCCGCCGAGCTCGAGGCCAGCTCCGCCTCCGTCGAGGTCGAAACGAGGTTTGGCTCCGGGTTCGGAACGAGGTTTGGCTCCGGGGTTGGTGCCTGCTCGGGAGTTGGTGTCGGCTCAGAAGTGGAGGACGCAGTGTGGTCCGACTCACGGTCGATGTCGTCTTCCACCTCGTCGACGACCGGGGACACAACGTCCGACGCTGGCTCGTCCTCGTCAGCGGTGGTGGTACTAGTAGTAGCGGTCGTAGTGGTCGTGGTAGTGGCAGCGGCGGTTTCCGGCGCCATGGGAGGCGCCGGGACGTCAATCTCATCGGCGCGCGGCGGGTCGTCATCCGGCCCCGCTTACTCGCCCACGGTCGACGGGTCCGACGATGCATCCTCCGATGACGCTGGCATCGAGTCGACCAGTGGTTCCTCGGCAAGCGGCTCTTCAGCGACAGACTCATCGACGACAGGCTCCTCGGCGGGCGGCTCCTCAGCGACTGGCTCATCGAAGATCGGTAGGGACGTCTCCGCGTCGAATGGAGAGAGGACCAGGGGTCGCTCGTTGCGTCGGCGCTCCGCACCACGCTCGTTGAGCCGCTTACGCTTTGCGGAGACACCGGTATCTCGCCGCTCCACCACGGCGACTTCACCGTCGACCTCCGGCTCCAGCGCCGGTGGCGGCGCAACCTTGGCCACCACCTCCCAGTCATCTGGGGCGGTCGGATGCTCGCCGTCGCCATTCAGATCGATGTCGAGTTCGCCGCCGTGTGCACTGACGAGGTCAGCTTCGGGTGCATCGGTCAGGTCGATCTCGGCAGCCGGCGCCTCGGCGACGTCGACCGCAGTCTCGGGAGTGGCCGGAGTGTCGGAGGCATCGGCGTGCTCTTCGGCCGACGCTTCGGACTCTTCGAGCCGGGCCTGGCGAGCCGCCTGCATACGAAGCTGCAGCCAGCGGCGAAAGATGTTGCCTGCAAGCCGCTTGCTGACGGTGAACTTCAGCTCGCCATGGGTCGGCCACGTCACCGGCAAGACGACGGGATCTTCGCCGTGGGGCCGAATGAGCATCACCTCTTCCCACCGCGCCGCGATGGCGAACGAGATCGACGGGCGGCAGAACACCAGGCCCATGTCGGTGGCGACGAGCTGAAACGAATCATCGCCAACCTGACGCCCCCGACTCTCCGCCTCTTTCAGTAGCGCGTCATCGAGGCCGTGGAGCCGGGCTCGTCCACAGTCAAAGTAAGCGCCGGGATCCAATGGATCCAGGAACTCTCTCAGAGCGGCGGACGGCTTGTGTCTCTGATAGGGAATCCCCTTCTCCTGAGTCACAGTCCTTACAACATTACCTGACGGCAAGAGTCGTATCAGTCATCGTTTGAATGGACAATGAACATGATGATTGTTGATTCTTTAGGTCAAATGAGATGAACCGTGGCCAGCAGAGAAAGAACTCATGCCACCGAGACCCGTTCAACCGCACTGGGACCGGGGCGGTGACCCGGACTATCGTCTGACAATGTCCTCATTCGACAACCGCATCACCCGCTCCCTCGGCGTGGAGATCCCCATCATTCAAGCCCCGATGGGCTGGATCGCCCGATCCCAATTGGCCTCGGCCGTCTCCAACGCCGGCGGTCTCGGCATCATCGAAACGTCGTCGGGAGAGCTGGACGTCATCCGGGAGGAGATCGCCAAGATGGCGGACCTGACGGACAAGCCCTTCGGCGTCAACGTTGCTCAGGCCTTCGTCCGAGACCCGGACATCGTGCAGTTTGTCATCGACCAGGGGGTCAAGTTCGTCTCGACCTCGGCTGGCAACCCGACGAAGTACACAGCGGAACTGAAGGCGGCCGGGCTGACCGTGTACCACGTGGTCCCAACGCTGCGCGGGGCGATGAAGGCGGTCGAAGCCGGCGTCGACGGTTTGATCGTCGAGGGCGGCGAGGGTGGCGGTTTCAAGAACCCGGACCCTGTCGCCTCCATGGTGCTACTCCCACTGATCAGGTCCAAGGTCGACGTGCCGATTGTGGCGGCAGGCGGCATGCTCGACGGCCGGACGATGGCCGCGGCATTCTCGCTGGGAGCCGAGGCAATCCAGATGGGGACCCGCATGGTGTCGGCCGAGGAGAGTCCGGTCCACGACAACTGGAAGAAGTCAATCACCGAAGGCGGCGAGACCGAAACGGTGTTCCTCAATCAGCGACACTCACCGGCGCTGCGGGCCATCAAGACCGAGCGGACGACGAACCTCCAGTTCGCCGAGCACAACGTCTTTGGTGACTTCGGCAATGCCCAGGACCTCTACTTCGGAGGGGACATGGAGGCGGCAATCGCCCTCGGTGGGCAGGTTATGGGCCGAATCGACGAGGTGAGGCCGGTTGCGGACGTCATTTCGGAGTGCGCCGAGGAGTTCTTCGCCATCGTGGACGACCTCGCAGACCAGTATCTGAAGGGCTGACCGAACCTCGACCTCGGCGGCGACCGAAGCAACAGTCGCGACGTTCCCTGATTATGATTGTCGCACCGCAGACGTGCGTCACCGCGGACGTCTCCCACCACCGAGTTGTACCGGAGCAACTGTGAGCCTGAGCCGAACAGCCTCCATCGGCCGTCCACCTCTGCTGCTGGCGACGGTGGGCCTGGTGATGGTTGGCTTGATCGTGGCGACCATAGGCCAGCCACCGAGCGCCGCCAGCACGTTCGACCAGACAAGCGAGTCAATCGAGTGTCCGGTCATGACCGACTCGGTCAAGCGCCTGTACGAAGCGTTCTTCAACCGTTCCCCAAGCGACGGTGAGTTCCTTGAGACCACCATCGACTACCGGTCCGGCGAGCAAAACCTGGAACAGATTGCCCAGCGGTTGGCCGAGTCCGACGAGTTTGAAACCAGGTATGGCAACCTGAGCAACGAACGCTTCGTGGACCTGGTGTACCGCAACGTTTTGCGGCGAGCCCCGAGCGACGAAAACAGCGACTTTTGGACGGGCAGCCTCGACGACGGCCTCGAACGAGGCGCGGTAATGATGGCCTTCAGCGAGTCCGAGGAATTCGTGCGGCGGACCGACACCGCAACCCCACTGTCGGGCTACCTCCGCTGGTACCCGGAAGGGACTCACTGGTACTGCGGGGTTGGGGCCAGGGACAATCTCAGGATCAAGCCACTGACCGAGGACACTATCTATGCTGACTACGTGTTCTTCAACGGTGGCGACTCCCAGAGTCCGACCGCTCTGAGAACCGTCCTACAGGGCGAGCTGCATTTGACGGTTACACGAGGCTCACTACCCCCAGGATTTACCAACTACAAGTGGGGTGGCGCGTTTGATGGCAACGGGAACTACGGCTCGGCACTCGATATTGAAGCAGGTAAGAATACCTCATGGATTGCCGTCTTTTATCCCTCACTTATCGGCGAGCAGCGACTAGGGTGGCAAATCGAGCTGTGAGGGCCAGCCACGCAAATCGGCTATCCCCTTACCTCCTGATCGTGGCGGCATTTACGTTGGCGGCGGTCGGCTGTTCCCCCTCGCCGACCGTCGCCAATGGTTCCGCATCCGACGACACGCTGGGCTCGAGCGCCGAGGCCACATCACCGGATGCCGGCGACCCAAATGCCGACGACCCTGTGGCCGACAACGACGCAGAGCTATCGACTACCACAACGACGGCAGCCACCACGACCACTGTTGTGGAGACAGTGCCGCCTTCGGCACTGCCGTTGCCAGACACTGCGGTGGCGCTGGCCGCGGCACTTGACGAGGCCGAGCGGGCAGTCCGAGACACCGCGCTGACCGACGCTGATCGAGACGAGTGGGGCCGTCGCCAGCAGAGCCTGTACCGCCACCTGTCCTTCAACAATGCGTGGGCCGATGATGTTGTTGCCAACGTCGATCCGGCGCTCACCGATGCCGTCCGCTTGAATTGGTCGGCCCGGCAGAGTTTGTCGTCGCTGGTGAACACCGAGACCCTGCACTCGGAGCTTCCGGCATGGCGAGTGCTCGCTCCCCTGCCACCCGAGACCCTACTCGGCTACTACAAGCAGGCCGAGGCCGATACCGGGGTCGCCTGGGAGTTCCTTGCGGCCATCAATCTGGTGGAGACCCGTATGGGTCGGATCCAGGGCGTGTCCACCGCCGGTGCCATCGGGCCGATGCAGTTCCTGCCGACCACCTGGGCCGAGTGTTGCGAGGGCGACCCGTCCGTTCCCGCCGATGCGATTGCCGGCGCGGCCAAGTACCTGACGGACCGGGGTGGACCGGAGAACATGAACCGGGCCATCTTCGGCTACAACAACTCGGACTACTACGTCACGGCAATCACGTCGTACGCATCGGTGATGATGGCCGACGAGCAGGCCTACTACGGCTACCACGCCTGGGAGATCTACTTTCTCAGCACCGAGGGCCTGATCCGGATCCCCGTCGGCTACGAGCAACTCGAGCCGATCCCCGCGACCGACTGGCTCGCCCAATACCCAGAGACACTCTTCGCCCGATAGGCGAACCCGGTGAACTGTTCGCCCGATAGGCGAACCCGGTGAACTGTTCGCCCGATAGGCGAACCCGGTAAACAGCCAATCAGGCGGCGGAGGCGCCGCCGCTCGTCGGCGGTGGGGCTTGACCTGCGCCCCAGGTGACAACATCACCGAGGGCGACCCGCTGGGAAGTGACCATCTCATCGATCAACTGAATCCAGATGCCGGTCTGACGGTCGACCCGGCCTGCGAAGGCGAACGCCGAGGAGTCCGGTGACCACCCGGTCACGCTCTGGGCGTACTGGGCGAAGAACGGCAGGTAGTTGCGACCGTACTTCCTTGTCAGCTCGAAACCGGAGGTCTGCGTGCTGACCACGTCGCCGGTGAGCGACCAGAAGCCCCACCGACCGAGAGGGCGGCCGTCGGTGATCGCCGCGCCCAGCCATGCCAGTTTGTCGGAATCCGGGCTCCACTCGAACGCCACTGCCAGCTCGGAGGTCACAACGGTCTGGGCGCCGGTCTCCAGGTCGAGCACGGTCAAGCCGGCCCGGTCGCCCTGCACCGGTAGCCCGATGACCGACACCCCGGCGGATCCGCCGACGACCTGGTAGGCCACCTTGGTTCGGTCGGGACTGAGGACAAATCGGATCGGGCCTGCGACGGGCACGATCGGTTCGATGTCACCCGTCGCAACGTTCAGGTAGGAGAGCGCGCCTTCCGCGACGATGAGCGCCCGCTGGTCATCCACCCAGGCCGGTGCGCTGAACCCGCCGTCCACCGCGGTCACAGCGTTGAACAGCTCCGCCGGGGTGTCCAGCGCGAACGCGTCGATCGACACCTCGTTCACGTGGGCCAGGATGCGGTCCGGGGTCGGCGACCACGAGATGAAGAACGGTGCGCCCTCGCCAACCGGCTCGCCCGGCAGGCCTGGCTCGATCAGCCCGACCTCGACGACACCGCCGCCTTCGGCGTTGCGGATATAGGCGAGCTGATCGTCGTCTGCGCTCCACTGCAAATAGAACACCGGCTGGCCTTCAACGTTGCTCCGCTCCGGTTCACCGGTGCGAACGCCCTCGTCGTCATAGGTTTCCACCAGCACCACCTGACGTTCGGCGGAGACCGAACTCCACGCCAGCTGTGTTCCGTCCCGTGACCACGTCGGCTGACTGGCCAAAACCGATTCCGAGCCATCGACAACGTCAACCGTCTGCCCGTCCGGTCTTGCTACCGCCAGCTCCGGCCCGTTGCCAATTGCCAACCGTCCAGGAAGGGCGGACAGCCGTGCAACCAGCTCTTCTCCCTGGATCGAAGGTTCGAACTGCGGGTCTTCAAGCGGCGATTCATCGCCTTGCGCGCTTCCCGGCTCGTCGTCGCCCGCATCCGTCCCGGCCGCTTCGCCGTCGGTATCTCCATCGGACGGGGCGGCTCCCTCCGAGGTTGCGGCATCGGCGTCTTCAGCGGCGTCCTCATCGCCAGAAGAGCAGGCGGAGACCATGAGAGCGCATGCCACGATGGATGCGAATAGCCGTCTACTCAGGCGCTGTCGGATACGCCAAGCCTAACCGTCGCCCTTCGGCAGCTTGGCATCGGAAAGCGGCGATCGAGTACTAATTACGTGTATACATCCGGGACGAACCCGTACAAACGGCCTCCTTCGGGGCACAGGGGTAAGGTCGGAGAAAGATGTCTGAACACTCGAACGCGGGGGATGAAACCATGGAATCGAGCACCGAGGGTGCCGGAGCGACGGGTGATGGCGAGATCATCGGAATCGCCGTGGCGCCGGTCTCGGCCTGGTTGGAGGAGAACATCGCCGGAGCGAACGGCCCGTTCTCGTTCGAGTTCATCACCGGTGGCCACTCCAATCTGACCTTCAAGGTGACGGCGGCGGACGGACGGCGTCTTGTGCTGCGCAGGCCACCGCTTGGGTCGGTGCTGGCCACCGCCCATGACATGGGTCGTGAGCATCGGATCATCAGCGCGGTCGGTAACACCTCGGTGCCGGTGCCCGCCACGCTCGGCATGTGCGAGGACGAGTCGGTCAACGACGCGCCGTTCTACGTCATGGACTACGTGGACGGCTCGGTCCTTCACGACGGCGAAATTGCCGATGTGGAAATGCCGGACCACGAGGCCAGGGGTCGGCTGTCGGAGTCGGTGGTGTCCGTTCTGGCTCAACTGCATCTGTCCAACCCCGACGAGATCGGCCTTGGTGACCTGGGCCGCAAAGAGGCGTACCTCGACCGCCAGCTCAAGCGGTGGCGGGGGCAGTGGGAGAAGTCCAAGACCCGTGACCTTCCGGCGATGGAGCGAGCATACGACCTGCTCGTCGAGGCAAAGCCGGAGCAGCGCTACACCGGTGTTGTCCATGGCGACTACCGACTTGGCAACATGCTGGTCAACCCCGGCGACGGTACGGTCTCGGCCGTGCTCGACTGGGAGCTCTGCACCCTCGGCGATGTGATGGCAGACGTCGGTTACATCCTCAACAACTGGGTCCAGCCGGGCGAGGACAGCCTGCGGGGCGCCACGGCGTTCCCCACCATGCACGGCGGCTTCTCCACCCGTGAGGAGCTGATCGATGCCTACGGGAACCTGACCGGCTTCGAAGTCCAGAACGCCAACTACTACCGAGCGTTCCAGAACTGGCGGTTGGCCGCCATTGTCGAGGGGGTGCTGGCCCGATATCTCAAGGGCGTGATGGCCGACGACTCGGTCGACACCGACCAGTACCGGCTGCAGGTGGAGAACATGGCCGAGGAGTCGCTCAACCTGTTGAGCACCTTGGGCTGATCCACCAAACAGCGGCACGATTTTTATCGCTGGTTCCTCGGTCCTGATACGTTGGATCGGTCGGGAAGGTGCCCGGCGGTGAAAAGGAACAGTGTGAAAAAACTCAATATTCTGGTCACAAACGACGACGGGATCGACTCGGTCGGCCTCCACGTTCTGGCCAGAGCCATGCAGTCCATCGGTGACGTGACCATCGTGGCGCCGGACTCGGAGTATTCCGGTGCGGGTGCTTCCATCGGCGCCCTGCACCTGATGGAACCGGTGATCACCGAGGTCGCCGTCGAAGGCATCGACACCGCCTGGACCGTCAGTGGACCGCCGGCGCTCTGCGTGTTTTACGCCCGGATGGGCGCTTTCAACTTTGAGCCTGACCTGATCGTGTCCGGCATCAACCCAGGGGCCAACCTGGGTCGAGCCGTGTATCACTCCGGCACCATCGGCGCCGCGCTGACCGGTCGCAACGGTGGCATTCCCGGCATCGCCGTCAGCCAGAGCTTCGCCGACCCACTCGAAGACACCGACGAGTCTCGCCAGGACTACGACGAGCGGGTCAGCAGGCAGCTGTGGGACCCGGCGGCCGAGATCGCCGTCGAGGTGGTCAAAGGCATGATCGACACCGAGTTTGCAGATGTCGGTGTGCTCAACCTCAACGTGCCGAACCTCCCGGTCGACCAGATCAAGGGTTGGGACTGGACCGAGGTTGGCAGGACCCCGCCGTGGGCGATGACAGAAGCAACGTTGGTCCCCCGAGATGACGCGCCTGGCACCTACCGGCTGGAGACGAGTTGGGGGTCGGCCAACGAGCAACCGCCCGGCACCGATTCGGCCGCGATCCTCGACGGCAGGATCTCGGTGACCGTGCTCAGCCGAATCGCGGCGCTCGACGCCGAGACGCCGCACATCGACACCCGCCTCGACCAGATGCTCGGCCGCTAGCGGGTCACCGTTCAACAAACGGCAGAGTTACTGCTCGACGAATAGCAGTGTCCCGCCGCCGGCGTCGTTTCCGGCCCGCTTCAGATCTCGGTAGCGGAACGGCGCCTGCACTTCCATCAGGTCTTCGATGATCAGTTCATCGGCGGTCAACCCGGCGAGCCAGCGGCCGTCGGGTGACAACGCGACCTGCTGATAACGGTCCAACAGTTCCACCGCCCCACTCTCGACGTCGACCAGCGACGACACCCCGCTGCGGTCGGCTACCAACATCACCGCGCCGGATCGAGGCAGCGCCACCGAAGTCACGTCGCCCTCGGGCACCCGTTTCACAAGCTGCTCCCCCGTCTCGCCGTCCAGCCAGGCGAGCGGACACGGCGCGGTGGTGAAGTCACCACAGGTCCGCACGAGGATGGTCGGCCCATCCACTGCAATGGCCCACCCGTCGCTGACTTTTCGGTAGCCGTCGTCGCCGTAGCGGTAGAGCCCGTCCGGCCGGTTCGAATAGTCGGGGCCGACCGGTCGGTGGCGGTCGAAGGGATTGTCCGCTGCGGCGTCCGAGAACGCTGCGAGTTGTTGCTCCACCTGGGCGTACAGGTCTCCGGGCCGCTGCTCGATCAACCGGTTGTCCGCCAGGTCGAACAGTTGCCAGCGGCCACCGCCGACCGCCTCACCCGACGGGTGCTCGCGGGCGCCGGTGGCATCGAGCAGCCATGCCTGCCCCGGCTCCGGAGCGAGCGCCACCGGGCCCCGTTTCCAGTTGAGCGCCTGTTCCGCCGGGTTGGCGGCAAGGACCCAGCCGGACACGCCGGACTGGGCCTGATGAACAACCAGATCTTCGCCGGTGGCGGCCACAGGGTGGGCCTGTAGTCCGTATTCGATGAACTCGCCGTTGTCGAGGTTGAGCCGCTGCAGCGGGTCAGCACCGCCATAGAAAAGCCACAGCCGGGTAGGCTCACCGAGCAGCAACTGACCGGGGACCAGCGTTGTCGGAGGCGTAAAGACGATCCGCGGCTCCGGTTCTTCAATCGGCACGGTGCTCGCAGCGTCGCCGCCATTTCCTGTGGCATTTGGTGTGCTGGTGGCGGGCAGCGTTGTCGGTGACGCCGACTCCGACACTGACTCGTCACCCTGGTTGCTCAGCAGGGTGAGCGATCCAATGACGGCGGCGACGATTGCAACGACCGCTACTAGACCACCGACGTTCAAACCGGAGGTGACCTGACCGGTCACCTCGCTGGTTTCCTCCCCCGTCTGTGACCAGGGTCGGCTCGACTCTTCGAGTTCGACGTCCAGCCGATCCTGCGTCATATCGCCACGCTAGCGAGCCGCCGAAGAGGCGGCGAAGTCAACCACATTCGGGCCGGTTCTGTGATGCGGAACCGGTCCAAAACAAGGTTGGCCGGAAGGTACTTGGCAGCGGGAAATCCAATGGTATGGTCGACCCTGAGCTAGTAATTGAGCAAGACGTTGATGCGGGAGAGAGGTCGAGCAATCGACCCGCCGAAGGAGCAACCGCCCCGGAAACTCTCAGGCACCCGGTACCGCATCATCGGAAGAACTCTGGAGAGCGTTGCACCACTCCCAACATAGGAGCGGCGCAGCCACCGAAGGGGAAACGAGTCGGCCGGTTCGACTTTAAATCTCTCAGGTATCAGTGACAGAGGGGGCACCTAAGCAGATTCTCGACCCTGCAGTGAGGTGCCCATGTCCAACGATGCCGCCCCAACAGATGCTGCCCCGCCACGACGGACACCGCTCCACGCGCTCCACCTTGAGCACGGCGCCAAGATGGTCCCGTTCGCCGGTTGGGACATGCCCATTCAGTTCGATGGGGTCATTGCCGAACACCGGTGGTGCCGGTCAGACGCCGGGCTGTTTGACGTTTCCCACATGGCCGTCATCGAGCTCTACGGTGACAACCCGGCCCTGAGCCTCGAGCACATCACCCCGGCGGGCATCACCACGTTGGCCGAAGGTCGACAGCGATACGGCGTGCTGACCAACGACGATGGCGGCATCGTCGATGACTTCATCGTCACCAACTGGGGGGTTCACCTCACCATCGTCGCCAACGCCTCTCGCCGCGATGTTGACCTGGCCTACCTCCGGGAGCATCTGACAGACGTCGATGTTGTCGAACGGCCGGACATCGCGCTGATCGCGCTGCAGGGACCGAAGGCGGCCGAGGTCATCATCGGTCACGACGCTTCAGTTGCGGACACCACATTCCTCGACAACCGACTTGCGGAGATCGGGGGCGTCATGGTGGCCGTCGGCCGTTCTGGCTACACCGGCGAAGACGGGTTTGAAATTGCGGTGGATGTCGACAGCGCGGAGCAGGTGGCCAGGCTGCTGCTGGAAGACCCAGCGGTCCAGCCGGTCGGGCTGGGGGCCAGAGACACCCTGCGGCTCGAGGCCGGGCTGTGTCTGTATGGCAACGACCTCGACGAGGCCACAAGTCCGGTCGAGGCAGGCCTTGTGTGGACCATGCCGAAGCGCCGCCGCGAGTCCGGGGATTTCCTCGGGGCAAAGCGGATCCAGCAAGAGCTGACCGACGGTCCGTCACGGGTTCGGGTCGGGCTGCAGCCGACCGGCAAACGACCGGTCAGAGAGGGCGCTGCGTTACGCCTGCCGGGCGCCGACAGTGCCGACGCCATCGGGACGGTCTCCAGCGGCGGCTTCGGGCCAACGGTGGATCGGCCGGTGGCCATGGCATTCGTCCCACCGGCACAGGCCGAGGTCGGCACCGACCTCATCGCAGACGTTCGGGGCAAGGACGTGGACTGCGTCGTCGCCCCACTCCCGTTTTCCCCACACCGTTATGTCAGACAACCCGGACCGAGCCAGCGTCCGGCAGGCACGACCCCAGGAGCATGAAGATGACCGACAAATTTGCAGACCGCCACATCGGGCTGTCCTCGGAAGACCAGGGCAAGATCCTGGCCGATCTCGGCTACGCCTCGGCCAGCGACCTGCTGGAGCGAGCCGTTCCCGAGAGCATCCACCAGGCAGGCCTGGCGGTCCCGGAGGCGATGACCGAGCACGAGGCCCTCGCCCGACTTCGAGCCATCGCCGATGAGAACACGGTCTTCACCTCGCTGCTCGGCATGGGTTGGAACAACTGCATCACTCCGCCGGTCATACGCCGCAACATGGTGGAGAACCCGGCCTGGTACACGTCCTACACCCCGTACCAACCGGAGATCAGCCAGGGCAGGCTGGAGATGCTGCTTACGTTCCAGACCATGGTGGCCGATCTGACCGGCTGCGAGATGGCGAACGCCTCGATGCTCGACGAGGCAACCGCCGCCGCCGAGGCAATGACCATGCTGCGACGGATCGGGCGGTCGAAACGCAACGGGTTCTTCGTCGATGCGGACTGTCACCCGCAAACCATCGCTGTGGTCACCACCAGGGCCGAGCCGCTCGGCATCGAACTGACCGTCGGTGACCCGGCCACGTTGCTCGGCGGCAACGACGAGTTCTTTGGTGTCCTGCTGGCCCAGCCAGGCTCCTCCGGCGTGCTCCAGGACATCGGCCCCATGACCGAGGCGGCCCATCAGGCAGACAGCCTGGTCGCCGTCACCACTGACCTGCTCGCCTGCTGCCTCATCACTCCGCCAGGTGAACTTGGCGCTGACATCGTTGTCGGCTCCGCCCAGCGGTTCGGCGTCCCCATGGGCTTCGGCGGCCCCCACGCCGGGTTCATCGCAACGGCCGAGCGTCATGCCCGGTCGCTGCCGGGCCGGCTGGTCGGCGTCTCGGTCGACAGCGCAGGCGCACCCGCATACCGACTTGCGTTGCAGACCAGGGAACAACACATTCGCCGGGAGAAGGCCACCTCCAACATCTGCACCGCCCAGGCGCTGCTGGCCAATGTCTCCGCGGCGTACGCGGCATGGCACGGGCCCGAGGGTCTCACCGCCATCGCTGAGCGGGTCAACGGGCTCACCGGCGAGCTGGCGACGGGCCTTGAAGCCCTCGGCTTCGGGGTGACGGCCATGTTCTTCGACACCCTCACGGTCACGACCGACGGTGCCGCCGACACCTATGTGGCCGCGGCAGCGGAGAAGGGCATCAACCTCCGCCCGATGGACGCCGACCGGGTGGGCATCAGCCTTGACGAAACGACGACCGCCGATGTGGTCGGCCAGGTGCTCACGGTCTTTGGCGGCACGCCGACCGGTGCTCCGGTCCCAACGAGTGGCATCACAATCCCTGAGGCGCTGCGACGCACCAGCCGCTTCATGTCTCATCCAAACTTCCATCGCTACCGGACCGAGCACGAGATGCTGCGGTGGCTGCGCCGCCTCGCCGACCGGGATCTCGCTCTGGACCGGACCATGATTCCGCTCGGCAGCTGCACGATGAAGCTGAACGCGGCCGCGGAGATGGAGCCGATCTCATGGCCCGAGTTCGCAAACGTTCACCCGTTTGCGCCGGAGGATCAGACCGTCGGCTACCGCCGCTTGATCACCGAACTCGAAGACACCCTGGCGGAGATCACCGGCTATGACCGGGTCTCGCTGCAGCCGAACGCCGGCAGCCAGGGCGAGTACGCAGGCCTGCTCGCCATCCGAGCCTGGCAGCACGCCCGGGGAGAGTTGGAACGAGACGTCTGCCTGATCCCGGCGTCGGCCCACGGCACCAACGCGGCTTCGGCGGTGCTCGCAGGCATGACGGTGGCGGTGGTGGCCTGTGACGATGCGGGCAACATCGACATGGCAGACCTCGAAGCGAAGATCGACCAGCATCGGCCCCGACTGGCCGCGCTGATGATCACCTACCCATCAACCCACGGCGTCTACGAAGAGACGGTTGGCGAGGTCTGCGCCATGGTTCACGACGCCGGCGGCCAGGTCTACACCGACGGCGCCAACCTCAACGCCCTCGTCGGCATTGCAAAGCCGGGCAAGTTCGGGTCCGACGTCAGCCACCTGAACCTGCACAAGACTTTCTGCATCCCCCACGGTGGTGGCGGGCCGGGCGTTGGTCCCGTTGCGGTCGGCGAACATCTCATCCCGTTCCTCCCGGGACACCCCGTTGTCCCCGATCCCGTTGCGGGCACGACCGGTGCGGTGTCATCGGCCCCGTGGGGTTCAGCAGGCATCCTGCCGATCTCCTGGATGTACATCGCCATGATGGGCCCCGATGGACTGCGTCGGGCAACCGAAAGCGCGGTGCTTTCCGCAAACTACGTCGCCCACCGGCTCAAGGACCACTTTCCGGTGCTCTACACCGGCACGGCAGACCTGGTCGCCCACGAGTGCATCATCGACCTGCGAGACATCGAGCAGGCGAGCGGCATCGGCAACGACGACGTGGCCAAGCGACTTGCGGACTACGGCTTCCACGCGCCGACCATGTCATTCCCCGTGGCCGGAACGCTGATGATCGAGCCGACCGAGTCCGAGAGTCTCCGGGAGCTTGACCGCTTCTGTGACGCGATGATTGCCATCAAGGGTGAGATCGACCAGGTGACCGCTGGAACGGTTGCCGCAGAGGACAGCGTGCTCCGCAACGCACCGCACACGGCCGAGGTGCTTCTGGCCGATGAGTGGGACCGACCGTACTCCCGCAAGGTGGCGGCGTTCTGTCCCGTAGGCCGAATCGACAACGCCCACGGCGACCGCAACCTCAGCTGTTCATGTCCGCCGCTCGACGCCTACAGCGCCGAATAGAAGCGACGTTAGTTCAGCCCAGGAACGCTGGGATGGACTGTCAACCGATGGTGGCCCGGAAGGCCCGGGACAGCAGCGGGCTGGAGGCTTGCAGTTCCTCCGGCTCGTCATCATCGAACTGGAAGTGCCACGGGAACCGGTCTTCTTCTTCGGTGTCCTCTTCTGACACTTCGCGGCGCCGGTTCGGCCGTGATGACGGACCCTCCGGCTCGGCATCGTCGGTGCCGTTTGCTGCGTCCTCAGCATCATCGGCTGCCGCGACCACCTGATCGGGGCGGGGCCGAGAACTCTTGAACTTGTGGTCGTTGCCACCGCTCTTGGCGGTCGCTTCCTCTTCCGCCTGGCGTGCCCGCTCGATGATGGACTGACGGCGAGACATCCGCCGACCGGCCTGCTCTTCAGTTTCGGGACGGACCCGCGGCGGCGTGGAGGTGGGGGCCGACTCTTCGTCAGGAACTGCGGCCAGGGCCCGGTTTCGGCTGCGAAGGTCGTTCATTGTCCAACCCATTGGTGGGGTTGTGGCATCAGCGTGGCGGGCACAAAGTGGCACGCCGTCACGACTGATACGCGGATCGACCAACGACACCGTTGTTGACGGAGCGTCAATCTGGAGGGTCGCAGTTGATTCTGAACCGCACCCTGGTCGACCGCAAAGAAACTTCACGCCAAAAACCTAGCATTTATCAGGGGTTAAGGTCAGGTACGCCCCAATTCGTCATATCGACCCTCATGAACTGACGTTCTTGGACAGGCCGGTCGCCGTCGATAGCGTGTGGCCATGACCATCGGAAAAGTCCGTCCAGCAGTACAGGGTTTGGCGTCGTACCGGCCAGGCAAGGGCGCAGCGCAAGCCGAGGAAGAGCACGGCATCACCAACGCCATCAAGCTCGCCTCGAACGAAAATCCGTTCGCTCCAGTGCCGTCGGTGGCCAAAGCGATTGAACAAGCAGCAACCGGGGTCAACCGCTACGGCGACCACCGGGCCACTGAGCTTCGAGCCGCTCTGGCGGAATGGGTTGGGGTTGACGCTGCGCAGGTGGCCGTCGGCTGCGGCTCCGTGGGGCTGTTGCAGCAGTTGTGTCTCACCTATGTGGACCCGGGTGACGAGGTGGTCTACCCCTGGCTCTCATTCGAGGCGTACCCCGTCGCGGTGAAAATGATGAGCGGCGTCCCGGTCAATCCCCCGCTGGTAGACCATTCATTCGACATGGCCGCCGTTGCCGACGCGGTCAACGAGCGAACCAAGCTGATTCTGCTGGCAACGCCAACAACCCGACCGGCACCGCTGTCAGTACCGATCAGATCGCAACGCTGATGTCGACCATTCCAAACAACGTGGTGGTCCTGGTCGACGAGGCGTACCGCGAGTTCGCTGACCCCGCCCTCGGTGACCCGGTCACCGACCTGCTGTCCGAGCACCGCAACTTGGTCATCACCCGTACCTTCTCCAAGGCGTATGGGCTGGCCGGCCTACGCGTCGGATACGCCATCACCGACCCGGACATCGTCTCGGAGATGGACAAAATTCTCCTGCCGTTCGCCGTGAACAATGCGGCTCAGGCCGGCGCCATGGCAGCGCTTGGGGCCCTTGACGAGATCCAGCCAAAGATCGATCAGATCCTCAGCGAACGGACCCGAGTGGTGGCGAAACTGACCGAAGCCGGTTGGAAACTACCGCCCGCAGAGGCCAATTTTGTGTACTTGGCGACAGGTGAACAGACCGACGAGATCTGTCTTGCGTTGGAACGCCGGGGAGTCGTCGTCCGGCCGTTCGCCGGAGATGGCATCCGGGGCACCATCGGCACCGAGTCGGAAAACGACCGGTTCATGGACACGTTGAACGAGGTGGCCACGCCATAGGTCCCGCCGAACCGCCTGCCTCGGCGGTTCTGGAGATTCAAACAGCATCTAAAGCAGCGCTTCGTCGCGTCCGAACTTTAAGGGAACGCTCGGCACCGTCGCCGAGGAGACGAGGCACCGATGACCACAGACGACACCACACCGCTCAGCCAGTACCTGCAGCCGCTTTTGGCCTACAAGCGGGTCGTTGGGTTGGTCACCGCCGTCGTGGTTCTACTCGGCTTGTTTGTCGGTTTCACCGCCTCCAAGAGCTACACGTCAGAGTCGTCAATCCTGGTGTTCCCAATCTCCGGGGACCCGACGAAGGCATTGGAATCGGACGACAGCGAGGTCGAGATGGCGACCGAACTTCGTATCGCCACGTCCCAAGCGGTCATGAGCAGCGTCGTCGAGCGGCTCGAGGCACAGTCGATCAGCTTCTCGCTGCAAGAACTCGAAGACAGCGTGTCCGCGTCCACCACCAAGGAATCTCGCATCCTCGACATCGCGTTCGAGGGAACTTCGCCAGCGGTCGCCCAGGCCGGAGCGAGCGCCTTCGTCGATGCGTACCTGGAGCTCCGGAGCGACATTTCGTCGTCGAGCAAGCTTGCTTCGGAAACCGAGATCAACGCCAGGATCGTCATTCTCAAAGAAGAGCTCGCAGCGGTCACGACCCGGCTGAACGCTACGCCGGAGAACAGCTCAAGCGCCGTCATCCTCGAGGTGGAGCAGCGCTCGATCTCGGGTGAACTGGTGGCCCAGCAGTCTGCCCTTGCCGACCTGTCGACCCTGACGATCGACGCCACTCGGATCATCGACCCCGCCCATCTGCCGCGCAACCCCGGTGGGCTGACGCTGCTGCAGACCTTGGTCGGAGCGCTAGCCGCCGGTCTGGTCCTTGGCATCGTGAGCGCCTACCTGCTCGCCGCATTCGACGGAGCGAACCAGCCCCACAACCGCCGCATCGCGGACAAGCAGACGCCGCAGCTCATGGAGTCGCTGCAGGGCGTG
>CAZSTV010000119.1:0-17497 GCA_964609665.1 uncultured Acidimicrobiaceae bacterium
GGACCGGCATCCCGGTCTACAAGCTCACCGAGGAAGAGACCGAGAAGCTCCTCCGTATGGAAGAGGAGCTGCACAAGCGGGTCATCGGCCAGGAAGACGCCATCCACGCGGTGGCCCAGTCGATCCGTCGTACCCGGGCCGGTCTTAAGGACCCGAAGCGCCCATCCGGCTCGTTCATCTTCCTCGGCCCCACCGGCGTTGGTAAGACCGAGCTGGCCAAGACCCTGTCGGAGTTCCTCTTCGGCGAGGACAAGGCCCTCATCACCCTCGACATGTCGGAGTACATGGAGAAGCACACCGTGAGCCGCCTCGTCGGTTCGCCCCCGGGCTACGTCGGCTACGAGGAGGGCGGCCAGCTGACCGAGGCCGTCCGTCGCAAGCCGTTCTCCGTTGTTCTCTTCGACGAGATTGAAAAGGCCCACCCGGACGTCTTCAACGCCCTCCTCCAGATTCTGGAAGAAGGTCGCCTGACCGACAGCCAGGGCCGCTCGGTGGACTTCCGTAACACCGTCCTGATCATGACCTCCAACCTGGGTACCCAGGATCTGCGCAAGGCCACCCTCGGCTTCTCCAAGAACGACGAGGCGGTCACCTACGAGCGCATGAAGGAAAAGGTCAACGACGCTCTGAAGGTCCACTTCCGTCCGGAGTTCCTGAACCGTATTGACGAGACCATCGTCTTCCACGAGCTCAGCCGGGCAGAGGTCACCGAGATCGTCGACCTGCTGATCGCTCGCACCGTCGAGCAGCTCGAAGGCCAGGGCATCGGTCTTGAGCTGACCGAAGAGACAAAGCACTTCCTGGCCGACAAGGGTTACGACCCGGCCATGGGTGCCCGTCCGCTTCGTCGAGCCATTCAGCGACAGATCGAAGACGTGCTCTCCGAGAAGCTCCTGTACAAGGAATTCCGGGCAGGCCAGATCATCGTGGTCGATGTCGTCACCGACGACGATGGCCGCAAGGAGCTGAGCTTCACCCCGCACGAGGGCTTCCAGCCCCCAAGCACCCCCGAACTAGCCGAAGCCGGCGACTAACAGCCGGCCTGGCGTGGACCGAGACCGGCCCACCTAGTTCAGTTTCAAAATTACTGCGTAAGCGAAGGACCGGGCCCCTAGCCCGGTCCTTCCGCGTTCCGTGAGCCCCCGGCGAGCAACTTGCGGAGCGGCGCAGTCGTGTCTTCCCCAACGTTCCGTGAGCCCCCGGCGAGCAACTTGCGGAGCGGCGCAGCCGCTCCCCCAGATAGTGTGAAGCGGTGTTTTCCGGCCACCACAGTGAAAAGCGACGCCATCGTCGCGCCAGCGGCGCCAGCGTGCGTCGCTACTGGTGGCTGCTGCTGATCGTCGTGGCGTTGGCCACGGGCTGTCAGGCCGATTTCGCGGTCGAAATCCAGGTGGAGGAAGACGGCTCCGGTGTGGTGAACACCGAGGTGGTGCTCGACCAGGAAGCAGCGGACGCTCTGCTCGACATTGGCCCCGGCCAAACATTGCCGCTCGCAGACCTGGCCCAGGCGGGGTGGGATATTGGTCCACCGGCGAGGGGTGACAGCGGCGAGACCAGAATCACTGCGAGCAAAGCGTTCGGCACGCCGAGCCAGTTTGGCGAGGTTATGGATGAACTCGCCGACGGTGGCATCATCAGCGACTTCGAGTTGACCAGAGAGCAGAGCTTCGGCAGGGTCGACTACGCGGTCACCGGCACCGTTGACCCCCGAGATGGACTGGCGAACTTCAGCGACCCCGAGCTTGAGACAGCGCTCGGCGGGCCACTGGTCTCCATCATCGGCGAAGCGCCGTACAACGCCACCGCGGCCGACGTGTCGGTCACGGTGATCGTGTTGATGCCGGGCGAGCTGCAGGAGGATGGTTCCACGGCGACCGTGCAACCCGAACAGCTTCGGCCCGAAGGGATGTGGACCACCGATCTTGCGGGGCAGCAGAGCATCGAGGTGATGCTGCGCACCGCCAGGCGCTCGACCACCGCCCAAGTGCTGCGCGGCGTGGCGGTTGTGGCCGGGGTCCTGGCAGCCCTGGTGGCGTTCGCTCAACTGCTTCGGGTTGCTAGCTCGTTCCGCCGCCGCAAGCCGGAGCCCAAGGTCCGGCCGACCGACGCCCGGGGACGGTCAACGGCAACGGTGACCCAGGACCTCATTCTGGAAGCCGCCGAAGAGGAGGAACCGGTTGTCGAGGAGAAGACGTCGTACAAAGTGGTTGCCCTTGACGGCATGGGCGTGCTGTACCGGGAGGGCAACGACGTCACCGAGTTGTTGATCCCGTTTGCCAGGGAGCAGGGGTCCACCGTTTCCGACGAGGAGATCGTTGTCAAAGCGCGCCAGCTCAGCCTCGGCCGGATGACCCCGGCAAGCTTCTGGGAAGTGATCGACGTCGAGGGTGACCCGAACGAGTTGGACGCCGCCTACCTCAACTTGCATCAGCTGATGCCGGGCGTCGTGAAGTATCTGCGGGCCATCCGGGACAACGGCCAACGGGCCGCCTGCATCACCAACGACGCAGCGGCCTGGGCCATGAAGCTGCGGACCGGTCACAGCCTGGAAGGGCTGATCGACCCGTGGGTGGTCAGCGGTTCGGTCGGCGTGCGCAAACCGGATGCGCCGCTCTATGAAGTTTTGCGCCGCGTGACCGGTGAGCAACCGGGAGCGATCCTGGTCATCGATGATGACCTTGAGAACCTTGACGCAGCCCGAGAGCTGGGGTTCGGTACGGCATGGTTTTCCGCGGACGGCGATGAGGCTGCTGCTCGGGGCCATGAGGTGTTCCACAGCTTCGACGCAATGACCCCCGACACCGTCGATGGGGAAACGTCGCCCGAATAGGCGTCGACTCCAACCCGAACTCGAACCCGGACCGCAACTGCGGGTCGACCGTTAGCGAGCCGGTGGCTTGCCGGTGGTGACAAACCCGATCGACTCGGCGACGTTGCCTGCAATGAACCGCTCCACTCTGGGCGCCGCAAGGAAACGAGCGGTCGCAGCGAGTGGCAATGATGAACCCGTCACAGCGGCTTCACGGCGAGCCGCCTCGGTTGTCTTCACGAGGTGGGCGGCCACAATGAATGACCCGGCGCGGTCCGCAAGCGCAGCATCGGTCAGTACCTCGCCGACGCGCTTCTGATCTCCCGCCATCGCCAACGCGACGGCACCTTCGGGGTCGCTGTAGAGCAGCGCCGAGGCCAGGTCCTGTGTCCCGTTGCCCGTGTGCTGCCGGTGGGCGTCTTGGACGTTCAGGTCCCGCTGCTCGGCCATGTCCTGTCGCTCGGCCTCGTCCTGCCGCTCAGCACTGTTGCGCCGTTCGGCTCGGCCGGCGTCGAAGAGCAGCCAGACCGCGAACAGCGCCGCCCGTGCGGTGTGAGGACCCGGGTCGTTCTGCCACGCCCAGCGCACCGCCTGAGCGGTGGTCAGGGCGTGAGTGATGTCGAGCCACCCAAAGGGGTCGCCCCGGTCAAGCTCGACCTGAAGGTCATGGCGGAGGAGTCGGTGTGAGGCGCCGAGGCTGACGGCGTCGAGCAATCCGTCGATGCCGGCGCCATTCGCTGCCGCGGCGACCGCCTCGTCCATCGGCGCCGCGGTGGCATCGAGGAACAGGTCGACCAGTGGCGTTGGCTCCCAACCGGCCTGGCGGGATGTGGCGGTGAGCGCCTCAAGATCCACGGTCGCAAGGCGCTGCATGGCCTTTGACATGTAGGGCAGCGTGTCCTCCCGGGTGCTCCACACCAGGCTTGCTGCAAGGTGAGGAAGGATCTCCGGGGCCTCACCCCAGCCGACCCGGTCCAGAAACTCGAAGGTCTTCTGGGTGTAGATCATGCCGTGGCCGTAGCTGAGGTGATGGGCGGACGCAGCGTCGATCAGTTGATGGCGAATGGTGGCGGGGTCGACGCCGTCGTGGATGGCGCCGAGCACGCCTGCCATTGCCCCTTCCGCATCTTCGGACTCGATTGCGGCCGGGACGTCGATTGACCCATCGGGATCTGGCACCGGCCGAACGGGACGGTCACGGGTGGTCTCGGACAGTCCGGCCAGACCTTGCACCAGGGGGAGTGCACGCTCGGTGCCATGGCGGATCTCGGCCAGGGCCAGGCAGTCGGTGGCCATCGCCAGTGCATGGTCGATGCCCCACTGGGACTTGGCAACCGTGCTCCGAACACCGCTTGCCATGATGTCGGTGGGAGTCACTCCGGTCTCGAGGAGGCGGACGCTGTCTCGGGAGACCTGGCCGACGTAGTGCGCTGAAATGCCTCGCTCCAGACTTGGCCAGAGCTGCTCCTGACGTTCGGCATCGCTCGGTGCGGTGACCTGCACGATGACCTCGCCGTCGCGCAGTTCAACCTTGTGGCAGGCGACGTCCTCCTCGCCCATCACGCACTGGCCGGTCCGAACGTCAAACTTCCAGTTATGCCACTGGCAGGTCACCAGTTCGCCATCGAGGGCGCCCGTCACCAGGCCGTAGCCCTGATGGGGGCAGGCGTTGTCAACGGCATGGAAGCCGGACTCGGTGCGAGCGACCGCAACGGAATGGTCACCGACCTTGCGCATCTTCATCGACCCGATGTCCCAGTCGGTCTGGGGTCCGACCGACGCAGTGGTCGTGCGGCCTGTGTTGTCAGTGTTAGAGGTGTCGGTGTTGTCGGTGTTCGAAGTGTCGCTGCTGGCGGTGTCGGTGGGGCCGTTCTCCGTCGAGCGGTTCGATGCTGTTGTCTCCATACGACGGATCGTAGAATCTGAACCTATGTTTAGGTCAAGAGTGTCTGGCTGGCTCTTGGGTCATGACTGGCTCTCGGGCGTTGTGGACGCCGGTGCCACCTGGCTGAGGCCACGTGACGCCGTGAACCGTTCGTTGATGATGGCTGCGCTGAGCAACGACAGCACCAGCGCTGCCAGCCACACCGGCTGGTAGCTGCCCCAGCGGTCGACGACCACGCCGGTGATGGGCGCTCCGACGGTAAGCCCGCCGAGGAAACCGAAGATCACAACACCCGAGGCTCGGCCCGCCGCCTGCTTGGGAACCGAGACGATGACGGCGAGCATTGCGACGGTGTTCCAGGCGCCAATACCGACGGCGTAGAAGATGGTGGCGGGCCACAGAATCCACGCTCCGACCGAGGTGGTGATGAGCAGCGCGCCGCAGTAGAGCGCGCCGATGGCGGCCATGATGCTGAGCAGCAGCGCTGGCGCAATTCGCTCCTGGGCTAGGCGGCCAACCGCAATTCGGGCCACGATGCCGAGCAGGCCTCCGAATGCGACGACCGCGCCGGCGGCGACGGTCGACATGCCCACCACCTCGTTGGCCCAGAGTGGGAGGAAGCGGCCGATCGCTCCACCAGCGCTGCCGAACAGGAAGGCGTACAGGCTGATCACCCAGATGAACCGGGGGAGCGGTTGGGTGTGGACGGTGGTGCCATCGCTTGCTTGCGTGGGCGGTGCGAACGGGGCTGATGGCGACAGGCCTTTGGCGACGGCGATGGCGCCGAGCGCGTACACCACGGCATACCCCCACAGCGCTCCCCGCCAGTCGAACGCAAGCGCAAGGCCGGGCAGGGTGAAGCCGCTGAGGAAGATGCCAAGCTGCACGCCGGACTGTTTGATGCCGGTCACAGTGCCCTGGGCATCGGTGGGCACCCGTTCGGCAATCAGAGCGTTGGTCGCCGGGTTGCCCCAGCCCTGCGGAATGCCGCTCACGGTGGCCGAGATTGCCAGGACGACCCAGCTGCCGGAGAGCGCCGTCAGCGCCATACCGACCGCACTGACCACGAATATGGCGATGATGGCCTGCTTCGCACCGATCCGGTCGGTCACCTTGCCCATCGTCGGAGCCGTGACCGCACCGACAAGAGTATTGAGTGAACCGATCAGGCCCAGGGTGGTGCGGCTGATCTCCAGGTCGTCGATCAAGTCGACGGCCAGGACGGCAAGGGCGAAGATCTGGAACGACGAGGCTGTCATGGTCGACAGCAGGACGGTGAGCAGTACACCTCGACGTTCGGTCACTAGCAGACCCTAGCGTCACTTCCTGCGGCGAAGCCCGGTGGCCCGGATGGTGTCACAGGCCCTCAGTAGGGTCCCGACATGGCCAAACCCAGACGAGTCTTCGTGTGTCGAGAATGTGGTGCCGAGTTTCCCTCGTGGAACGGCAGGTGTCAGAGCTGTCAGGGGTGGGCCACCATCGGAGAGGTAGCGGTGGAGTCCACCGCCGGTTCGCCATCGCGGGCCGTGGCGGACCCCAACACCATGCCCCTGGCCAGCGTTGAGCGCTCAATGTGTCTGCCGTTCCCGGTCGGGGTCGATGAGATTGATCGGGTGCTCGGCGGCGGCCTCACGCCCGGGTCGGTCACGCTCCTCGCTGGTGAGCCAGGGGTTGGCAAATCCACGCTGACGTTGCAGATCGCGCTGTCCATTGCCAACGCAGGGTCATCGGTGCTGGTGGTGGCTGGGGAGGAGGCGCCCACCCAGGTGGCGGCTCGGGCGGCTCGGTTGGGGGACATTCCCCCAACGTTGATGGTCGTCGATGACCTTTCGACCGATGCCATCATTGCGGCAATGGCAACCCAGCAACCGCAGCTGGTCATTGTGGATTCGGTGCAAACCGTCCAAGACCCCGAGGTGGACTCCGCTCCCGGCTCGGTCAGCCAGGTCAAGGCGGTCGCAGCGCGGTTGGTGGCCGAGGCCAAGCGGTCAGACATCTCGGTGGTCTTGGTCGGCCACGTCACCAAGGAGGGGTCCATCGCCGGGCCTCGCGTGCTGGAACACATGGTGGACACCGTTGTCTCCTTCGACGGGGACCGCCACAGCGAACTTCGCTTCCTCAGGACTACAAAGCATCGGTTCGGTCCCACCAACGAGGTTGGCATCTTCGATATGACCGCCGAAGGGCTGTTCCCCGTACCGGACCCCTCCACGCGGTACCTCCAGGACCGTCAGCCGGGTCTGGCCGGGTCGGTGGTGGTGCCGTCGCTGTCCGGGCGGCGCCCGGTCCTGGTCGAGATTCAAGCCCTCGCCATCGAAACCGCAGGCGGTCATCCCGGACATATCACCGTCCAGGGCCTCGATGGCAAGCGGGCGGCACTGGTCTCGGCGGTGCTGGCCAGCAGGGCCGGCTACCGGGTGAACGGCTATGACATTTTCCTCTCCGCGGCGGGAGGGGCCACCATCGATGAACCGGCGGCAGACCTTGGGCTGGCACTCGCCATCGCTTCGGCCATCGACGGTCAGCCGGTGTCGCCGGACGTCGTGGTCTGCGGGGAGATCGGGCTCGGTGGTGAACTCCGTTCCATTCCGCTGCTGGAACAGCGCTTGCAGGAGTCCTATCGCATGGGTTTCCGCACCGCAGTTGGTCCCACCTCGGCCCCAGAAGGGCCAACCGGGCTTCGTATCCTGCGGGAGGCCACACTCGGTGCGGCGTTGGCCGCCGTACCCCAGCACGTTCCGGTCTGACATGTGCCGGTCTGACACGCATTGGCTGACATGCGCTGCCTGAAATGCGCTGGCTGACACGCACGGTGGTGGGGACCTTTCTGACGGTGTTGCCAGTGAGGAAGTAACATGGTTGGGTATGGAATCCCGGAACGACATTGCGCTGTTCAAAGCGTTGTCGTTGGTCGCGCCGGGAAGTCCGCTCCGTGACGGACTTCAGCGCGTGCTGCAGTCCGGCCGTGGTGGGCTGATCATCATTGGCGACGGGCCCCAGGTGCTGAACATCTGCTCCGGCGGGTTCCTACTCGATGCGGCGTTTTCTCCGCAGCGTCTGGCTGAGCTCGCAAAGATGGACGGCGCCATCATCTTGGCGGGCGATGTCAGCAGGATCGCCAGGGCCAACGTGCACCTGGTGCCAAACCCCAACGTCGCAACGTCGGAAACCGGGACCAGACACCGCACCGCAGAGCGGGCCGCGCGTTCGTTGAACGCCACGGTCATCGCCGTCTCGGAGTCTCGCAAGGAGATTCAGGTCTACGTCGGTGACCAGAGTCATCAGCTGCTTTCCGCAAGCCGTCTCCTCGAACGATCAAACCAGGCCATCCAAACCCTCGAGCGTTACCGGGCACGGATGGACGTTGTCTCTCGCAAACTCTCGGCGCTCGAAGTCCAGGACATGGTGACCCTCCGCCACGTTGTCGAGGTGCTGCAGCGGGCGGAGATGGTGGTCAGGATCTCCACCGAGATCGAGAACAACCTGATTGAGCTCGGTTCCGATGGCCGGTTGGTTCGCCTGCAGCTTGAAGAACTTATGGTTGGCGTCGAGGACGACCGCCGGTTGCTCATCATCGACTATTTGCGAGAAGGTTCGAAGCTGGATGCCAGCGGTGCCATGGAGGCTCTGGCCGAACTCGACGACGAGGCCCTCTTCGACGATGAACGTCTCGCCAGGGCCGTGCAACTTTTGGACAACGACGGCTCCGTCGACGATCCCGTAGAAGCGAGAGGGTTCCGGCTGCTCTCCAAACTGCCGCGGGTCAACGAAACCCACGTGGTTCGAGTGGTCGAACACTTCGGAAGTCTGCGTAAGATACTCGGTGCCTCGGCGGCGGAGTTGGAAGCTGTTGATGGCATCGGCCCCGGACGGGCCAACGCATTGAAGGATGGGACAGTGCGATTGGCGGGGGACTCAATCATCGATCAGTACTGATTTTCTCGGCGGTCCTATTTGAAAATTTCAGAGGTGCCAAGTGGAGATTGAATTGTCGTCGGGAACGCCTGCAGACCTGCATCCGGTCGTTGGGGCGCGGCGCGGTTTGGTGATCGCTCCTGATCTCATGGGCCGCCGCAAGCTCTTTGACGACATGGCGGCCAAGTTCGCCGCGGCGCAGAATTGGAACGTCATCGTCGTCGAGCCGTTCCGTGGCCGCCGGTTCGAAACGACAACCACCGACGAACGCCACGCCGTGGTCGGTCAACTGGATGACGACGAAATCGTCGGTGATCTCGTCGACGCGGCGAACCGCCTTGAGGTGGAACCGGTCGCGCTGGTCGGCTTCTGCATGGGCGGCATGTACGCGTTCAAGGCGTCGGCATCACATCGCTTCGATCGCCTGGTCAGCTTCTACGGCATGATCCGGGTGCCGGAACGTTGGCGAGGGCCGGGTCAGCGAGAGCCGCTACAACTGCTGCACCACGCAGAAGACCCCGCCAAGGTGCTGGCCATCATCGGGACCGAGGATGACTACACCCCGCCCGAGGACGTGAAGGATCTCGTCGATATGGGCGTGGAGGTTGCGCAGTACGAGGGCGCAGCTCATGGGTTCGTTCACGACCCGTCACGGGAGAACCACAATGCCACGTTCGCCGCGGACGCCTGGTCGAAAATGTACGCCCACCTTGCCGTCTGACTCGGCTGTCTGAATCCGCCGTGTGACTCGGCCGTCTAAATCGGCCGTCTGAATGGGCCGTCTGGCCGGCGGTTATCGAGCGCGAAGTTCGAGCTGATCGCGGTTCAGGATGTGGTAGCGGCGATCCCGCTGCTCAATCCATCCAAGCTTGACGAACGAGGCGATGGCCTTGTTCACCCGCTCACGACTTGCACCGACCATGCCTGCAAGTTCCTCCTGGGTGACCGGGAGGGAGAAGTCATCGGCTTCGCCGGCAATTTCCAGGAGCCGTTTGGCGGTCCGGCCGGTCACATCGAGGAAGACGGAGTCTGCGAGGACACCGTCTGCAACCCGCAACCGGTTTGCCAACAACTCGACCGCTCGCCACAGCAGCGTCGGCCGATCGTTGTAGAGCTGCTTGACCGGCTCGTAGGGAATGGCGATGACTTCAGAGGGCTCAAGGCTGCGACCGTCGGTGGAGCGCTTCCGCCCATCGAACAATGGCATTTCGCCGAACAGGTCACCCTTTTCCATGAGCGCAACCACGGACTCTCGACCGTCGATCGACCGGTTGACCATGGCGAGCCTGCCGGACAGGACCACGAACAGCTCGTTCGGCTCGTCATTTTCGGTGAAGAGTACGTCACCTCGCTGCAACTGCCGTCGCTCGCTCAATCCAGCAAGCTCTGTGAGCGTCCCGTCGTCAAGGTCCCGGAATAGTTCCACCGCCCTGAGGTGTTCGATACCGACCATTGGCCTAAAGGTAGACGATTAGAACCGACGAATGACACACATTCGCCCAGCTTGCGGTCGAATCCGGCGGATTGTGGGCCAAGTCGGCCATATGGCAGACGCTATTGGCCCACGATGGCGCTGGTCTCGCAATGGGAAGCGCTCCGGTTCCACCGGTAGGGTCCCTGGATGGAGATTTGGGCCGTGGTCGTCGCCGGCGGTGCCGGCAACCGCTTCGGCATGCCGAAACAGTTGGCCATGCTCGGCGATCGTCGAGTTTTGGACCATTCCGTCGAGGTCGTCCGGTCGCACTGCGTTGGTGTTGTCGTCGTCGGGTCGGACCTCGGGACTGCCGAAACGTTGCGCGTCCATGCCGTCGCCCCCGGCGGGGCAAGCCGGTCCGCCTCGGTCCGAAACGGGCTGAGTGCGCTGCCAGCGTCGGCAACTCACGTTTTGGTTCACGATGCCGCACGGCCGCTCGTTCCCGCCGAGGTGGTGGCCCGGGTGGTCGCCGCCCTTACCGCTGGGGCGGAAGCCGTCGTGCCGGTCATTCCCGTTACCGACACCCTGCGTTCGGTGTCTGGTGGGACCGTTGACCGCGATGAGCTGCGAGCGGTGCAGACCCCCCAGGGCTTCGCGCTGCCAACCCTTGCCGCTGCTCACGCCGATGAAGCAGAGGCCACCGACGACGCTGGCGTTATCGAGCGATCCGGGGTGACCGTGGTTCACGTCGAGGGCTCCACACGTAGCATGAAGATCACCTTTCCCGAAGACCTTGCCATGGCCGAAGCGCTACTTGGTCTCACACGAGCCGGCGGAGAATCATGAAACCAGGATCGATCAGGGTCGGCCAGGGGTACGACATTCACCCGTGGAGCGATGATCCCGAAGATGTGCTTGTCCTCGGTGGCGTCACGTTTGAGGACTCGCCTGGCCTTACGGGCCATAGCGATGCTGATGCGATCGCCCACGCCTGCACCGATGCCATCCTTGGTGCGGTCGGCCTTGGTGATATCGGCCAGCTCTTTCCAGATACCGACCAGCGATTGGCCGGCGCTGACAGCGTCCGGATGCTTGCCGAAGCGGTTGGTGTTGTCCGTGGCGTCGGTTGGGACGTCGCAAACGTTGATTGCACCATCGTGCTCGACGCGCCGAAGATTGCCCCGGTCCGAGCCCAGATGGAGGCCAATCTTGCGGCCGCTGTGGGTGCACCGGTCACCGTCAAGGGCAAGCGAACCGAAGGGGTGTCGGCGTTGGCGGATGCGGTGCAGTGCTTTGCTGTGGCGCTGCTCTACAAGCCTGAGGAAGACCCCGCCGAGGATCTGGACGATGGTGACGCTGTCGGTCACGAAGATGACGTTCCCCCAAGTGACCCCCCAAGTGACGAGGACTCGTAATGGCTGGTCGTAAACCAAAGAAGAGGTCGCAGCCTGAGCGCGGCGGCCGTTCCGGTGGCCGCAACGCCAAAGCCAACGCCAACGAGGGCGGCCGTTCCGGTGGCCAACGCGGCCGTGGTCGATCGTCGCAATCCCAGGCCAAGGACGCCGGCCGCAAGCCGAACCGGGGCGACGGTGACCGCGATGGTGCTAGCCGCAACGCCGGTGATGGCGGTCGATCCGGTGGCGGTTCATCCAATCGCCGTCGTCGGCCAGCGAAGGGTCTGGGCGGCGACCAGATCGAAGGTCGCCAGGCGGTCCGGGAGCTGTTGCTTGCCGGAAAACGCTCGATCTCTGAAGTGTTGATGATTGAGGACATGACCGACGCCGAGGTACTCGCCGATATTGAGGAGTTGAGCCACGAGTTTGGCGTGTCGCTTCGGAAGGTCTCCCGGCGACATATGGGGTCCGAGGCGCTCACGGAGTCTCACCAGGGCGTCATTGCCAGGGCGGCTCCCGTGGCCGAGGTTGATTTCGATCGCTTGATGGCCGACCCCGCAGCGTTTCTGCTGGTTTTGGACGGCATTACGGACCCGGGGAACCTTGGGGCCATTCTGCGGACCGCTGAATGTGCGGGTGTGACCGGTGTGGTGCTCGGCAGGCACCGGTCGGTCCATATCAGCCCGACGGTGACTAAAACTGCAGCCGGAGCGGTGGAGCATGTGCCGCTGACGCTGGTCGGCGGAATTCCCACAGCGATCTCCCAATTGAATGATGCCGGTGTTTTCACCGTGGGACTTGATGGCGGCGGTGACGGTTCGATCTTTGAACTTCCACAGCTGAACGAGGGCCCTACCGCACTGGTATTGGGCGCTGAGGGAGCGGGTTTGTCCCGCCTTGTCCGGCAACGGGTGGGGGTTGTGGCGTCGATTCCGTTGGCAGGTCAACTGAATAGTTTGAACGTTGCCACTGCGACGGCCGTAGCATGTTTTGAGGTAGTGCGAGCTCGCCGGGCACAGTCCGTCCAGTGAGCGATTGGGGCCATCGGGTGAGGCCCCAGAAGTTAAGCGAGGAAGAGGACTAGTCCGCGTGAGTGTGCGGTCGAACGACAGGTAGGGATGCTGTGACAGAGGCGAGCTATACCGCGTGGGATGACAAGCAGTACGTGTGGCCACCGCCCGAGGGCTGGTACCAGGCCGCCGACCAGAAGTGGTGGCCAGAGGGCTACGGGCCGCCCCCGGAAGCCGCTGAAGCACCCGCCGAGGTAGCGGACGCCGCCGACAGCATCGATGACGCCGCCGGCACCGATACGGCCGCCGGCACCGATATCGCCGCCGGCACCGATATCGCCGCCGGTACTGCCGCTGCTGCAGGTGCAGCAACGATGGCTTTTGGTGACGAAGTATCCAACGGTGCTGCAGGCGTCGTGTCCGAGGGTTCGGACCGCCTGTCAGCGCTGCTCCCCGATGCGGCAACCTCGGCATCGGAAACCACCATCATGTCGCCAGATGGCATCGGCGATGCCGCCGGAGGTCTCGCCGATCGTGCGTCCGGCGTGAGCGACCTGCTCCCCGACAGCGTCGGCGATCTATCGGTCCCTGATGTCTCGGTCCCTGACGTGTCAGTTCCTGATGTCTCAGTCCCTGATGTCGATGTCTCCGTCCCTGATGTCGATGTGTCTGTTCCCGACATTGACGGTGTTCCCACGGCCGATATCAGCTCGATCGATGCCAAGCTCGACGGGCTGAACAAGCAGGTGTCGGATCTTGGCGATCTGTCCGCTCCCGACCTCGGTGATCTCCCGGCGCCCGGTGCAGCATCGCTTGGTGGGGCCAGCGGTCTGTCCGACCTTGGCGAGTCCGCCGCAGATCTTGGTGATGACATCCCGAGCATCAAAGACCTTGCCAGCCCGGACATGGACCTGTCCGATATCCCGTCGCCGAGCGGCATCGCCGACGATGTGACCCAGGCGCTGCCAACCGACCTTCCTGACTCGCTATCTGATCAGCTTCCGCCGCCTCCGAATCTGCAGGCGCCAGACGGCGTTGACTCGTCGCTCTTCGATGCTCCGACAATCGGTGCTCCGACCGCTGGCGCCTCCTCGCTCGATGCCCCCGGTTTCGATGCTTCGCCCCCGCAGGGTCTTGGTGACGTTGCCATGGCTCCGCCAACCGGTGGCCCTGGCCCCGGACCTGGACCCGGCCTAGGCTCGCCCCCGCAGTATTCCGCTCCGGGTTTCGGCAATCAACCCGATGGCCCGAACGGTGCTCTGCAGCAGGAAATCTTGTCGTCGAAGGAGAGTGGCGGTCGCTCAAAGACACTGCTGTTCGTCATCCTCGGTGTCCTGGCACTGGCCGCCATTGGCGCTGCGCTGTACTGGCAGTTTGGTCGCAACGCGGACAGCAGCGACGATGTTGCCGCTGCGGCCACCGGTCCCGGTTCGGTAAATGAGCCGCACCCACGTTCCACCGGCGTCGTCGTGTTCTACCCCGATGGTGACACCGACCAGCGTTGGGTCATCCAGGTGACCGAACCCGTCGCCGCTGGCACCGGCGACCTCGCATCAGGTGACGCGGACGGCAACGTATACGCCGTGGCTCGTGTTCAGGTTCGTAACGAGAGCGGCTCGGAAGGCGCCCTACTGTCAGATCTTCACTTCAATGCGGTCAACGCCGCTGGGGAGCTGATCGACCGGCAGGCGAATCCGTGTCCGGCCACCGCCGAGGATCTCGACTATGGCGCTGCGGTTGGCGTCGGGGAAGAAGTTGTCGGCTCGGTCTGCTGGATCGTCCCCGCTGGAGACCTCGAAGGGCTGAAGCTTGGCCTGGAGTCCGACAAGGTCGCCGGCCGAGTCCACATCTTGCTGCAGTAGCCGCAGCGATGGCTCCCATGCTCAATAGGGCACGGGAGGCCGCCTGGGGCTAAAACGTGCAGGAGCACGCAACCAGGAGAGAAGCGATGTTGAAAGATCGATACGGCCTCGAGGTCAGCACCTCTTCAGTTGAGGCTCGCGACGCCTACGTCGACGCCATCGACCGAATGCTCGCGGCGGATGGACACATCGAAGATGTGCTATCGGCAGCGATTGCCGCCGACCCCGATTTTGCGCTCGCCCACGCCGCACAGGCCAGGCAGGACCAGTTGGTCGGCAGGTCGAAGGAGGCCCGGGCCGCGGCCGAGACCGCAGTGGGGCTGGCCGAGGGAGCGACCGCTCGAGAACAGCGACACGTCGAGATCATCAACCTCATGGTCACCGGCAAGGTCCCGCAGGCGTTGGACCTGACCAAAGAACACCTGACCGATCATCCCCGGGATGCGTTTGTGCTTGCACCGGCGTGCGGTGTCTTCGGGGCCATCGGGTTTAGCGGTCGTGTAGGTCGTGAGGCCGAGCACCTTGCGTTCCTGGAACCGTACGCCACCCACTACGGCGACGACTGGTGGTTCCAAATGGTGCACGCGTTCGCGCTGCTTGAGACTGGCGAGTGGGTTCGTGGCAGAGAACTGGCCGAGCGTTCGTTGGAACTGCGGCCCGACTGTGCGCATGGCGCTCACACCCTGACACACGCCCTATATGAAGCCGGAGCGACCGACGAGGCCCTCGGCTTCCTGAACGAATGGATTCCCGGTTCTGACCGGGCCAGCCTCATGCACTGTCACAACTGGTGGCACTACTCCATGTTGCTGATGATGACCGGGCAACAGGAGGCAGCGGACAAGGCCTTCGCCGAGAATTGCCTGCCCGGCTCAACCGACAGTCCTGCCATCAACGTCTTTACCGATTCGGCGTCGTATTTGTGGTGCTCGGAACTGGCCGGCGTGCCGCGCAACGCCGACTACTGGCAGACGGTTCGTGGCTACTACGAGGAACAGTTCCGTCGCCCCATCGTCTTCGTCGACGCCCATGTCAGCCTTCCGTATGTGGCGCTGGGCGATGGCGACCAGTTGGACGCATGCATCACCGAGCTGGAAGAGCTTGGCGAGGCGGGTCGCCTCCCGGCCGAGAAGACCGCCGCCGTCCTGGCTCGGGCCTACGGTGCATTCGGGGCCGGGGAGTGGGGGACCGTCATCGAGCTGCTCGAACCGGAGCTTGACCAAGTGGTGCGCATCGGTGGGAGCCGGGCCCAGCGAGACCTGCAGACAAACACCCTGCTCGCCGCGTACATCAACGACGGGCGGGCCGAAGAGGCCCAGGCCTTTATTGATGGCGTCGCTGACCGTCAACCGGTTCGGGCGGTGGCAGGCCTCTCCTAGCTATTCGGGTTGGCACATTCGCTGGCCTGCGAGGACGAGCTGGTCTGCAGCGCCTCTCGAACCACGTCCAGGCACACCTCGAAGTGGCTTGCGGTGACCGCATGGCCAGCATCGGCGACCAGTTGGGCCCGAGCCCCGGGGATCAACGTGGTGGCCCGTTCGGCCAGCTTCTTCACGTCGAAGGCGCCGGATTTGGCACCGGCGATCACCCACGTCGGCACGTCGATGGACCGCAACTCGGCGTCGGTGAACACCGGCAGTGGCGGCGTGCTTGGCGGGTGGCCAAGGTTGGCCTGCGTCAGGACGTTGTATGCGTCCCTGTCGTTGATCAGGGGCATACGTAGCCGCTTGGCCGACCACCGTCTGATCGGACCGGGGGAGCGGGATCCGAGCATCGCTGAGAAGCCCCATGCCATGAATCGAACCATCCGCAGCTTGACCATGCCGACCGGGTCGAACGCGACCAGCGAAGCCAAGCGTTCCGGTTGATCGGCTGCCATGTGGCTTGCGTGAATGGCGTAGGTGATGGCAACGAACCCGCCGAGCGAGTGGCCAACAACATGGGGCTGGTGGAGCCCCAGCCCGCCGATGGTGTCTTCAAGCCATGTTCCATAGTCGGCGGCGCTGGTGAAGCCGACCTCGTGAACGCTCTGGCCGACGTCGCCCATGATGTCGACGGCGTACACGTCATACCCATCGAGTTCCTCGGCGAAGGGAATCCACCGGATCGACGTGTCGCTCATGCCGTGGATGAACACGATGGCGGGGCCGGCCCCCTCCCATCGGTAGACCCGGGTCGGTCCGAACCGGGTGGGGACGTCGATTGACGTTGGCGGGTTGTCGGTGGCGCGTGCCCAATAGGCGGCGTCTGCCTCGCGGTACTTCTGCTCGGCCTTGTCACTGCGCCATGTGCCTTGGTAGGTCTTTTCTTTCATAATACATATGTACCATAAACGACTATCCATGACAATACACCTGTACCATAAAAGGGTGCCGAAAAAGGTTGACCACGATGCGCGGCGTCGCCAAATCACCGATGCGGTCTGTCGAATAACGCTTCGAGGCGGCCTTGGCGCGGCAACGTTTCGCCAGGTTGCCGCCGAGGCCGGTGTCTCGGTCCGGCTTGTTCAGTACTACTTCGGGAACAAGGCCGGCTTGCTCGACGCCACCCAGGAGCATGTCGCAGAGCGCTCGATCGTTCGCCTGATGCGCTGGATCGAGGAGACCGACGGTTCGGCCCGAGAGGTGCTCGGCGCCTTTCTGAAGTCTTTTGTGCCCGTCGACGAGGAGAGCCGTGTCGCCACGTTGATGTACATCGCCCTCTACACCGAACGGGTCATCGACGTCCTGGGCGACGCCGGTTCGGTCACCCGCAAGACCGAAGTGGACTTGATGCACGCCACGATCCTTGAGCAGCTGCAACGCGGGCCGCTGCAAGATGGTGTCGACCCCGAGGCGGAAGCCACCATGCTCACCGCTCTTGCGCCGGGTCTTGGTCAGTACGTTCTTGATGGGACCATGACCGCCGGCCAGGTCTACGCCACCGTCGACCAACAGCTGGGCCGTCTGTTCGCCTGATCACCCTGGTGGTCGCCGGCTTGGGTTACAGCATCTTCCCGTGCTGATCCCAGCCTTGGTTTTCGATGTCGACCAGTGGTTGTAGCCGCCGCCATCCAACTGCATGGTCGGAGAGAAAGTTGACCACCTTCAGCCAGAAGCCGTCTTAGTGGTTGGCGATCGATGCCTGGTAGGCGTCGATACTGCAGTGGCGGTACAGCTCGTGCGCCAGGACGAACCGCACACCGTCGAAGTCCCCGTGCTCGTAGGCG
>CAZSTV010000120.1:0-2087 GCA_964609665.1 uncultured Acidimicrobiaceae bacterium
TCGCCCCGCCCACCGGGAGCACCGGGGGCGCCGGGTGCCTCGGTCTCCGGGGGTTCGGTGTTGGGGACCGTCGGCTGCGGTGGTTCGGTTACCTCGGTCTCCGGCGGCTCTGTGGTTTCGGTCGGGTCAGCTGGCCCGGTCGGTTCCGGGTTCTCCACGGTGGTCGGCGTGGTCGGATCGGCTGGCTCTGGTGCTTCGGTGGTCTCCGGGTCTTCAGGATCGACGGGCTCGCCCTCGCCGTCGGGCTCAGTCGACTCGGACTCCGATTCGGACTCGGGCTCAATAGTTGTGGCGGTGGTGACGACGCGCCGCCTGACGGTCGTGGTCGTCTCCGGCAATGGGGCCAGCGTCACGAAGGTGCGCTGCGTGAGCGTTGTGGTGGTCTCTTGACGCAGGTCGGCGTCGGCGACAATCCCATTGTCGGCACGGATGGAATCGCCGCCAAGGCTCGACCAAATCTGCATGCCGGCGACGGCGATGAGCACTGCCAATATGAGTGGGGCGAACTTGTTCAAATCGGGCGAATTCCTGACTGCGTGCACCACCGGCCGCGACCGGTTCCGGGCTTAGTCTGCCTCGTCTGTTGTACCCCTCCACCCGCCAGTGGGCCTCATCGACGCAAACGCCTTTGGGTAAATTTCACCAGTGGGCCAGTGATCAAGCCGTTACTCGGCGGACCTCGCTGACCTCGCAACTCACCGTTTCGGCATCGGCGGAGATCACAATCGTGTTGAAGGCGTCCTCGGTTCGCTCCTCGGCAGGCGCCATGTCCCGCAACACGGTGCTGTCGGTCCCCAACAACTCACCATCGTCGGCCAAGAGTTGGAACTCGACCTGATAGTGCGACGCAACAGCATCGGCTGGCGAGGTGAGCGTGACATCCACGCCGTAGTTCTCACCGAACCCGGCGCCGACAACCTCACAGGCAACCGGCACGTCACCATCGAGCGCAATGGGGTCAGCGTCGGTGAAGTCGATCGTTGCATCGGCAATTTCGTCTCGGAAGTTGTAGACGAACAGGCCGCAGCCACCAGCAAGCAGCAGGAACACGGCACCGAAGATCAACACCAATACTCTCGTCGTCGAACGACCCTGCACCGCAGGAGGTGGTGCGGTTGGCGTCGGGTAACGCTGGTCGCTCTTGGGCGGGGCGAAGGTGGCGAGGCCGGGGGTCGGCCGCTGGGGCTCTGGGGGCCGATAGTCCGGATGGGTCTCCGGCGGATACCACCGATCGTCAGAGGCTTGCCACCAGCCAGGTCCACTTGGCGAGTCGCTCACAACCCGGCCTGGGCCGCGGCGAGGTCGATCGACCCGATCATCCGCTCCCGCAACCCGTCGAGGTCAACGCCCTCGGCACTCTTCTGGCCCAGCATGTACCGGGCGTACACGCCATGAAGAATGCAGGCGGTCTTGAAGTAGTTGAAGGTCCGGTAGAAGTCGAGGTTGGACATGTCCCGGCCGGTCAGTTCGCCGTAGTGATCCGCCAACGCCTGACGACGAGCGAACCCTGGAGCGGTGGTCGCACCCTCGTGCGAAATTCGAATCACATCGTCGGGGTCGCTCCAGCCATTGAGCGCATAGGCGAAGTCGGCGAGCGGATCACCAAGGGTGGCAATCTCCCAGTCGAGCACCGCGGCGACCGTGCCATCGGCGTTGATCATGCAGTTGTGCATGCCGTAGTCACCATGGACCACTCGGGCCGGGCCCTGGTCGGGAATCTTCGTGCTCAACTCGTCGTACATGGTGTGAATTCGGGGGTCGTCATAGGACGCCCCTTCCATCGACGCCTGCCATGAGCCGTACCAAACGCTGAGCTGCCGGCTGACGTACCCGTCGGGGCGAGCCAGCTGGTCGAGCCCCACCGATGCCGGGTCGATGCTGTGCAGCCGGGCCAACGTGGAGATGAAGGAGTACCCGACGGCGTCGCGGGCTTCAAGCGTGAGCCATTCGTCAACGTCTTCGGCGGTGTAGAGCGCCTTGCCGCCAACCTCGCTCATGACGTAGAACACCGCCCCGGTTACCGAGGTGTCCTCGCACAACCCGTAGGCGGCCGCGACCGGGACATCGGTCTTGCCAAGGCCGGAGAT
>CAZSTV010000120.1:2097-17492 GCA_964609665.1 uncultured Acidimicrobiaceae bacterium
TATCGTGGGCCTTGGGCAGCAGCTCACCCTCGGGTGGGCGACGGACCACGACCCGCCGTCCCCGGTCGTCGGCAACCAGAAACGTCAGGTTGGAGTGTCCCCCCTCGAGGCGACTCCACGTAAAGGGTGCATGCAGTCCTTCGACGTTGGCCAACATCCAGGCTTCGACGGCCGGCCGGTCATATCCCGGCGTTGCTGAGGCCTCGTGCGCGTTGTTCATGCAGCGATTGTTGTTGGTTTTCCGCCGTTTTCAAAGTCTCCGAGGCCGATCGGCCCCGAGGCGGGTTCAGCCGTGTCTGCGCAACCAGGTCAGGACAGAAATGGCGACCGCTTCTGGTTGCTCCGGCAACAGGGCGTGGCCCGCTCCCGGCACCTCGACAACCGAGACCTTTCCACCAAGCTCGTTTGCCAACAATCGGGTGCTCTCGGCCGAGACGATGCGGTCCTCGGCGGGTCTGATGATCAACGTGTCGGTGGACCCACCAGAGGACCATGCCTCGGTTGGTGTCCGCTGTTGGGCTTCCAACTGGGCTGCCGCCAGAATCGGGTTCCAACCATCCACCCACACCACTGGATCGTTGCCGCTGGCAAAGAACGCAACAGCAACCGCTTCCAGGTGTTCTTCCATGGACAGCTCGGGAATGAACGTTCGGCGATGGGCGGTCGCTGGTTCCGGCTTTGGCGGCACGGGTCCGGGCGTTGCGAGCAGGACCATGTTCTTCACCAGGTCCGGGTGGCGGGTGGCGGTGGTGCGAGCCACCTGGCCGCCGAAGTCATGACCGACGATGGCGGTCGGTCCCGCCCCGTTTGCCCTGATCACCGCAGCAACATCGTCTGCCAGGTCTGCCAGAGTGATTTCTGCGACGGCACTTGACGAGCCCGCCCAGCCTCTCGGCTCCAGGCACAACACCTGGAAACCGGCTCTGGCCAAGCGGTCCGACAGATCGGTGAAGTCTTCACACCCTCGCCCAAGCGACGGCACCAAGAGGACCGGCTGGCCCTGACCTTGGACATAGACCCTGAGTTCGGTTTGTGGCCCCTGCACCTTGACTTCGTAGCGGTAGTTGGCCTGCGCCTCCAGGCCACGGACCTGGGCCGCGAACGCGTCAAGCTCCACCATGGAGTCCACGGTGGCGTCCTCGTTGTAGGTCTTCCAGAGCAGCCTGCCGATGAATCGGAACGCGTCGATCAGGCGCGGGATGACCGACGGTCCGACGTGGTTGCCGCCCTTCGACAGCCGGTATTCGTGGGACACCCCAATGTCGAACAGGCAACGGTGCAACAGCTCCGTGCCGTATTGGACGTGGAGGAGATCTTCATCGCCCGCTTCCAGATAAATGGACAGACCGCCAGCGGCAATGGCCGTCGAATTTGCGACGGCGAGCGCCGTGGGGTGATTGGCCTTCCAGTACTGATGGTCGAGCGGGTCTCCGAACAGCTTCCGGCGAACCCCCTCGGGCATGTACACCCGGTCCCGGCTCGGCACCCGGTCCCAGGTCAACGCGGCTTCAACGGTTGGTTCGACCGCGACCACCGACGTGAACATGTCCGGGTATTTGAAGGCCATGCGAAGCGCGCCAAGCGCCCCGACCGAAATGCCGCCGATCAGCAGCGGACCGTCGGTGGCGCCGGTTTCTTCGCGAATGGCGGGGATGAACTCTTCAAGGAGGAAGGTCTCCCACAGCTCCGAGCCGTCCTGGCGGTCAAGATAAAACGACCAGCCGGCGCTCGGCGTGGCGACGACCATGGCGGGAAGCGACTTGTCGGCCCAGCATGACACGAACTGGGCCTTGCAGGTTTCGAGGAATCGGCGTGAGCCGCCACCGCCGTGCAGCCAGATGAGTACCGGCAGGTTGGTCGGCGATGCATCACTGGCGGTGAGCGTTGAGTATTCGACAGGTCCAGGGACGCGACTGGTCGCCAATTCGCCATGTCGAAGCCCGGCCCCACCTTTCTGCCGCTCTTCGGTCCTCTTGTCGTCAGGACTCGCCATATTCGAAGACCACTGTAGGGCTGATTTCAGCCCGATCTAGAGGCAATTGTCTATTATTGGACGTTCTTCACCATGGAAGCAACATCAGACGTTTCTCTTAGTGATCCGGCCGGAGCCGGGAAAGCATGGCTGCCCGTCCGTCGCCACTTTGGGCCTGAATCACGTAGAACAGCGCTTCTCGGCTCAAGCGCTGTGCCGAGTGGCCCATTTCCATCGCCGCCCCACCGGTGGCCGCAAGCAGCGCCGTTGTGAGCTTCTGGGTGGCAAGGACGGTGTCGGCCCGAGCGGCGGCCACTTCGGCAACCTCGACAGACTCCCGGCCACCCTGTGTCTCCTCACTCTGTATCGCCTCGCCCTGTATCGCCTCGCTCTGTGTCGCCTCGCCCTGTATCGCTCCACCGCGGGCGATCGCTGCGACGGCGGCATCGACCGCCGCGCTGTGCGCCTCGGCCTCGGCTGCCACCTCTGCCCACCACGGCGCAAGCTCGGCGGCGACGTCGGGGGCGATGCGCTGCAGCTCGGCCAACGCCCGGTCACCAACGCCAACGCACAGCGGATTCGGCCTGGCGGCGAGCAGCCGGTCTCGGGCGCTCCAGTCCTCCATGTCGACCACGCTCAACACCGCCTCCGGACCAACCTCGAACCGATCGAAGTCGAGCGCCACCGTCTGGGTGGCGCTGTAGGCCATCAGATCAAAGTTCCCGGCAACCGAAAGCCCCTGGGCCTCGGCGGCCGGCACCAGCGCCCAGAGCAGTCGGCCGTCGTCGGTGTTGGCGGCAACGCCGATCACCTTGGCCACCCCCCATGAGGTCACCCACGGGGCCGATCCGTTGAGGAGCCACCCATCGCCCGCCGGCTCGGCGGTCAGCACCGGTGCGCCCCGTCGCCGAACGTGAGCGTAGGCAATTCCCGCCAGATGGTCGTCGACAAGGCGAGGCAGCCAGCGGCTACGGAGCGGCTCGTTCTTGGTGTTGACCACAGCACCGATCGTTCCGTGATGCTGAGCGAAGGCAAAGGCGGTGACACCACACCCGGATGCCAACAACCGAAGGATGTGGCGGATCTCCGACGGTGCCAGTCCGAGGCCACCGGCCGATTGCGGCACCGCCATGGCGTACAGCCCGAGCGCCGAGATCGCCTCGAAGTGTTCGATGGGCAGTGTGGTGCCGCGGTCCACCTCGGCGGACCGCGGCCACAACTGCTGCTCGACCAGATTTTCGACGCGCCCAATCAAGGCGGCCGAATCAGAGATACGTGACGTATCAGAGGTGTGCGACTGCGAGCTCCGGATCGACGTAGTTAAGCCCAAGGGCGTTGGCGACGGCCAGTTCGGTGACCTCGCCTGCGCAGACGTTCAGCCCGTTCAGCAGGTGACGGTCATCCAGCATGGCCTGCTTTGCACCCTTGTCCGCCAGTGCCAGCGTGAACGGCAACGTCGAGTTGTTCAACGCGTAGGTGGAGGTTCGAGGAACCGCTCCCGGCATGTTGGCGACGCAGTAGTGGACAACATCGTCGACCACATAGGTCGGCTCGGCGTGAGTGGTGGCCCGAGATGTTTCCATACAGCCACCCTGGTCGATGGCAACGTCAACCAGAACAGACCCTGGCCGCATCGCTTTGACCATCTCTGCGGTGACCAACTTCGGCGCCCGGTCACCCTTGACCAGCACTGCGCCGACGACAAGGTCTGCGTCCAGCACCAGGTCGCTCAGGGCGAAGGACGTGGAGTACACGGTTTCGAGGGCAGAACCGAAGCGGGCCGCAAGCTCATCGAGCACGTCGACCTGGCGGTCGAGGACCGTGACCCGTGCGCCAAGTCCGAGCGCCATCTCCACGGCGTTCTCGCCGACGACGCCGCCACCGATAACAACCACCTTGGCCGACGGCACGCCTGGCACGCCGCCGAGCAGCAGTCCGGCACCGCCCTGAGGTGCTTCGAGGGAGTGAGCGCCGGCCTGGATGGCCATTCGGCCTGCCACCTTTGACATCGGAGCGAGCAGCGGCAGGTCGCCGTCATCATCGGTAACGGTTTCATAGGCGATGCAGGTGGCGCCGCTGGCGATGAGGTCCTTGGTCTGCTCGGGGTCCGGTGCCAGGTGGAGGTAGGTGAACAGGATCTGCCCCGGACGGAGCATTGCCCGCTCCACCGCTTGCGGCTCCTTTACCTTGACCACCATCTCGGCGTTGGCGAAAATCTCGGCCGCAGTTGCCACGACGGTGGCACCCTGCGCCTGGTAGTCGGCGTCGGTAGCACCGATGCCGATGCCCGCATTTGTCTCGACACTGACCTCGTGACCGCGGGACACCAACTCGTGCACGCTGCCCGGGGTCAACCCGACCCGCAGCTCGGCAACCTTGATCTCTTTCGGAACACCGATCTTCATTGATCTCCACCCTCCGTTTAAACGATCCGACCAGCCAAGAATAGGCGAAATGTCGAGCCAGAAAGCTGCGAATAGTGCGGATCGAGACCTTCCGAGCGCACTTTTCTGTCTAGATGTCGTGCAAAAGCGACATATAATGGATGACATGGATCTAGACGCGACCGATCGTGCGATTTTGCAACATCTGCAAGAACAGGCCCGCATGACCAACGCCGAACTCGCCTCGTCGGTGGGCCTGTCCCCATCGGCGGTGCTCCGTCGGGTACGGGCGCTCGAAGAGAACGGTGTCATCGACAAGTACGTGACGTTGATCAACCCGGAGAAGATCGGGCGTGCCACCACCGTGTTTGTGGAGATCTCGCTATCGGCCCAATTCGACGATCAGCTCGATGACTTCGAGGCGTCCATCGTGAAGTGTCCAGAGGTGATGAGCTGCCACCTCATGGCGGGCAACGCCGACTACCTCATCCAGGTGGCCTGCGCTGATGTCGGAGACTACGAGCGGGTCCATCGGGACTGGATCTCGAAGCTCCCCGGGGTCTCACGCATCCGCTCCAGCTTCGCCATACGCGAGGTGCATCTGCGTACCGGGTTTGATCTCGAGGCGACGAGCTGAGCGGTCGCCACATCGATCGCCCGCCCAGACTTGGACGGGGATGTTCAGATCAGTTGAGGGAGGTGCCGGCCGAGCTGATGCTGTCGGACACCTCGCGGCCCAAGAATGTCACAGCCCCGAAGCAGACCAGCGCAATCAACGAGATAAGCAGGGTGTACTCGACCAACGAGGCGCCGCGCTCGGAAGAGGCCTTGGCCTGTAGCCATGCGGATACGAATTCGTAATGCAGCATCAAACCATCTCTCCATCCACCGCTGGGGTGAGACTCACATCCAATCCCCAAAAGACTCCCTGTAGGAATCGTCGCAGGATCGGCCGTACTGGATAGGTCTTCGGTACTAACTTGCGGTCCCAACGTGACCGCAGCGCGAGACCGGGCTGGCTGTCACCACCTGTGATTAACGTGAATGACGTTCGATCTGCACCCTCGGAGCCTTCGCTCCCCGGATATCCGGAGCCCGGAGGTTCTTACATGAGCATCGCACCACAACCCGTTTCCATTACCAGCTTCGGTGATGCGCTCGGCCTGGCCATGGCCCTCGCCGACGAATACGCATTCGCCAACGCCGCCGCCCTGATCGACGATGACGGCGGGCTGGTTGACCTGGCCATCGCCGAAGGCATCGGCACTACCATCGAGCCGCTGATCCAGTGGATCATCACCCGTAGCGCCGGTGACGCCGGTGAGGCCCGTGACAGTGCTGCTTTGGGCCCGGTGGCGGTGGTGATGCTTTCGGTCCGCCCGTATGAGGTGGACCTGGTCCGAGAGGAAGATCTTCGGCTGTATCGCCTCGCGACGTGGAGCGCCGCAGCGGCCGGGTTGCACCTGCTCGACTGGATCGAGACCGACGGTGACCTGTTCCGCTCCTACGCCAACGTCACCTGCCCGGCCAAGGCGTGGGACCAGGATCCGCCTTCTATCAGCACATGAAAACCCGAAAACGCCGGGAGGGAGCCGTTGTGGCTCCCTCCCGGTCATTTCTGAACTTGTCCTCGGCCAATTCAGCCGAGGCCGAATTAGTTGATCGAGTTACCGATTTCGCTGAAGCTGTCGGCAGCCTCACGACCAAGGAAGGTCACGGCACCGATACAAACGACGGCGATCAAGGCGACCAAAAGGGCGTACTCAACCAGTGAAGCTCCTCGCTCGGAAGAAACCCGGGCGTTCAGCCATGCGGAAACAAACTCATAGTGCAGCATCAAGCAACTCTCCATGCACCCGTGTGGGTGCTGTTATTTATTCAATCCCTTTCGGGCTGGCAAGATAGTTGTCGTCTGCACTACCCCAATCCTGGATAGGTCCGCAGGATCAAACCACTCAGCCGATCGGCCCCCATGCCCGTAGGCACGCGGTCTCGTCGCCTTGATGAACGGCACGACGGAACAACAACTTGTGCGATATCACCGAGGTCACGCTGGCAAATACGCCGCCTTCTGTCCCTTCGCCGTATCCGGCGCTTCTGGCCGGGACAGAAGCTCCGTCGAGGACAATCATCGGGTTTTCGTCGAGGTGCTCCGCAAGGTGACGATCCAGGTTCTCGGTTGGCACCATCAGATTGCGGTCGACATAGAACTGGAGGCCGGACCCCTCATCGACGGCGTTGATGGTGACGTAGCTGGGCTCGGCATCAGAAAGTGCCCGGCGGACGATCAGATGGTTGGAGTCACCGTCGACCACCCGCAGGTTTGAGTACATGTTGAATGCTGCCGCTGATCGGACCTCAAGGTACGGCGCCAACCCGTTGCTGACCGCACAGGCGAGGAGTACCGAGAACCCAACGGTCACCACCCCAGATCGAGGTCCGCCGTCCAGCCCCGCCCGTAGCGAGCCCAGGCCGAGCAGGCCACGTGTTTGGGTCGGCTCGACCGACACGCCCGTCGCTGTTTTCGGAGACCAAAGGAACTGCCCGTAGCTGGCGACCACCGCACCAGCGACCACTACCCACACGGGGAACGCCACCGTCCAGGTCGGTCCACCGAATGGAAGGCCGCCGGCCATGGCGACCGCCTGCATTGCCAGAACCAACCCGATGACCAACGATCGCTCGCGTAGCGGCCGTCGGCGAAGCGCCTCGCATCGATGGGCCAGCGTCTGTCGGAAAGCCTCAGGTGCGAACAGCAGAAACAGGGGAAGCAGCGTTGCTGAGAAATCCCAGATGTGCGATGTCGGGTCCAACGACAACAGGAGATGAAAGCCAAGTGCCAACGCGACGCCGAGTTGGCGCAGGCGGGTGGAAAGCAGCAGTACCGGAATGGTCGCTTCGATCAACACCGTGGCGATGATCGCCGCCAACGCCACCGCTGGAGAGTTGCTCGGCGTCAGGCCAACGATTCGACCAAACTCGTCGGCAAAGAGGACAGCGCAACTCCCGACGGTGTCGAGGAATCCCCGGTTCAGCTTTGAGAAGGCGATGAAGCCGTAGGAGATCAGCAGGATCCAGCGGCCGACAGGGGCGACCTGCTCGGTCCAACGGGCCCGCGCCGACAGCACCGAGAAGCCGACCGCAACGCTGAAGAGTCCGAGGATGATCTCGTGGTTGCCGACCATCGGCAGTTTCAACCACAGCACGGTGGCAAAGAGACCCGCCAGTGCTCCTGCGACCAGCGGACGGGGCCGAACCAGCATGACGGCGGCCGCCACCGCCATGATGAACTGCAGCGCGCCGATCAGGTCAAAGGCCAGCAGATGTGTGCCGTTTCCGGCTAGGTGGAACAGAATTGCGGCAGGCCAGAGGACAGCAAGCCAACGATCGTTGACCACCGACTGGTGACCAACAACGTCCTCCGCCGCTAGATCTAGCGGCGGGGATGAACCCCCGTCGGTTTCGACTGCCACAAGCTCAAAAATCGGCAGCAACGGCCGAGATCTAAGCAGGAGTCACTGCCTACACTCCACCGTCATGCTTGCTGCAGAATCCAACTCGGATGATTTCATCGACCTGAGCGTCCCGCCATGGGCGTGGGTTCTGCTGCTCACCTGCGTCGTTGCTCTGCTCGGTCTTGATCTGTGGCGTCACCGAGAAGCGCATGCGCCGACGTTCAAAGAAGCCGGGTATGAATCGGCGTTCTGGGTGTTCTGCGCCCTCGTCTTCTCCGTCTTCATGTTTGCCCAGTTCGGCGCCCAGGCGGGAGGCGAATACCTCGGCGTCTACATCACCGAGAAGTCGTTGAGCGTCGACAACGTGTTTGTCTGGGCACTGCTTTTCTCCACCATGTCGATCCCGCTCAAGTTCCAGCACCGCGTGCTCTTTTGGGGCATCTTCGGCGCTCTGACGCTGCGGGCGATCTTCATCCTTATCGGCGCGGCGCTGGTTGAGCGGTTCTCGGTCGTGCTGGTCTTCTTCGGGCTCTTCCTCGTCTACACCGGCCTCCGCATCATCCGGCACCGAGAGGATGAGGGTGAGGATTCGAGCACCGCCGGACTGGCGTTGCTTCGCAGGTTCATGCCGGTCAGCGACGAGTACGACGGCCAGAAGTTCTTCACCACGGTGAACGGCCAGCGGGCGGCGACGCCGCTCTTCGCGGCACTGGTTGTTGTCGAGGCCACCGATGTGGTGTTCGCCGTCGACTCGGTCCCGGCGTCATTTGGTGTGGCTCAGGATCCCTACATCCTCATCGCCGCCAACGCCTTTGCCATCATGGGTCTCCGGGCCATGTACTTTCTGCTGGCAGACGCCAGGGAGCGGTTCCACTACCTGTCTCATGCGCTCGGCGCCATCCTGTTGTTCGTTGGCATCAAGCTGGTGGTAACCCCCTGGTACCACATCCCGATCGCCATCTCGCTCGGCATCATCGTGGTCATCCTTGTCTTGGCCATCGTCTTCAGCATCTGGAAAGCCCGCCAGCTAGAAGAGTCGGGCCTCCCTGGCGAACCTCACGACCATCTGCACTAGCGAATGTCTTGTCACCGGTCCTGGTGTGCTGAAATGGAGCGGCCAATCGACCAAAACGGTCGACGGTCCGCAATCACAGAATCCCCAATACCCAAGCAACCTAGAGAACAAAACGTAAGGACGAATACATGCCTCGAATGAATCTTGATGGAGCATCCGCCCTGGTCACCGGTGGTGCATCCGGCATCGGGGAGGCTGCTGCGGAACAACTGGCCGCCCTCGGAGCCAGGGTTGTCATCGCCGACCTCAACGAAGAAGCGGGCCAAGCCGTCGCTTCCCGTCTCGGGGGCCTGTTCGTCAAGTGCGACGTATCGAGCGAAGACGACGGCGCCACCGCCGTCGCCGCCGCAACGGAGATGGGACCGCTTCGTGCGCTGGTCAACTCGGCCGGACTCGGCCGGGCCGGTCGCACCGTCGACCGCAACAATGACCCCATGCCCCAGGCCGACTTTGACTTCGTCATCCGCATCAACCTGCTCGGTTCATTCAACATGTTGCGCCAGTCCGCAGCCGCAATGGCCAAGACCGACCCGGTCGACGACGACGGCAGTAGAGGGTCCATCGTCAATATGGCGTCGGTCGCCGCGTTCGACGGCCAGATCGGTCAGGCGTCCTACTCGGCCTCAAAGGGCGGCGTCGTCGGCATGACCCTGCCGATCGCCCGGGACCTCTCGGCGGTCGGTATCCGGGTCAACACCATCGCCCCCGGCCTCATCGACACGCCGATCTACGGCGAAGGCGAAGACTCCGAGAAGTTCAAGGCCCACCTCGGACAGTCGGTCCTGTTCCCCAAGCGGCTCGGCTACGCCGAAGAGCTTGCGTTCATGGTCACCGAGTTGATCACCAACCCGTACATGAACGGTGAGGTCATCAGGGTTGACGGTGGCATCAGGATGCCGCCGAAGTAACACCGTCGCTGCGGCCACCGGCCGCGCAACAACCGAACCTTGTTTATTCGATGGCCATCGTCAGCTGCTGCTGATGGTGGCCATCGAGGTTTTGCGCTCCGGCCTCTGCAGTCGCGCGCCTGTTGAGGACCGCTATTCCAAGATGCTGAGCCGGGTCCAGGCTCCGACGTAGATGGCCGTCCCCGCCTTTACCGCTAACGGCACGCCATGGGTGATGGCATCTGACTCGACATCGTCGATGAAGGTGCCGTTGGTCGAACCGACGTCGACCAGGGTGTAGGTGCCGTCGTCTGCGACTCGTAGCACGGCATGGCGGCTGGAAACGGCCTGATCGCCGGTGAGGTCGGCAACGTCAATGTCGGGGTGGATGGCCCGACTTTCGCTTGTCCGCCCAATGTGTAGTTCGTCGCCGGCCAACGCCAACTCTTGGTCTGCCGGGACCGGATCCGGGAACTCGATCTCGCCGTCGTTGACGACCTGGTCGAAGTACGTCCGGTCCACCGCAATGGTGATCCGCAACCGGGGAACGTCACCGCCAGGGGTGGGACCGGAGTTCGGTGCCTCGGCCTCCGCAGCCCCTGCACCGGCGCTTGGGGCATCAGCTGCGTCCGGCTTCAACACCGATGGGGCGACCGGTGGCGGCCCGGGCGCCGCGGACGGCCCCGGTACACCATCTACCGGCAAGGATCCGGTGATGAAGTCGTAGCCACAGTTCTCGCAGAACATGTCGTCCGGCCCGTAGCTCACACCGCAGTTTTGGCATTTCATGGTGCTCATCGGTCTGCTTGACTATCCCTTGTTCACCCGCACGGTCCGCGTGGAACGTACGTCGAGGGCCATTTCGTCCGCCTTGTCCACCTGACGCTTCAGCCGAACAGTACCCGTTGCCGGGTCGTCGACCTCCACCACCTTTTGTAGCAGACGCACCGTGTCGCCGTTGCCGGCTTGGTGGGCGATCTGCACCGCCCGGCCGAGTTTCACGGTTGCGGTCTGTTGGTCACCGGCATCGCGCGCTGCAAGTCCCTCGGCGATGACGCCCGCAAGTTCGGCCTGACCGGTGTAGTGGGCCACCTCGCGGTTGATTCGTGTCGAAAGGCGTTCATCATCGGTCCATATTGCTCGGACGAGCGCTGCCGGCTGGTCCACGCCATCGATGACGAGCATGACTCGAGCCGCCAGTCGTTCGTCGCCGACGTTGCCGATGGGGATGCGGACCCGGATGTGATAGTCCCGTTCCTCATCGCCGGCCCATGAGCCCAGCGGGAAGTCGTTGGTGAGCGGGTTGACCGACTGAGCAGACATGGTCAGATCTTCCAGCTGGGGCGCCACCTGCTTCACAAACTCACTGGCAGAGCCCTTTGGGGTCCACAGCCGAAGCGACACGCTGCCGATCTGTTTGCCCATCGCTGCTTCGGTCAGGCGGGTGAACTCTGCCTCCATGTCTTCGGGGCGGGGGATGATGTCGACCGTTCCGAGCAGTGCGCTGGACACCCGGCGCATCTCCTCAATGTTCCAGTCCGATCCGAGGCCTCTGGCGTCGCACTGGAACAGCCCGACACAGTTGGAGATGGCATTGTCCAGCACCCAACTCTCCTCATGCTGGTTCTTGCCATCGGTCAGCAGAAGGCAGTGGCTGATCGCCCCGGGGCGAAGGCCCGCAAGGTAGGCAGCGGCCTTCAACCAGGTGCCGATGGCCGTGCCTCCGTTGGCCTGTGTCCGGTTGACCATCTGCTTGGCTTCTTCGCGGGTTCTCGGGTCAGCGATGGCGAGGCCTTCGTGGGGGTAGATCATGTAGGCACCGGCGTTGCCGCCAACGATGGCGAAGTAGACGCCGTCGTCGATGGTGTCGATGGCGGCCTGGGTGGCCGCTCTGGCGGCGCGCATCTTGCGGCCACCCTCCTCCTGCATGGAGCCCGAGGTGTCGATGACGATCATTTCGACCGCGTCCTTGCGGACGACACCGGCGGTGCCCTCTCCGGCGGAACGTACGGTCACGACCGCGTCGATGGTGTCGGCCCCGGAGGGCAGGAATTCGTTCTGGAACACCTCTGCGGTGAAGGTTGTCATCGTGGCTATGCCCCTCTGTTACTGCTGATCATTCTGTGGAGTTTCTTCACTACCGTCCGAGGACGGCTCCGGTTCACCATCGCTGTCAGGTGTTTCCGGCTCACCATCGCCCGATGGCGGTTTCGGTTGATCGAAACCGTGGGCCCATATGGCGACCGAGATATTGTCATGGCCGCCTCCCTCGTTTGCGAAGTCGACCATCGCGGCGGCCAACGGCACACCGGCTTTGCCCTCGGTGCTCAAACGTTCTACCAGCTCGAATAGTTCCGACGGCTCCGTGGCGTAGCGCCACATGCCATCGCTGCAGACCACAACGTGGCCGGCCCCGGTAACGGCATCCAGCGCAATATCGGGCGTGGGGTCAATGCTGTCGGCGCCGAGCCAGCGGACCAGGCTGCCTTCCACCTCATGGTCTTCGGTGGTGAGGCGACGCGGCTCGTCGCCAATCCAGTAGGCCCGGCTGTCCCCCACCCAGGCGGTCGCCAGCGACAGACCATCTGGGATGGGCTCCGCGATCACGGCGACGAACGTCGACGATGGTGGTCCCCCGTCGGCGTGCGGTGCGTTGCTCGCAAGCTCGGTGGCATCCGAAGCCTCGGTTTGGGCCGCTTCAACCGCCGCGGTCAACAACACCGATCGGTCGACGACAGGCCCGGCAGACTCGTCGAGCCCGGCCAGGATCAAATCTCTTGCCGCTGTGGCGGCCCGCAGTGACGCCTCGGCCGAGCCAGGTGTAGAAGACACCCCGTCGCAGACCACCAGGACGGCGGCGCCGTTCGGTCCGGCGGCGATGGCTATAGCGTCTTCGTTGTGACGGTGCCGCTTGCCACGGTTGGTGACCGCAACGACGGGCCCGTCCTCAAACTCCATGTGGTCGCGCTCTTCTGGCTGCTTGTGACCACATGAAAGGCAGTAACCCTCTTCGCCGACCTCACGCTCGCCGCATGACACGCACTCCGGCAACGGCTCAGCGTTGAGGTCCTGACCACAGGCCTCGCACCACTTTGCGTCTGCAGGTGCTTCCTCACCACACATCGGACACTTCATTGGCTGTGACCCATTACCTAGCACCCCACCGACTCGCCATTCGCCACACCACTAGAACAGGCTCCTCGGGCGAACAGCGTTCGCCTTGTCCACCAACCTGATCCGCTCCTCTTCGCTGCTGGCCAGCCTGGCCTGGATTCGGTAGGTGTGTTCCAAACCCTCCCGAAGCGACTTCTCGTTGAGTTCTCGCCCCAGCACTCCGGCTTGGTCCGGTTTGATTCGACCGGCTTGGACCGCTGAAAGGGCACGCTCGAAAATGTCGGCCGACAGTCGAGCCCGTTCGGCCGCGTCCAACTGCAGCCGTTCGATGGTCGCCGCTGCCGACGCCAGATCTTCGAGCGCAGGTTCGCCACTCGGGCCGCCCGAGACCAGCGCCCTGGCCGCAGCGACCTGGGCGTCATAGTGGGCTGCTGAGCTTGTCGGCACTCGATTCAATGCCGACACCACACCGTCGTGGTTGCTCAGCTGCCAGTTGCATCTCGCAAGCCCAAACGCTGCGGACACGAACGACGAGTCCGAGCTGATCACCAGGTCATAGAGCTCAAGGGCTCGTTCGTACTCCCCCGCCAATTCCGCAGCGAGCGCGACCGCCATCTTGGGTGCGGTCTCACCTGGGAGCTCGGTCCATACCCGGCTGAAGCCTTCTGCTGCGGCCGATGCCATGCTGTTCTGCAGCTGGAAGATGGCCCGATACCAGTGGACCCGCCACTCCCAGGGGTTCGACAGTTCGACCTGTCGCAAAATCTGCTCCGGGTTGTCGACCGCATGCTGGCTCTGACCCGACACCGGCTGACCTGACTGGGCCTGACCCGACTGGACCTTACGGGCGCCAGGGCCTTTGGCGGGAGCCGCTCCGTTCCGGGAGGCAGTATTCTGCCGATCGACGCCCCACAGCTGTATCTGCTCCCAGGCCAACCGGAGGTACACCTCATCAGAGGGGGTGACCTGCTTACTCTCGACCGCGTTTCTGATCGACTGCACCGCCCGTGCCGGGTTGCCTTCTGGCAGGCCGAGCAGCATCGCTGCGGCAGGGTCCGCTTCGTCGATCCTGGCTCCGGGCAGCACTCGCCAATCAGCGGCGGCCACGTCATAGCTCTCGGCGCTCGCCACCAACATGTCTGCCAGCTGATCGCTCTGAAACAACGAGGAGGCCGTCGGTCGTGGCCGTCCCTCGGTCAGGGCCACGATCTCTCGCAGCACGCCGGTCAGCTGTTCGGTCATCTCCGCTGCGGTCTGGAACCGGTCGTCGGGGTGGAAGGCGGTGGCACGAAGCAGGAACCGATACAACGACTCCCAGCGGGCGAAGAGCGGCGCATCGGCCGGACTCGGCAGGGTGTAGAGGTAGGCACCATCGTGGAAGACGAAGCGAATGATCAGCACCGCCAACGTTCGCCCGACGGTGTACAAGTCCGATGCGGCCGACGGTCCCAGCGTTGCAACCTCGGGCGCCTGGAATCCCTGGGTACCGAAGATGGCGGCCTGGCGGTCATCGATGCGCATCACCGCACCGACATCGATCAGCTTGACCTCGTCACCGACCGCCATGATGTTGGCAGGCTTCAAGTCGTTATAGACAAGGCCGCGGCCATGGAGGTAGCCGAGAGCGGGCAGGATGCCGAGGACGTAGGCGATGGCATCGGTAACCGGGAGGGGGTTGTGCACTCCCCCGTTTGCCTCACGGCGTGACTTCAGCTTCGCGTTCAGCGATTCGCCGCCGACCATTTCCATCACGATGTAGCCGGCGCCGCGGTGGGTCACGAAGTTGTAGATATTGACGATGTTGGCGTGTTCGATCTGGGCCAGGAACTGGCGTTCTGCCACCGCTGCGGCAACGGCGTCCGGATCATCCTCATTGAGGAGGCCCTTCAGCACGACCCAGCGGTTGGAGACCGCCCGGTCTCGACCGAGGTAAATCCAGCCCATGCCGCCGTGGGCCAGCGCTCCGAGAATCTCGTACTGTCCGGCGACGATCTCGCCGCGCTCCAGCGTTGGTTCGTTAGTGACGAAGTCGAACGCGGTGCGGCACGTCCCACAGAACCCTTTGACCCGGCCCGGCTTTTCAGCGGTCCCCTGACCGACCGGCTTGCCACAGACGGCGCAGTGCCGGTCCTCCTCGGGCACGATGCCCATCTCGGTCCGGATCTTTTCGTCGGACATGACAGCGGTTGCCGGATCGCCGACGGTGGTCGGCGCCACTGAAACAAGGCCCATGCCAACGCCGGTTCTGGTCGAGCCGGTGCGGCGCGACGCCGAGGTTGTTGTCCGACTCCGGGCGGTTGCGGTACCGGCGCCGGGGATTCTGGTCGACGTGTCGGGGGCGACGGGAACAGCGATCGATGGGATCGCATCTGAGTCGGGATCGAGGTTGGCCAGGATCGACGCCGCCCGAACCGGGCCACCCGTGCTGGCAGCGGCAAGACCGCACGTGTCGCAGTAGCCGTCACCGGCGATGGTGCCGAGGCAGTTGTCGCGGCCACAGGTGGAACC
>CAZSTV010000121.1:0-17103 GCA_964609665.1 uncultured Acidimicrobiaceae bacterium
GGGAGCACCCGGCTCACCTGTACTTCAAGCGGGCAAAGAGCTCGGAGCTGATGTTCGGTGACCCGGCCTACCACCGGGAGCTGCTGGCTCAGCGCATCGGCCTGTAGGTCGTCCGCCACATGCGACGCCGAATCCCGGCGTTGATGATGTAGCCACTCGGCTTCGGCCGAACGACCATAGAACTGAACAGCAACCGGCGCCGGAGCACCCCTCCGCCGCCGGTTGCTGCCGTTTTCGGCGCCGCCCGGTCATGGCGTTGGGCCGCCTGAGGCCTAACGTTGAGACGTGGTCTTCGCAGTGCTGGCACTCGCCGCCGTTCTCATCGTTGTCATAGGGCTGTATGCCGTTGGCGATGCGGTTGGCAAGACGTCCAAGATGCCGGATCAAATCGTGCTGGACGTGCATGAAGCCATTGAGTTCTGCGCCGAAGCGCTACCGGGAGAGGTAACCGCCAGCCTCAGCTACGACCAGCTGCGCCGCATGCTCCGGCTGCACTTGGAGTGGATACAGGCCTATCACTGGGCACCGGAAACCGAGGGCCCCGCCCCCATCGTCTTTGAGCAGTTCGACGCTCTGGACTACGTGATGGAACGGGTCACCGTGACCGACGTCGAGATTTCACGGGACCACGCGGCGGCCATCATTCAGGCCCATTCCGACTACCTCCAGGTCATGGGGGCCATCCATCTGGACGATCCGGTCAAGGTGGAGCAGGACCTGGCGGAGCTTCCCCTGTTAGAAAACCCCGCCGCTACCGAGATCGCGTCTGGCGAATCCCCGGAAATCGACATCGACCCCACAGCTGGAAGCGCTGATTAGGCGGCTGGCACGAAAATTCTGTTCACAAATCTGACCCCATTCGATGCGACAAGGATGTTGCGTGTATCATCTCGTCGATCGTTCTTCGTAGGGGGAGAGTGCGTGACTGTAACGGAGCGGTTCGAGCGTGTCTGACGCCGAGCAGGATTCAGCCAATCCGGCGGCTGTCGAGCCGGATGTTGCTCCGGCTGGCGCCCCAGCGCTCTTTTCACGGCTACATCCTCTCGGATGGGTTGCGGTGGCATTTGCGGTTCTCGCCGTCATCGCCACCGTTCTCGGTTGGGACATGCTCGTGGCGAGGATGCCATGGTGGCTGTGGGCACTGACCATTGCCACCATCGCCATCTCGGCGGTACCGCAGGCGCTACATCGCCTGCGGCTTGGCATCGAAGCCGTCTCGGAATTCACCGGCGGCATCGCCATGGCACTGGCGTGGGTCATCTTCTTTCTACAGCTGTTCAACGTGATCACCCGCTACACCAACTCCTGGTTCGAGGCGGACATTCTCTTTGGCGAGACCACCTCGTTGGCCTGGATGAGCTTTGGCATGCTCTTTCTGCTCGGCGTTGCCTACGGCGCCAAGAACGGCATCAACCCCCGCATCGACTTCTGGTGGGCCGAGTTCTCGAAGCGCCGTAAGGCCTGGCTGGACTTCTCGCTCCACACGTTGCTGTTCCTGCCGTTCCTGATTCTCGGGCTGCGGGTCCTGAAGCCGTACGCCGCACGGTCGCTCGGCTACAACCGGTTCGCCAACGGCGGCGAGGGCAGCTGGCCGGCCGGCTGGCGGGTTTGGGAAAGCTGGGAAAAGTCAGGCGACGCGGGTCAGCTCGCCGTAGGACCCATTCAGGCGTTCATCTTCGTTGCATTCATGCTGTGGATCGCGCAGGTCGTGGCCGAGATCATCAAAACCGGCTTCGTGATTGCCGGCCGCGATGACCTCGGAGACATCTCCGACACCGACGAAACCCCGCTCCGGATCGAATAGGTGGCTTTCCGTTGATTGCAGCACAGCTGGTTCAGATTCTCGGCCTCGACTTCGGTGTGTTCCTTGCGCTGTTGATGTTCGTGGTCTTCATGGTGTTGATCCTCACCGGGTACAACGTGGCGTACTGCTTCGCAGGCACGGCCCTCGCCTTCGCCTTCATCGGCGACCTCTCCAATGCGTTCTCGATCAATACGTTCGACCCGGAAACGCTCTCCGGCCAGCTCCCAACAAACTGGGCCAAGTCGCTGGAGTCGAGCGAGCTGTTGGCGGTACCGCTCTTTGTGCTTATGGGGGCAATCCTTGAACGCTCGGGACTCGCCGAGCGGCTCCTGAACGCGTTCGGGCTCCTCATGGGCTCACTCCGAGGCGGCGTCGCCGCTGCGGTCATCGTGGTCGGCACCCTGCTCGCTGCGGCCACCGGCGTGGTTGCGGCCACCGTCATCGTGATGGGCCTGCTGTCGCTGCCCGCCATGTTGAAGCTCAACTACGACCACCAGCTGGCAACCGGCGCAATCGTCGCCTCCGGCACGCTCGCCCAGCTCCTGCCACCATCGATCGTCTTGATCCTGCTGGCCCAGGAACTGGGCGTTGGCATCATCGGCCTGTTCGCCGGAGCGCTGCTTCCCGGCCTGCTCCTGAGCGGCCTGTACATCGCCTACACCCTTGCCATCTCGCTGATCCGCCCGGACGCTGGACCGGCAATGCCCATGGAGGAACGCCTCCTTGAGGGACACCCGACGTGGCGAACCGGCGTTCTTGTCGGCGCCGCTCTCGGGGGAATCGTCTTCCTGGTTGCCCTGCTCATCGATCTCCAGGTAGCGGTCATCGCTGGCCTCATCACCTTCGCACTGTCGATCGTGATCGTCGCCCCCATCAAGGTGGGCGAGGAGCTGGCCAGGCTCGGCCCACCGGTGATCGCCCTGCTGGTCACCGCCGCGGTGGCGGTGCTGTGGGACTGGCGCACCGCCGTCTTTGCCGGGCTACTGACTCTCGGTGTTGCCCAGGCCGCAATCTCCCCCTCCAAGATGCTCGTCGCCGAGCTCCTTGTCTCGATCGTGCCAATCCTGGTGCTCATCGTCGGCGTGTTGGTCTCGATCTTCCAGGGCGTCGCCACTCCGTCGGAGTCGGGTGCCGTCGGTGTGTTCGGAGCGCTGATTCTTGCGGCACTCAACTACTGGTTCGACAAGATCTTGGCTGCGGATGGTGCCGCCCACATCACGCCGGTGTGGAAGCTCACCCGCAAAACCGCAGTAGAGGCCGCACGATCAACGGCCAACATCACCATCTTGGTGATGACCCTGCTCTTCGCCTCGCTGTTCTTCCGTTTGATGTTCCAGGAGCTTGGCGGGTCAAGCCAGGTCGCCGACTGGCTCTCATCCATCCCGGGCGGAAAGTTTGGCTTCGTCGTCATTGCGATGATCGCCGTGTTCCTCCTCGGCATCAACCTGGAGTTCCTGGAGATCACCTTCATCGTGGTGCCGATCTTCGTGCCGGCAATGATTGCGCTGGAGTTCACCGACCAAGAGATTGTCTGGTTCGCCGTGCTTATGGCGGTCAACCTGAACATGGCGTTCATCTCTCCGCCGGTCGGATTCTCGCTGTTCTACCTGCAGTCGGTGGCACCGCCAGAGGTAAAGACCGCAGACATCCACAAGGGCGCCATCCCGTTCATGGGGCTGCAAATTGTGGCGCTGATCATCTTGGCGCTGGTGCCTGGAATCACGAACTTCTCGTACTGCTTCTTCAATCCGAACGCTCCAACGCAATTCTGTGATCCGGAGTCAACAACGGGCAGCACCCTTTTCACCGTGTTGGCGATTGCCGCACTCGTCACGCTTGCAGCAACTATGGTCATGACCTTCAAGCAACGACAGGGACCGCCAAGGGTCGAAGAACCAGCAGCGGTCTAAGCAAGGGCGACCGTAGCGACCCGGACCCACACAACTCGACACCCATCAGTGCAACAGAGGAGAGCCGAACTATGACTGTCGAAAACCTGAGAGATCCTGAAACCATCGATCGTCGATCGTTCCTTGGCAAGGCCGGTCTCGGCGTTGCCGGGTTCGCGGCGAGCAGCGCGCTTCTGGCGGCATGCTCGACGACCGAAGTTGCCGACGAGGCAACGACGAGCGACACCGATGCCGCCGACACCGATAGCGACAGCGGCGATGATTCATCGTCCACGGACAACGAAACCGTCACCGAAATCCAGACCGACGGTCAAGAGATTGAGTGGAACATGGCCACCAGCTGGCCAACCTCCCTCGTCACCCTCTTCGGTGCGGCAAACATCTTTGCCGATCAGGTCTCGGCTCTTACCGGCGGCAAGTTCAAGATCAGCCCGAAGCCAGCTGGCGAGATCGTCGGCGGCCTCGACGTGTTGCCCGCCGTCCGTGACGGTGGCGCCGAGATGGGCCACACCGCTTCCTACTACTACGTCGGACTTTCGCCGGTGCAGCAGTTCGGTACCGCAATGCCGTTCGGCCTCAACCAGCGCCAGCAGAACGCCTGGCTGTACCAGGGTGGCGGCATCGACATCCTCAACGAGTTCTACGCCGAAGAGCACGGCATCATCGCCTTCCCGGCTGGCGGCACCGGCTGCCAGATGGGTGGCTGGTTCACCAAGGAGATCAACACTGTCGCTGACCTCCAGGGTCTCACCATGCGTATTCCCGGCATCGCCGGCACCGTGTTGAACAACCTCGGTGGTGAGCAGGTCTCCATCGCCGGTGGCGAAATCCTCACCTCGATCCAGACCGGCGCCATCGACGCCGCCGAGTTCGTCGGCCCGACCGATGACCTCATCCTCGGCCTGGACGAGCTTGGCTCGGAGCTGTTCTACTACCACCCCGGTTGGTGGGAGCCCGGCACCGCACTCGAGGTGCAGATGCCGCTCGAGCTGTGGAACGATCTGCCCGAGCAGTACCAGGCTGCGGTCCGCAACGCTGCGGCTCACGCCAACATGCAGACCATCGCCACCTACGACGTGCTCAACCAGCGGGACCTCCAGAAGGTCAAGGAGTTCGCAACCATCCGCGAGTTCTCCCCAGAGATCATGGACGCCTTCAAGACCGAGACCGAGAACGTGCTCGACGGCATCGCTGCCGAAGACCCCAAGTTTGCGGCCATCCTCGGTCCGTGGCGCGAGTTCCGTGACGGCATTGCCGAGTGGCACGGCCTGGCCGAGCGCTCCTACCTCACCCAGCAGACCGCCATTTAACTCTGGTCAGATCCTAGAGTTGGCCTGTGGGTCGCTGTACATACGAACGGGTCGTCGCTTGTCGGCGGCCCGTTCGCTGTTTTCCACCGCTTCCGACCCGGCCCATGTCACTGCTTCTGGTTGGGGTGCTCGCTCTGGTCGCCTCAGCCTGCGTTGGCGACACCGCCTCAGAGGGTGCCGCCGCTGAGGGATCGAGCGAGTCCACCGAGGCTTCGCCCTCATCAATCCCTCCGACGACGATTGGCCCGGTCCAAGCCCTGGCCGATGCGCAGGATCGGGCAATGTACATCAGCACCACCCGCTGCGGCGATGCAGGCCAAGCCGTCGGTTCCGGCATTGCGCTGTCGGAGCGGCTTGTGCTCACCGTTGCACACGTCGTGGCGGGCGCCACCGAGGTGTCGGTCATACCGGCCAACGAGCGACCGCCGATATCCGAAGATACCGATGAAGCGGAGCTGGACATGGCGTCAGCGACCATCATTGCCTACGACCCGCTGCGGGACCTGGCCTTGCTGGAGGTCGACCTTCGCCAATGGTCGGTTCCGCCACCACCCAACTTTGACGTACTCGCCGGTGATGTGTCCGGAACCATTGTCCAGGGGGCGACCTCTGGTGACGTTCGGTTCACGGTCACCGAAAAGACCATCATCGAGATGGATGAGGTACGTGGCACCCGCCGTTCCCGTCGCTCCGGTTACCTGATCGACGCCGAGACAGACCGTGGCGATAGCGGAGCTGGCCTGTATGACGACGTCGGCAACTTTGCCGGAGTGCTCTTTGCCGTTTCCACCGGCGATAGCAGCCGCTCGTGGGCCAACGCTGCGGATGAGGTCCAGGACTTTCTCGACGATGAGTCCGTTGCCGGGTCGTTCGCCTGTGACCCAAACGTGTCGAAGGTTGAGCGCTTGCCGTAAGCGCAATCAGTCGACCGGTATTGCGCCCTGCTCGTCGATGGCAAGATTGAGGACCTTGCCGGTATCGCCAAGCGCTGAGGTGATCGCTGGGATGGCTTCGTCCTCGGCAACGATGGCGATGGTCGGACCCGATCCGCTCAGCCACGCAGCAGCCGCCCCCGCATCCAACGCCGCCTGATATGCCGTTCCGGCCATCTGGCAGGAGGCGAGCCGTGGCAGCTGATGCAACCGATCCTCGGTTGCCTGGCGCAACAGGTCCAGGCGCCCCTCATACATGGCCGCCACCAGCAGGGCGATGCGACCAAGGTTGAAGACCGCGTCAGCTCGAGGCACCGAGTCCGCCAGACAGGCCCGAGAATCATCGGTGAGCGTCTGGAGGTCGGGGACCCAGAACAACAGGTTGCCCGGCATGGCCGCATCGACTCGGTGATAGACCTCGCCGGCAATGATGTAGGTTCCGCCGAATACGCAGGGTGCGGCGTTGTCACCGTGGCCTTCGATGTCGGCAACAACCTGGTAGGCCGCCGTTTGAGCCTTCGGAATGTCGTGACCGGCCTGCAGGTACGCCAGCAGCGCACCAGCGGCCCGTGCTGCGGCAGAAAAACCGAGGCCCCGGGATGGCTCAAGCTCGAAGTCGAACCAGATCGACCCAACTCCCCCGGCCTGCTCGTAGGCAATTCTGGCGATGTGGTCCGGCCCGCACGGCTCGCCTTCGCCATCGTCCATCGCCCAGACATAACGGGCTACTGCAAGGCCAAGAACGTCAAAACCGGGGCCGAGGTTGGCCGAGGAGCCCGGAGCTCGTACACGCATCACAATTTCAGAGGGTAGAGCCTTGATGCGACAACCAGGGCACCAATTCTTCAATCGCCGGGCAATAGTCCAAAAGTGAAGAAGGTCGTTTGACCGTTTGCCGCAACTACGGCGGTGAACGATGATGTGCGCCATGGAAATCAACGGCTCACATGTCCTGATCACCGGTGGATCGAGAGGCATCGGTGCCGCCATGGCCGCTGCGTTCGCCAAGGCGGGGGCAACGGTGTCAGTGGCCGCCCGGTCAACGGCCGGGCTCGAAGCGGTTGCCGGGCCCATCGGAGCAAAAACGTTCACGGTCGACCTGTCCAATCAGGACGAGACCGAGGAGCTGGTCCCACGGGTCGAGGCCGATGCCGGCCCGATCGACATCCTCATAAACAACGCGGGCATTGAAACAACCGAACACTTCCATACCGTCGGCCTCGACCACCTACGACAGGTCGCGAGGGTCAACCTTGAGGCACCCATGGTGCTGACCCGCCAGGTCTTGCCGGGCATGCTGGAACGCAACCGCGGCCACCTTGGCTATACCAGCTCGCTGGCCGCAACCAGCGGCTTCCCCGGACTGGCGACCTACGGAGCGACAAAGGCAGGGCTCTCCAACTTCGTCTCCGCCGTCAGGCTCGAACTACGAGACACCAACATTCACACCACCATCATCTCTCCCGGCCCGGTCGACACCGACATGTGGGACAAGGTGGAGTTGGCCTCCGAGATCAGCCCTGTCATCAAACGCCTTGGCACCATGCAGCTGATACCGAAGAAGTCACCGGAGTACCTCGCGAAGCGAACAGTGATGGCAGTGGCGTCCAATACTCGACACGTACGGACCCCGAAGAGGCTCCTCACCAACTTCTGGTTGCGGGAGGCTCCCGCCAGGATGACCGAGATGATTATGGCCGGAGTCGAAGTTGGACCGAAGAAGAATTGACCACCGCTCAACCAGTTGAACAACGCGGCCCGGCCGGCTTCTGCTGGGTGGAGGCCGGGGAGGGCGAACCGATCGTCTTTCTTCACGGCCTTGGCGGCTCCGCCACCGCATGGGGACCGCAGCTCGACACGTTCTCTCAGCGCTTCCGCTGTCTGGCCTGGGACATGCCGGGCTACGGCCGGACCCCCATCGAGCTGTTGCAAAGCGAACCAGCGCAGATCGACTTCGCCATCATCGCCGATGCCATCGTTGCGTTTATGGACGACGCAAAGCTCGACACGGCAACGTTTGTCGGCCTCTCGTTTGGTGGCCAGCAACTCCTCCACCTGGCCTTACGACATCCCAACAAGGTCAGTCGGCTCATCGTTGCCGATTCGAGCGCTGCCTTTGGCGCAGACGGGACCGACCCCGACGAATGGATGCGTCTACGCCTCGACCCGCTCGACAGCGGCCTGCAGCCCGGCGACATCGCCGAGCGGGTGATCGACGCGATCACCGGGCCGAACTTCGGCGGCTCAGAGCGTCAGGCGGCAATCGACGCATTTGCGCGGGTGACCGCGGATGGCCTGCGAGCGGCGGTGCACTGCCTGCCGAACCACGATGTGACCGAACGCCTCGCGCAGATTACGGCGCCGACGTTGATCATCGTCGGCGAACTGGACGAGGAAACTCCCCCGGCCTACAGCGAGGTCATGGCCAAAGCCATTCCCGGAGCGGAGCTGGTGACCATCCCCGGCGTCGGACACCTCACCCCGAGCGAGGCCCCGGACGCGTTCAACAGCGCCGTTGATGACTTCATCGCCCGTCGTTGACGAGCAGCAGCGCTGACTCCGCTGGGCGGCGCCGCCTAATGGAATGGCAGGTAGGTCTGTCGTTCCCAATCGGTGAGCGGCGCTGATGTGTCCGCCCAACCCGGCTCGGCCTTGACGAAGCTCTCCCACTCAATTTCCTTGATGCCGATGAAGTTGGCGACAAGGTCTTTGCCAACGGCGGCGACCAGTTCCTCATCTGTCTGAAGAGCGGCCAGTGCATCGTGGAGGTTGGCGGCACAGCGACGGTCGGTGTTGATCTCGTCCATGCCGTCGCCCGTTTCGGCGGCGGGAAGCTCAAGACTGTTCGCAACCCCAAGCCTGGCCGCCTGCAGCACCGCCGCGGCCGCTGTGTAGGGATTGGCCGCGCCATCGGCCATGCGATGTTCAATCCTTGTGGCGTTGCCACGCTGAGGCGGCACACGAACCGCGGCGCAACGGTGGTCATACCCCCAATTGGCCCACTGCCCCACCAACTCGCCGGGCACCAGCCGCCGAAAGGCGTTGACCGTCGGGGCGCACAGCGCCGTCAGCCCCTCGTGGTGGGCCAGGATTCCAGCGATGCACTGCCCGGCCAGCGCCGACAGCCCATCGTCAGCCGCGGTGTCTTGCAGCGCGTTTTCGCCGCTGCTGTCGGCAAGGCTCATGTTGACGTGGAGGCCGGATCCGGCCCGTTCGGCGAATGGCCGACCGAGGAACGTCAGCTTGAGTCCATGCTCGCCTGCGACCTCTCTCGCCAGCTCCTTGAAGAGGAACACGTTGTCGACCGATTGCAGCGCCGGACCGTACTCGAGTGTGAGCTCGAACTGGGGGCTGTCGAACTCGGTGTTGAACGACTCGATGGGCAGGCCGCACGCTTCTGCTCGCTGCATGATGTCGGTGACCAGGCCGGTCGGGTCCATCAAGGAACCCGTGCCGTAGACATAGGCCGACGGGGTCTCGTGCGGTTTCCAGCCGCCGTCGCCGTCGGGCGCGAGCACGTAGGCTTCAAGCTCAATCCCGATCTGCGGGGTGTAGCCAAGCGCTTCCCAATCGGCAACCGCCCGCCGGAGCGTCTCACGGGCTGATGCAGCGAACGGCTCATGACCAAACTCAAGGTCGGCGATGACCACTCCGGTGTCCGGCTCCCAACATGGCCGGACGTCTGCCATGTCGTAGGTTGCCTCAAGGTCGGGAAAGCCGGTGGGGTCAATCCCGGTCTCCACCTCGTAGATGCCCTTGTCGTATCCCTGAAGAAAGACGCCGACGCAGAACGCCGTGCCGTTGGCAGCGGAGCGTCGCGGAAGGTACTTACCACGAGCCAGACCGAGATGATCGGGCCACAAGATTCGATAACGGCTGTAGTCGGTCATGCTCTCGCTCCTCAGCGCCGCGGCCGTGTCGGATACATCAGCCGTTCAGACCGTAGCCCCCGAGGCGTTCTCGGCAAACTTCAACACTCCACGGGAGCATTGTGGCGCCACACCTGGCATCCCGGTAGAGACGTTCCAGCGGCAAGGTCTTCAGCAGAGAGCGTCCACCGCAGGCCTGGATGGCATCGGCGGCCATCGCAGGCGCACCCTCCATGGTGGTCACTACCGAGATCATCGCTCTGCGGATCGCCTCCGGTCCCGGATCGGCCTTGGCGTCGGCCAGCGCCCGGTAGGCAAGCGCCCGCGCCTGCTCATGGCGCATCTGCATCTCCCCCCAGAGGTGCTGCTTTTGTGGATGGCTTGACCGGTTGGTGCCGTCGATGCCACCGCCGAGGTAGTCCGAGGTGAACTCGCCGATGGCCCCCATGACCCCGAGGTAGGCAAACGAAAGCGTCATGTAGAAATGCGGCCAGCGTTCGGCCATCTGGTTGAACATGCCCCGAGGAATCCACTCGTTGTCTTCGGGTACGAACACGTCTTCCATAATCAGGGTTCGAGAGATGGTGCCGCGCATGCCAAGCGGATCCCAATCGCCGGTGATGCTGACACCGTCCGCCTCGGCCGGGACCCCGATCAGGTGGACCTGATCATCTCCCTCGACCATGCAGGCCACGTTGTGAACATCGGCAGCGGTCGACAGCGAAGCAAAGATCTTTCGGCCGGTGATGCGGTACCCACCATCGACCGGGGTTGCTGTCGTGGCAAAACCCTTTGTCGGATCTGGAGCGAGGCCCTCGGAGAACGGCTGGGCGTGCAGCGTGTGATTCTGCACGATGTCGGTGAACAGGCCGGCCCGACGATGCTCGAGCAGCGCTCGGTCTTCGTCCGACAGGGTGAGCTCGTCGCCAATCTGGCCTGCGAGCAGACACGTGGCGGTGTGCATGTTGAACGCAAGGGCCGTCGAACCACAGTGCCGTCCAAGTTCCTCGGCCACCAGGCCGTAGATAGCAAAGTCAGCGCCAAGGCCACCGTATGACTCGGGGATGCAGAGCGCCAGGAAACCGGCGTCTCGCAGATCAGAGAAGTTCTCGTATGGGAACGAAGCCTCCCGGTCGTATCGCTCCGCTCGCTCACGAAACGCTGGCCCTAGCGCTGCGATCATCGCCACAAGCTCTCCGGCGCGATCCATCTTGTTGGTGCCATCGTCGTTGCGCATCGGCACAGCGTAACCAGCTGCAGTGATCGCCAGGCCGGATCGAGACGCTCACACCCGAGCGAGTGGCACGGCCAGTCCTGCGACGTCGACCCGAGTACGGAAGATCGTTCCGCTCCGGCTCGGGTCTTCGGTGTTGTTGGCCGTGACGATGTACAAGTCACGCCTGTCGGCCCCACCAAAACAGACGCTTGTGACCATCGTTGATGGCACTTCGACTCGACCGACGAGTTCACCATCGGGGGTCATGGCAACGACGGCGCCGTTCGGATAGTCGGCAACCCAGATCGTTCCCTGCTCATCGACGGCCAGTCCGTCGGGGAAGAACTTGTCGTTTGGAGCAAGCCCTCGCCTGTTGACCAGCCGCTCCCCCTCCGCGGTCTGCTCGACTTCGTGGCAGATCACGTGGTTGTTCCCGGTGTCTGCGTGATACAGGCGCGTGCCATCTGGCGAAAACCCGATGCCGTTGGTCAGCGAGACGTCGCCATACATCTCCTCGACGGTGCCGTCGAGGTTGATCCGGTAGGCCTCGCCCGGCGTCCGGGGTCCGCTCTCGTCAAAGGGGTCGCTGCGGATCGTTCCGCAGATGACTCGGCCCTGCGCGTCGGTCATCAAATCGTTGAAGCCCAGCGCGTCGGTGTCGAACAGCACCCGGGTCTCGCCGTTGCGGACATGGCAGATGTTGCGACCACCTATGACCAGCCCGCCATCGGCGTGCAGGGCGATACCACCAACGCCGCGACGCTTTGGCACGGCCACGGAAACCTCGCCCGATGGCGCCCTCCGGTAGACGCCGCCGTTTGGCACATCACTGAAGTACAGGTTGTCGTCGCTGTCGACCCGCGGACCCTCGATGAGGCCATATCCATAGGCAAGTGTTTCGAGCGTCGCAGCAGATTCGGTAGCCATGCAGGCAAACTAGTGCCGAGCCGTCGTGGTGGCGAACGGGTCGAAGCTGGCGGGATGGACGGGGAAGGCCAGCCGGTCGCTGTTGGGTCGTTTGGAACCGAACGATTGCACTAAGGTGGGCCCATGGCTGGAACTGCACCCAGGGTCCTCTTCATTCGCCACGACCCGGACGCCAATCCCGGTTACGTCGGAGCCCGACTCGCCGAGCGAGGGTTCGAGGCGGACACCATCTGGATTGCCGAGGACTACGAGAACACCAATCCCACCGTCGACTTCGGTGACCCCACGGACTACGACCTCATCGTGCCGCTCGGCGCGGTCTTCTCGCTCTATGACTCCGAGCGAATCGGCAATTGGATCGATGCTGAGGTGGCGTTCCTGGCCGAAGCCCAGCGACAGGACATTCCGGTCCTGGGGATCTGCTTCGGCGGTCAGGCCCTTGCCGCGGCGCTTGGCGGAACGGTTGAAGCCTCGCCAGAACCGGAAATCGGTTGGATGGAGATCGACTCCGACAAGCCCGACGTCTTGGCCAATGGCCCGTGGATGCAGTGGCACTACGACCGCTTCACCGTGCCAGAAGGCGCCACCGAACTTGCCCGCTCCGCTGTCGGCCCCCAGGCCTTCAGCGTTGGCAGGAGTCTCGGGATGCAGTTCCACCCCGAGGTGAGCGCAGACATCGTGCACGGCTGGCTGAACAGCGCCCCGGCTGCAGAGCTCGACAAGCCGGAGATCGACGTTGAGCAACTGCGTGCCGACGCCAGCCGCTATGCGCCGGAAGCGAAACCCAGAACCGAACGCCTCGTCGACTGGTTCCTCGATGACATCGCCAAGATCTGAGGTCGGCTAGCGATATGAACAGCAACGGCAACGCTGGAGACCAGACGAACAGCGGCGAGGACATCGCTGCTAAGCCACTGATCGGGCTACCGGGCAGGCGTAAGACCGGGAAGCAGGTCGACGGTTTCCCCGAGTCTCTGCACGGCCTCGACATCGACCTGTACCTCGCCGACTACTCACGTAGCGTGCTGCGAGCCGGCGGGCTGCCGGTGAACATCCCGATGGACGCAGACCCGTTCGACTACACCCCCTACCTCCACGGCATCGTCTTGACCGGCGGTGCCGATGTGGACCCGTCCAACTACCAACATGCCCCGGACGGCAACGGTGCCTACGAGGCCGACCGCGACGCTCTCGAACTGGCCCTCCTCGAAGAGGCACTTGCCGCAGAGCTGCCGGTGCTCGGCATCTGTCGGGGCCTGCAGTTGATCAACATCCACGCTGGCGGCACGCTCCATCAACACGTTCCTGAACACGCCCGCTATGACATTGCCCCCGACGCTCGGGTCCACGAAGTCACCTTTGAGCCGCACAGCAGACTCGGACTGTTGTACAACGGCGGGCCCGCCGGTGCCGATGCCTCCCCCATCGCCGTGAACTCGCTCCACCATCAAACCGTCGACGAGGTCGGCGGTGATCTGATCGTGAGCGCCAGAGACGGCGATGGCGTGGTGGAAGGCCTCGAGTTACCCGGCCACGACGTGTTGGCGGTGCAGTGGCATCCCGAGATGTTGCAGGAGCCGGAGCCCGTTTTCGACTGGCTGATCCGTCAGGCGACCAAGCGCCTCCCGGCGCAGGACCCCCAACACCACCGCCGCTAGGCTCACCGTATGGGTGAGCTGCTGGACATCGTCACACCGACCGGCGAGTACATTCGGACCGCTGATCGCCACGAGGTGCACAACGGCGCCCACTGGCATGAGGTCTTCCACTGCCTGGTGATCCGCAGTGGCACGCCTGCTCGCATCATCATGCAGCGTCGCCACCACGCCAAGGCCGCCTTTCCCGGCCTGCTCGACCTGTCGGCCACGGGGCACCTGACCGCGGGGGAAACTCCGGCGGAAGGAGTGCGGGAGCTCAACGAGGAAATGGGCATCTCGGCATCGGCGGAAGATCTGGTCCCCATCGGCGTTCGGCTTCTGGTCGACGACGACGGCGAAGGCATGAACCGGGAGCGGGTCAACATGTTCTTCATGCGCGACGACCGACCGCTCGACGCCTTCTCACCGGAGCCGACCGAGGTGGAGAGCCTGGTCGAGATCGGGGCTGGCGAACTCCTCGATGCCATCGGGCGCTACAACGTCGGCGACGTTGGCCACCGAATCGAGGCCGTCGAGTGGCGGCCCGGATCCCGCCCGGAGACCGTCGCCATCGGAGCGACCGACCTCATCAAGCCGGTGGACGGCTACTGGACGGTGCTGCTGGTCATGGCCGAACGTTTCGCCGCAGGCCTCGAACCGCTGGCCATCTAGCGACGGCGTCAGCAGACCGGCTGGCAGCCACCTCGGTCCGACGGGCCCGCTCAGCCTCTGATAAGTCCGAGTGCCTCGGCCCGCGTGGCGGAATTCTCCTTTAGCAACCCTCTGACCGCGGAGGTTGTGGTCATCGAGCCCGGCTTTTGCACGCCCCGCATCGACATACACAGATGCTCGGCTTCAATGACCACCAGAACGCCCGCAGCGGCGAGCCGGGAAACGATGGCGTCGGCAACCTGCCCGGTCAATCGCTCCTGAACCTGCAGCCGCTTTGCGTACCCGTCAACCACGCGGGCCAACTTGGAAAGCCCACAGACCTTTCCTCCCGGGCCCGGGAGGTAGGCCACGTGGGCCCGACCGATGAACGGCAACATGTGGTGCTCGCACATGGAGCTGAACGGGATGTCCCGCACAATCACCATCTCGTCATGGTCGACGTCGAACTGACGGTCGAGGTGGTCGGCAGGGTCTTCGCCGTAACCGCGGAGCAGTTCGGTGTAGGAACGGGCGACCCGCGCCGGGGTGTCCAGGAGCCCATCTCGCTCGGGATCCTCACCTACCGAGCCCAAAATCTCTCGGACGGCCGCTGCGATTCTCTCCTGATCCATCGGGTCAGTGTGGCAGCGTCGTGGCGCCGAGGCTCAACCGAGCTCCGGACGTTCGCCAAACTGCTCAAGCGCTTCGGGATTGGCAAGCGCTTCAAGGTTCATCACCGGACGGCCGTGGATGGTTTCGGTCACCGCCAGCTCGACGATCTTGCCGGAACGGGTCCGCGGAATGTCGTCGACCTTGAGAATCACACCGGGTACGTGGCGGGGCGAACACTTGCCACGCAGCTCGGACCGAATGGTCTTTTCCAACTCGGCGGTGAGGTCCTGATCACCCACGGTGCGGACGAACAGGACAATTCGGGTATCGCCATCCCACTGCTGACCAACAGCGATGGCTTCCTGAATCTCTGGAAGCTGCTCCACCACCCGGTAGATCTCCGCAGTACCGATTCTCACACCGGAGGCATTCAGGGTGGCGTCAGACCGTCCGTGGATGATCATGCCACCCTGGTCGGTCCACGACGCATAGTCACCGTGGGCCCAAATGTCGTCGAAGCGGTCGAAGTAGGCCTGGTGGTAGCGCTGACCGTCTTCGTCGCCCCAGAACTCAAGAGGCATGGACGGGAACGGGTTCCGACATACCAGGTCGCCCTTGACGCCAACCCCGACCGGGGTCCCCGCATCGTCAAAGACCTCGATGTCCAGCCCGAGCGCCTTGCCTTGGATTTCGCCGGCATAGACGGGCTTCGTTGGGTCGCCAAGCACCAGGCAGCCGCAAAGGTCGGTGCCACCCGATATCGACGCGAGGTGGGCATCGGCGGCGACGGCGTCGTAGACCCAGGCAAAGCCCTCGTGGCTCAGCGGCGAGCCGGTCGAGCAGACCGAACGGATGGACGAGAGGTCGTGCTGCTCCGCTGGCCGATATCCGGACTTCATCACGCTGTCGAGATACTTGGCGGACACGCCGAACAGCGTGGTGCTGTGGCGCTCCGCCAACTCGAACAGCGACGAGACATTCGGGTAGGCCGGGTTCCCGTCGTACAGGACGATGGTTGCACCGGCACCCAGGCAGCTGACAAGCCAATTCCACATCATCCAGCCGCAGGTGGTGAAGAAGAACACCCGGTCGCCGGGGCCGATGTCGCTGTGCAGCCGCTGCTCACACAGATGTTTCAGCAATACCCCGCCCGCCCGGTGCACGATGCACTTCGGCTTGCCGGTGGTTCCCGATGAGTAGAGCACGTACAGCGGGTGATCGGCGGGAAGTTGGGCGAAGACCAGTTCGGCACCGTCATGGCGAGCCAGCACCTCGTTCCAGTCCGACACCGCAACCGCTGCGGCCCCATCCGGGTTGCTGTCTTGGGAGTTGCTGCCGTTCGAGTTGAGGCCATCCCGGACAATCGAGAGGTCCGGGGTTTCTCCGAGCGCACCGACAACGAGCACCTGCTCGACGGTCGGGAGACTTCCTGCGATCTTTGCCAGCCGATCCAGCAGCGGAAACGTCTTGCCGCCGTAGCGGTAACCGTCGGCCGCAAGCAGCACCTTCGGCCCGGTCTGGCCGAAGCGGTCGACAACACCGTCGACGCCGAAGTCGGCCGAGGTGGAGGTGAAGACCGCACCGACCGATGCGGCGGCCAAGAAGGCAACGATGGTCTCGCTGCGGTGAGGCATCCACGCGGCAACCCTGTCGCCAGACTCCACACCGTAGGACCGCAACGCCGCCGCCATGGCTGCAACCTGAGCCCGAAGGTCATCCCAGGACAGCACCTCGTCCGAGGGGGCGACGCCTTCTGCGTCACTTTCGACCGCGGCGATGATCGCCGGATCCGCGGCCCCTTCGCGAGGTGCGAGCAGGTTCTCGGCAACGTTCAGCGTGGCGTCGGGGAAGAATCGAGTGGTTTGGAACCGGTCCCCCGGCGCCACATCTACAGCGCCGGGCTCTCCGACCACCCCGCTCCACTCCCACACCGCGCGCCAGAAGCTGCCTGGCTCATCAACCGACCATTGCCACAGTTCGTCGCTGTTTGCGGCCTGAGGGCGGTGAGCGACCCGAAACCGATCGATCTGGCTTCCGGCGACACGGCCCGCGTCGGGCTGCCACAGCGGTCCATCAGCGGTCTGGTTCTCCAAGTCCATCGTTAGATGTTAGTGCGGCTGCACGTTGACCTGGCCCTGTGAAGGCGTGGCGGTTCGACCTTACGCAGACCCGAAATGAAGGATCATCGCCGATTCTGGATGCAGGATCGGCGGTTGCAGCCCGGCGGTCATCAGA
>CAZSTV010000122.1:0-9578 GCA_964609665.1 uncultured Acidimicrobiaceae bacterium
ACCGCGGGTTGTGGCCCCCCAGGGGCCAGAACCCGGTTAGTGAGCAAAGCGAACGGCACGAACGGCACGAACGGCTGGCTCTAGGGGCGCTCCGCAGATTCCCGACTTTCGGCGAAGCCGAAACGTCGTGCTAGGGGCGCTCCGCGCCCCTAGCCCTTTACCGAACCGGCCAGGATGCCTCGGACGAAGAACCGCTGCAGGCTGAAGAACACCAGGAGCGGCACGGCGGCCTGCACGAACGCACCGGCGGTAAGCAGGTGCTCGTTGCGGCCGAACTCGCCGGTGAGGGCGGCGATCCTGACTGTCATCGGGCTGATCGAACCGCTTGCATCACCCATGACGGTGGCGATCAGCAGGTCGTTCCAGGTCCACAGGAACTGGAAGATGGCGAACGCTGCCAGCACCGGAATGGACAGAGGTAGGACCAGTCGCCAGAAGATGGTGAAGTGGTCGGCACCGTCGATCCTGGCCGACTCGAACAAGTCCTTCGGCAAACCCTTGATGTAGTTGTGCAACAGGAAGATGGCGAAGGGCATGGCGAAGACCGTGTGAGAGATCCAGATGGCGGTCGGCGTGCCTTGCAGCCCGACGTCCGGCAGCAGCGTGACGGTCTTGTCGGTTCCCCAGATGGTCCAGTGAGCGCCACCGGCGTAGGTCTGGAGTAGCGGCAGCAGGGCGGTCTGGTTCGGAATGGCCAGCAGTGAGACCACGCCGATGAACATGCCCTGGCGACCCTTGAAGTCAATCCAGGCAAACGCGTACGCAGCAAAGGCGGCGATGGCGATGGGAATGATGGTGGCGGGAATGGAAATGGCGAAGCTGTTTACCAAACCCTCCTTCAGACCACCGGATGCCTGGGAGTTCCAGACAGCGTCGTAGTTGTCCAGGGTGAACGCGTCCCAACCGGCCGGGATGTCGCTGCCTTCGGTTCGGGCAACGTCCGGGGGTAGGAACAGATCCCAGAAGACGCCGGAGCGCTGGGCCTCACGACCTCGGAACGAGTTGAAGAACAAGCTCGCGGTGGGGAACGTCCAGACGACGACGATGATCCACAGCAGCCACGTCGGGATGCTGGACAGGAACTTGTAGATCCTGCTGGTGGTCGAAAGACCGGTCTTGGCCGCAGCCTCGGTCTGGGGAGCGGCTTGCTCTGCGATGGGTGCGTCTATGACTGCCATATCAGCTCTCCTCCTGCTGGAGCCGGCGCACATTGAAGAACACGACCGGTAGGACGGCTACGAACAGGACAACCGCCAGGGCGGAACCGAGTCCTCGGTTTCCGGCGGTGAAGGCCTGGAAGAACATTTCGTTGGCAACGATCTGTGTTTCGAAGTTGCCGTTGGTCATGACCTTCACAACATCGAAGATCTTTAGGACGGTCACCACCAACGTTGTGACCACCACCCCGATCGTCGGGAGGATTTGGGGGACGATGATGCGCCAGAAGATGGAGGAGTCGGTCGCACCGTCAACCTTGGCGGCCTCGATGAACTCCTGCGGGACCGCTTTGATGGCAGCCGAGAAGATGACCATGGCAAACCCGGTCTGAATCCAGATGAGCACCACCATCAACCACAGGTTGTTGTATGGCAGGTTCTGGCTGATGAAGATGATGGTCCGCTCGCCGGAACCATCGACGCCGGTGCCGCCGAGCCGACCTGCGGCGAGTCGCCAAATGACCCACAGCAGCGGTAGGGCCAGGACAAAGCTGCCGCCGGTCAGACCGTATGCGCCGCTCTGCCATCCCTTTGCTCCGAGCATGGCCAAACCGGCCACGATTGCAGCGATGATGACCACGCCTATCCAGCGAGATCCCGACAGTGACAGATCTCCCAGCTGGAGCCAGGTCCAGTTCAACAGGCCGGTCTGTGGTTGGGTGCCGGGGCGGGCGATGTACATGAACCGCCAGATGATGCCGGCGCCAACGAATGAGATTGCGAGCGGCATGAAGATGATCGACTTTGCGATGTTCTCCATCCGGGCTCTGTCAGCGAGGGCGGCGATGGCCAACCCGAACGCCGAGGCGATGACCGTCACTGCGAACACCCACCAGAGGCTGTTGATGACCGTTCCTCGAATGGCCGCAAAGATGGCGGTCACGGCGAGGAACACACCGAACAGGAGCGCTCCGGAGTGACCACCGCCCAGGTCGAGATTGAAACCGCTCAACCCGGCCACTCGACCTCCGGTGAGCGACATGGCGATCAACCCGAACCCGACGGCGAGGAACAGCGCAAGGTAGATGTAACGCCACCCTGGGGCGCCCTGTTGAGCGAGCACGCCGGCTTGCAGCGCCTCCTCGGTGTTGCCCAGGTCCTGGATCAGCCGATATTGCAGGTAGCCGGAGATGACGAGGATGACGCCGATGACGGGGGCGAGGATGTTGGACCCGCCGAAGGAGTTACCGGACCGACGCCCGGTGAGGAAGGCGACCACCAGCGCCATGGTCACAAGCAACATGCCAATTTCGAACGGCGCCGACGTGAACAGCGCACGCCAGTTGCTGAAGTCCCAGTTGGCGGCATTGTCGAAGATGCCCCGATAGTTCTCGAGCGACGGGAACTCCTGCACCCGCTGACCGTCATCGTCACGGAAGCTGCGCTCCAGGCTGAGAGCGATGGTGCGGATGAGCGGCGCCACCAATCCGACAAAGATGAAGAACATGGCGGGCGCCAGGAAGATCCAGCTTCGTGCGCCGTTCTCGATCTCGGTCCGCTGCACGCCGCTGGGGCGGGGGTTGAACGAGAACCGAGCGCCGGCCAATGCGCCCGCAACGCCGAACGCGCTGAACGCTTCAAGGCGAGGACCGCCGGCATTGGTCATGACGAACACACCGATGATCCAGCCGATCAACGCTCCGACCAACGCGCCGCCGAGGAAGGGGCGACCTCGGAACCGGGAGATTCCCGCGCCGACCACGCCAAGGGCAAGCGGCCAGATGATGGCGTGGGTGACCTGGATGCGGGGGACAACAGAGGAGAAGGCAAGGCCACCGGCCATCAGACCGATCCCGGCCCCGCCGAGCACACCGACGCCAAGCCGCAGCGGCTGGTCGAGCTTGGAGAGAGCGACGCCGAGCAGCGCCGTCAGAGCAGCGCCGATGAGTGGCGTCCAGAGCAACGAGATGGCGGTATCGACCGGGATGCGCTCGGCGAAGAACACGCCCCAGAGGAATCCGGCAACGACGCCCACGATCAGCCCGCCGTATTGCCAAGGCATGGGGTTGTCCCGCACGATGCCCGCCGCCCGGCCAAGTCCGGCGCCGATGATGACCGCTATCAGTATTGAGAAGAGCAGCAGCGTCCACTCGCTGTTGTTCACGATGTCATGCAGGCCGCTGCTGAGTCCGTCGCGGCCGTTGATGTGCTGGATGAGGCGGTTGCCGTCCAACAGTCCGAACGTGATGAAACCTATGAGCCCACCGAGCAGCGCACTGAACCGGGTGTAGGACTTACCCGCCTGATTGAACAGTACGTTTGCCGCAACGAACAGCGCCGCGCTGACACCCACCGCCAGGAGCACACCCCAAATGGTGGAAGCGACCTTGTCCGCTTCGGGGGAGGCGATGAACCGGTCCGCCCGATCACCTCGCAGCATCCACACAAAGCCGAGCGCAGTGAACACGACAAAGGCCACCCGCTGGGTGAGCTGTCGAGCACTGTCGCTCAGAAAACCTGTCACCCGCCGAGCGAATGCGGCAACCAACAAACCGAACAGACCGGCACACAGCGCGGCGATGATCAGCGAACCAACCGTCTCCAAAGTACCCACAGAATCTCCCCTCATTTCCCAGTGTCGCACCGAACGCACTGGGCAACCAGCCCTACCGACCGCAACCGGTAGCCGACCGAAACACAAACGGGGCGCCAGCGCTGTGCTGACGCCCCGTTCATGTGTATTGCTCTACCAAACGATGCTCGTAGTGAACGTCAAGTACTACATGACCGGGTTACGGCCAGCTGGCCTCGATAGCGTCTGCTGCTTCCTGAGCGGTCTTGTCACCGTTCACTGCAGCAGTACCTTCGCTCCAGAACGAACCGGCGCCAACGGCGGCCGGCATGAGGTCCGAAGCGTCGAAGCGAGCGACCTCAGCTGCAGCGAAGATGTCGAGGAAGCTCGACTCAAGCGCATTGAGGTTGCTGCCGTCCCAGCCGTTGACGGCTGAGAGGAAGCCTGAGGTACCACCGGTCTCGGCGGCCTGGTAGGCCTGACGAGCGTTGGCATACTCAGCGGTGGTCAGGTGCTCAAGCACTGCCCAAACCTCGGGACGGTCGTTGAAGGCGGTGGCGAGGACGCCAGCCACGAGCAACGGACGGTCACCGTTCACGGTCGGGAAGTAGAACGCGTTGACCGCATCGGCGCTGCCGTCGTTGGCCGGGGTTCCCTCAGGGAAGTTCCCTGCGAAGAAGTTGGCCTGACGGTGCATGAGGCAGTCCTGCTCCACCAGCGGCACCGCGTTCTCAGCGAACGGGGTGGTTGCGATGGTGCCACCGGAAGCGAAGACCATGCCGTCGGTGTTCCAGAGGTCGAGGATCTCCTGCATCACTTCGACGACGCGGGGGTCGTTGAAGGGAATGTCGTGGTTGACCCACTGGTCATAGACATCGGCGCCGTGGAAACGGAGCATGAGGTCTTCCATCCAGTCGGTGAATGCCCAACCGGTTGCGCCACCGGACTCGATGCCGACGCACAGCGGGGTGTCGCCGTTCTCGATCATGGTTGCGGCAAGTGCCTTGAAGTCATCCCAGGTCTCGGGAACTTCGTAGCCCTTTTCCTCAAACACGCCGGGCTGGTACCAGACGAGGGACTTGAGGTCAGCCTTGACAGGCACGCCGTAGACGTCACCGTCGACGGTGCCGAAGCCGGTCCAGTCAGCTGACCAGTTGGTGTTGGCTGCGTCGACGACGGCAGCGTCCATCGGCTGGAGGAAGCCGTCACGGGCAAAGTCGGCGACCTTGCCGGGCTGCGGGAAGAACGCGATGTCGGTGGTGGTGCCGGCCTCGGCCTGCACACCAATGTTGTCCGAGAAGTCACGGGAGCCGTTGTAGACAACCTCAATGCCGGTCTCGGCGGTGAAGCCTTCGAAGCCTGCGGCGATGGCGCCAATGTCAAGCTCGGAGTTCTCTGGGCCAGAGATGGTCACGGTGGTGCCGGAGAGGTCCGCCATGGCGTCACCTTCCTCATCCTCCATGGCCTCTTCGTCTTCCATGGCTTCTTCATCTTCCATGGCTTCTTCATCTTCCATGGCTTCTTCGTCTTCCATCGCTTCATCATCATCAGTTGATTCAGCGGTGTCGTCACCTGCTTCGGTGGTGGCGTCTTCGCCATCATCACCGGAGCATGCTGCGGCTACGAACGCGAAGGTAAGTAGCAGCGCAAGCATTCTTCGCCAAGCTAGTTTCATTCTCGAATCCCCTCCCAGGGTTCAGGTGGCGGCCCTGACGGACCTACCAGGATGTATTGCGGATCTACGGACATGAAACGCTACGGCCGTGACCGACTGTAAACGCTTACATATCCGATTGTTAAATGCAAGTCACATCTTGCGACGGTTGCGTTGCTAGATGCTAACCGGACCGCGACTGGACGCGTCGGCCGCCGGTTTTTTGCCAGAGTCGTGCAAGATTGCAGTAGTTGAGCGAGTCACCAACTCAAAGTCGGCCATCTCGTGAGCTGGCGAGGCCGAATCGTCGGCAATGCTGTTCATCAGCAGTCGCGCCGCGATGGCGCCATTTTCGATCACATCTTGACGCATGGTGCACAGCTCCATCACCGGCGCAAGGTCATGGTCGTCGACACCCATGATCGACATATCGCCGGGCACCGAAAGCCCCGCCGCCCGGGCCACCTGTATGGCTCCAAATGCCATCTCATCCGACATTGCAAAGACGGCGGTCGGCCGAACGTCATTGTCCAACATGTTGGTCATGGCCTCGGTACCGCCCTGGACTGAAAACGCTCCCGATTGCTCGAACGCCGGCACCGGCGCAATACCGGCATCGGCAAGCGCACTCAGGTAACCGTTGCGACGGCGCTCGGGGACCACGAAACGCAACTTGTCGTCCGATATTCCGCCAATCAGTCCGATACGGCTGTGGCCGAGCGAGATGAGGTATTCGACAGCGGTCTTGGCCACAGCAAAGTCATCGAGCATGACCGACGGGTAGTGCGGCGTTTCGAAACCGACGGTGACAGCGGCGATCCCTTTTGATGCCAGCACCGAAATTTCATCGGCCGACACCCGCAGATCCACCAACACAAAGCCGTCGGCCCGGTTTCGCAGCGGCGTATCTCCGGCAACGAACCGACGCCGAGACTCGTCATTGCCGAGGCCGTGCACCAGCAGGTCATAGCCTGCCTCCTTGACCACCTCTTCCACGCCCGCGACCACCTGGCTGAAGTACCAGCCCCTGAGCAATGGCACCGCAACCGCAACTGCACCGCTGCGGCCGGTGGCCAGGCGGGACGCGTTCGGGTCCGGGCGATAGTCCAGTCGCTTCGCAACCTCCAACACCCGATCTCTGGTCGGCTCGGCCACATTTGGCAGCCCCCGAAGTGCCCGACTGACGGTCGCCACGGAAACCGATGCCTCGGCGGCTACATCCTCGATGGTGATGTTTGGTTCGCGGTGACGCATCGGTGCCCTTTCAAGCCAAGTGTGCAACGGTGGCTCCTCAGACTGCAACAACCCCCTGAAGATCGGCCCCAACCTCCCCACGGTGGGGCCAGAAATGGGACAACATTCGCTGCGGGAGTACGATCTCGCCATGTTCAGAAATGGTGAGTGGGTAGCAGCTGAGTCCGGTGAGACCTTCGCAGTGTTGAATCCGGCCACCGGCAAGGAAATTGGCCGCATGCCGGATGGTGGGGCCGCCGACGCAACGTTGGCCATTGACGCGGCGGACGCCGCTTTCGGCGAATGGTCCGCCACCACCGCGTACAAGCGGGCCGACCTGTTGATGGATGCCTGGCGGCTGATGACCGAGCGGTCCAAAGACCTGGCCGAGCTGATGACCACCGAGCAGGGCAAGCCGCTTCGGGCCAGCACCTTCGAGGTTGGCTACGGCGCTGACTTCATCCGCTGGTACGCCGAAGAAGCCAGACGCCTCACCGGTGAGTGGCTGCCGTCCGGTCGTCCGGACCAGCGGTTCCTCAGCGTGCGCCAAGCGGTGGGAGTGGTGGCCATGGTGACCCCCTGGAACTACCCGATGTCCATGCTGACAAGGAAGATGGCCCCGGCGCTCGCCGCGGGCTGCACGATGGTGTTGAAGCCCGCCGAGGCAACGCCGCTTTCGGCCAAGGCAATCTTCGACATCTTCACCGAGGCAGGTATCCCACCTGGCGTCATCAACATGGTGACCGCGCAAGACCCGGTCCCCATCGGCGATGTGTTCACCAGCGACCCCCGGGTGCGGAAGCTGACCTTCACCGGCTCCACCGCGGTGGGCCGCCTGCTGGCCTCAAAGGCCGGGGCATCACTCCAGCGGGTATCGGTCGAGCTCGGTGGCCACGCCCCGTTCATCGTCTTTCCGGACGCCGACCCCCTCAATGCTGCGAAGGGTGCTGCGGCGCTCAAGTTCTTGAACGCCGGGCAGGCCTGCATCAGCCCGAACCGGTTGTACGTCCATGCCAGCGCGGCCGACACGTTTATTGACACCCTGACCAAGCGGGTCACCGGGCTGGTTGCGGGCAACGGCATGGACGATGGCGTCGGCGTTGGGCCGTTGGTCAACGATGCCGCCGTCGAGAAGGTTGCCGCCCAGGTCGAAGACGCAAGGGACAAGGGCGCCGACGTGCCTGTCGGCGGGCATCGCCTCACCGAAGACGGCCTCGACCGCGGTTTCTTCTACGCACCGACCCTGCTCACCGGCGTCACGCCGGACATGACGGTGTATCGAGAAGAGACCTTCGGACCGGTTGCTCCGGTGGTCATCTACGAGGACGTCGACGAGGTGATCGACCTGGCGAACGACACCCACTACGGCCTCGCCGCCTACGTCTATACCGAGAGCATGAAGACCGCGCTGTCGGCCTTCGAGGCGCTGCGGTTCGGCATCATCGGGATCAACGACGTCAACCCGACATCGGCGTCGGTCCCGTTCGGCGGCATGAAGGATTCCGGCATCGGACGTGAGGGCGGACACCAGGGACTCGACGAGTACCTGGAGATCAAGACCGCTGGTATCTCACTTCGCTGAGCGTTCGAGCAGCAGCTGCGACGGACCCCGGAACGAGATGATCGGCGGGAACGAGAGTTCCTGTTCGGCCATGACAACGTCTGGGGCTCGGGCCACCAACTCCTCGAAGACCACCCTGGCTTCCAGCCGGGCAAGCGGCGCTCCGAGACAGAAGTGGATGCCCTTGCCGAACGAGAGGTGACGGCGGGCATCTGCACGGTGAATGTCAAACACGTCGGGATTGTCGAAGCTGCGTTCGTCGCGGTTGCCTGCACCGAGCAGCACCAGCACCTTGGACTCTGCCGGGATGGTCACGGTTTCTCCAGCCACCGTTTCTCCGGAGTCCGTGTCGCCGAGTGTGATGTCGACCAGTGAGTACCGCCGCCAGGCGTTGACGCTCGAATCAAACCGCAACGACTCCTCCACCGCGTTGGGGATCAGCGCCGGGTCGTCGCACACCTCACGCCACTGGCTCGGGTGACGTTGCAGGAGCCAAAGCGTGTTCGTCAGGAGGTTTGTCGTGGTCTCGTGGCCTGCAATGCTTAACCCGAAGATGACGCTTGTCAGTTCCTGGACCGAGATTGCCGACGGGTCCGCGTCGTGGATGTCGAGCAGGGCCGAGGTGAAGTCATCGGACCGGTTGGCCTGACGCATCGAGACAAAGTCCACGCAGTAGGACCAGAAGTCCTTCATGTTGGAGGCGACCCGCACCTGCTCGTCCTCGGTCGGGTGGCCGAACAACATGACCAGCCGTTCGGTCGTCCACCCCTTCAGCATTTCCGCGTCGGCATCGGGGAAGCCGAGCAGCTTGAAGATCACGGTGATCGGCAGCGGGAATGCAAGACCGGAGACCCAGTCGAAGCGCTCTTCACTCAGCATTGCGTCCAACATGTCACCGGTGATTTCTCGGATAACCGGCTCCAGTTCCGCCACCCGCCGGTTGGAGAACGCGGTCAGGTTGTGCTTCCTGATGCGGCCGTGCTCGGGCTGATCCAGGTTGGTCATGGTCGGGATGAACCCGAACCCGTCCGAGAGGATCGCCGCGGCAGCAGGGCAGAACGGCAGCAGGGCGTCCTGGGCAATGCGGGCCGATAGCCGCTCGGTGTCGGACATGATCACGGCGCAGTCTTCGTACCGGGTGACCACCCACATGCCCAGCTCTTCGCTGTAGAACGCGGGCCCCTCTTTTCTGACCGCGGCAAATGTAGGGTACGGATCTCGGAGGTAGTCGGCACCGAATGGTTCGAACGATTGGTGGGCCGGACAGCCGCTTGGTTCTCCCATGAACCGACACTAGTGGCGGGTGGTGGCAGGGGCAGCTTCGAGCAGCACTAGTCTTGGCCCGTGATGGAAGAGCGATCAACCGAAGCCCAGCCAGCCGAGGCCCAGGCAACCCAAGAC
>CAZSTV010000122.1:9678-16784 GCA_964609665.1 uncultured Acidimicrobiaceae bacterium
CAACCCAAGACGGTGCAGCGACCCAAGATGCGGTCATCGCTCAGTTGACCGAGCTGGACGTGGCATACGAACTGGTGCCGTGCGATCCGGAGCTTGCTGATACCGCTGCGTTCTGCGAAGCGTACGGCTATGCCATGGAGGATTCGGCAAACGCCATCGTGGTTGCAGGCAAGGCCGACCCAACGGTGTACGTCATGTGCCTCGTGTTGGCCAACACCCGGTTGGACGTGAACAAGGTGGTCAGAAAGCGCCTCGGCGTCCGCAAGTGCTCCTTCGCTTCGGCGGACCAGACCAAGGAGCTGACCGGCATGGAGATCGGCGGGGTCACCCCCTTCGGGTCATCGACCCCGCTCGATCTGTGGATCGATGCCAGGGTCATGGAACGAGATCGGTTGATCATCGGCGGCGGCGGCAGAGATCGAAAGCTGCTGGTGCCGTCGGAAACGCTGGCCGCACACCCCGGCGCCCACGTGGTGCAAGACCTCGCCAAGGAAGAAGCTGGAACATGACCTCGTTCGTCGGCCGCCACAACCATCTACCGGAACCCGACGACGGGGACCACCAGAACTCCCAGGTCGACCTTCACGTCGACTTGGAGGTGCTGGCGGAGATCGAACAGCGGGTGCTGTGGCTGGCCACTCGAATCGTCGATGCGGCCAACCGGCGTCCGGGCGGCCAGGTAAAGGTTGGCGGACACCAGGCGTCAAGCGCGTCGATGGTGTCGATCATGACCGCGCTGTGGTTCGGTCACATCAGCGGCCGGGACAAAGTGGCGGTAAAGCCCCACGCGTCGCCGGTGTATCACGCCATCAAGTATCTGACGGGCGAGCTCGACCGCTCCTACCTCACAACGCTTCGCCAACGGGGCGGCCTCCAGGCGTACCCGTCGCGGACCAAGGACCCCGACGTTGCGGACTTCTCGACGGGATCGGTGGGGCTTGGAGCGGTCGCACCCCTGTTCTCGGCGCTCACCCGACGCTACGTCGAGGCCCACTTCGGCGACCAGCCAGACGCCCGGTTCATCGCCCTGGTCGGCGATGCCGAACTGGATGAAGGCAATGTGTGGGAGGCCGTTGCGGAACCGGCGGCCGAGGGACTCGGCAACTTCACCATGGTGGTGGACCTCAACCGTCAGAGCCTTGACCGAGTCATTCCGGCCATTGCCGCCACCCGGCTGGAGCGGTTCTTTCATCACGCCGGCTGGCATGTTGTGGAAGCCAAGTACGGGTCGTTGCTCACCGCGGCGTTCCGCCAACCCGACGGCGAGGCACTGCGGGACCACATCGACGCGATGAGCAACGAGGCGTACCAGTCACTGTTCGCGCTGAACGGTGCTGACCTCCGGGAGAAGTTCCTCCGCAACGCCGACCAGGCGGTGCATCGCTTTGTGCAGGACCGACCGGACGCGGCGCTCAAGACGCTGGTCACCGACCTCGGCGGTCACGACCTTGGCCTGCTGTTGGACAGCTTCAGCGAGTGCGACAAGGCAGCCGACCAGCCGAGCGTCATCTTTGCCTACACCATCAAAGGTCGGGGCCTGCCGATGGCCGGCGACCCCCTCAACCACGCGGCGCTGCTCACCCCCGAGCAGATGGACGAACTCCGCTCCGACCTCGGTCTGACCGAGGAAAACGAGTGGGACCGCTTCGACCCCAACTCCCCCGCCGGGCGGGCCTGCGATGCGGTTGGCGGAGACATCAACAACCCGAAGCCAATCCCTCGCCCACAGTTGAACATTCCCGATGCGGCCCGACCGCCGGTGACCAACGGCGCCACCTCCTCACAGGAAGCGTTCGGCCGGGTGCTGAGCAGCCTTGGCGACACTGAGGGCGTTGCCGAGCGCATTGTCACCACCGCGCCCGACGTGTCCATCTCCACCAACCTGGGTGGCTGGATCAACAAGACCGGGGTCTATGCGCCGGTCGAGCAGGAAGACCACGGCGGTGCGGACCGGCTGTTGAAGTGGGCGCCGTCACCGAGCGGGCAACACATCGAACTTGGCATTTCCGAGATGAACATGTTCATGCTGCTCGGTCAGCTCGGCCTGAGCCATGACCACCACGGCCAGCATCTGTTGCCGGTCGGCACGGTCTATGACCCCTTCGTGCTCCGTGGCCTGGACGCTTTCATCTACTCGCTCTACAACGGCTCACGATTCATCGTGGCCGGCACACCGTCCGGCGTGACCCTCGCCCCGGAGGGGGGCGCCCATCAGTCCACCATCACCCCGTCGGTCGGGGTTGAGCTGCCCGGCGTGCACTACGCCGAACCGGCATACGCCACCGAGGTGGACTGGCTGCTGTGCGACGCCCTCGACCGGTTGGGTCAACCGGATGGCGAAAGCTGTTACCTGCGACTGTCGACTCGACCCATCGACCAGGGCCCGTTCGCTGCGGCGCTTGAACGCCACGGCGAAGCATCGTTGCGGAACCAGGTCTTGGAGGGCGGTTACCGGTTGATCGACGGACCGGGCGACGGCCGACCGGGGGTCACCATTGTCTCCACCGGCGTCACCGCTCCGGAAGCGATCGCCGCGGCCGAACAACTCGACGTTGAAGGGGTGCAGGCCACCGTCGTGCACATGACCAGTCCTGACCGCGTATATCGCAGCTGGCAGGGAACCCACGCGTCGGCAATTTCAAGCGGTCGGGTTGTTCGCAAGCCCAGCCACCTCCACCGGCTCGTTCCTCGCTCAGAGCGGCAACGACCGGTCGTCAGCGTGCAGGATGCGGCGAGCCACGGAATGGCGTGGTTGGGCTCGGCCCTCGGGACCCGCCAGTACAACCTGGGCGTCGATCGCTTCGGTGAGTCCGGCACCATCGATGACCTGTACGAGCTGACGGGAATCTCCACCGAGAGCATCGTCAACGCTGCGCTCATTGCGATCTACGAGGCCGAGGAGCCGGTCATCGGCGACGAAGGCTGACCCGCTACTACTACTTACTACTACTGGTCCTGCTGGTCCGGCGCGGGCTGAACGACCAACTGAGGGAACGGAATGACGATGTCGTTCTCTGCCAGGGTTTCCCGGATGACAATGGCGGCTTCGCTGACCGTGCGACGGGCCATGATCTCCTCCGCGGGGTGCCAGATCTGCGCCTCGACGTTGATGCCGGAATCACCGAACGAGCGAACCAGGACCTCAACGGCGGGCCGGTCCGCAACACCCTCGATCTGGTTCAGCGCCACACGGACCCGCTCCTGCATGACCCGAAGGTCGGTGTTGTATGCCACCTGGAACGGGATAAGCGTGCGCCGCGGATCATCAGCGGTCAGGTTGACCAGCGTGCTGTCCAACACCTTCAGATTTGGAATGTAGACCGAGTTCCCATCGAAGTCTTCAATCACAACGGCCCGGTGGCTGATGTCGATAACGGTCCCCACGATCCCGTTCGATTCAATCTCGTCGCCCGGACGAAACGCCCTGGTGCTGTGTAGAAACATGGAGCCGATGAAGTTGCCGATCACCGGCTGCAAGGCGATGGCGGCAATGATGCCGGAGATACCAAGACCGCCGATGAGCGGTCGTACTTCCAGCTCGAGCAACTCGAAGATGTAGATGACCGCAACCACCACGACCAGCGCCATCAGCACCCGTCTGATCATGTCCGCGGTGTAGTTGCGGATGCCGAGTCGGTTCACGGCGAAGCGCTGAATTCGCCGCATGAGAATAAGAATTAGCAGCGCCACCGACAGCACGACGGCGAGAGCGATCCAGGTTGCCAGGGTGATTCCGAGTACAGCGAGCAGGGGCATAGCGGCACCACTCTAGACCTGTCGGTCGTTTCAGCTTCATGCGAACCGTGCCATGCACGGTGTTGTTAGACGTTCTCGAACCACTCCAAACCCTTTTGTTGTAGAGTCGAGGCGGCTTGAACTTCTTGGCGGGGGCGATAGCTGGAGGCGGAAATGCCAGGTGACGATGGCGACAGCGTTTTCCCTGATGGTGATGAAAGCCCGGAAAAAGAACCGGCGTGGCTTGCAACCCAGGACATCCTCAATGAGTCCCGCAGTGAGACAAAGCGGTTCCTTTGGTTTGCGCTAATACCCATCGCCCTATTGGTCCTGACGGGCCTGGTGCTGTTCTACTCCTCAGGCGATGACGAGGGCACAACCACCGACGTGGCCGGACCGTCGCTGCAGTCAGAGTCGACCGACGATAGTGACGGTGACGGTGCTGATGCCGACGAGACCGAGGCCGGAAGCGACTCCACGGACGGCGCGGACGACACGGACGACGACACCGCGGCGACCGACGATGACGAGAACGAGGACGCCGATGAGGACGCCGACGGTGGGGCGGCAGGTGGCACTACTCCGTCGGTCATCCCTGCTCCGCCGACCGATGCTCCCTACGTTGACGCCACCCTGACCGACAACGTCTTTGTCCTCTCCGGTCGGGTCCCCGACGCCGAGACCAAGCTGGCGCTGGAGACCAGGGCGGAGATTGCCTACGCGCCGTTCTTCACCTCCGAACTGGAAGTCGACGAATCGATCGATCCCGCAGCGTGGCTGGAGGCGGCGCCACAGGTTGTCGGTCTGCTCCCGATGATCACCGACGGCACCATTCGCCTCCAGGATGATGCGATTGCGGTGGCCGGACGTTCACCGAATCCGGAGTACGCCGCCAATTTCGAGGGCGCACTCAGCCTTATCACCGGACTGCCCTTCACTGGAAGCAGTATCGAGATCACCGGCCTGGTCCCACCCCGGTTTGTCGCCACCGTCACCGACGGGACCGTCCTACTCGAAGGCGAAGTCCCCTCCGAAGCCATCGGTCAGACCTTCGTCCAGGGTGCGGCGGCGGTGTATGGACCGGAGAACGTGTCGAGCACCATGACCGTGGACGACGGCACCTACACCTCGTTCTGGATGTACACCATGCCCGGCATCTTCCAGCTGTTTCAGCCGTTCACCGCCTACGAGATCCAGGTGGAGAACGGCATTACGTCCGGCGCGATGCAGGGCGGCGTGCTCTTCGACGTGAACTCGGCGGACATTACCGAACAGGCGGCGCAGGTGCTCGGCGTTGGCGTGGCACTCCTGGTCCGGGACCAGTCGTTGGACATGACCGTCATCGGCCACACCGACAGCCAGGGCCCGCGAGAGCTCAACCAGGAACTCAGCGTGCGACGGGCGCAGTCCGTGGTGCAGTTCCTGGTGGCGAACGGGGTCCCCGAAGGCCGCCTGACCGCTGATGGCAAGGGACCGGACGAGCCGATTGCGTCGAACGACGACGAGGTGGGACGAGCCCTCAACCGCCGGGTGGAATTCCTGTTCGACTAGGACAGGGCTAGCTGCGGGTGCCGGGCTGCAGCAGGGTCAGATATGACTCGACCGCAACCACACCACCTCTACCGAGGTGCTCGATGACCGCCGCCTCGGTTGCTGCATCGAAGTTGCCGCTGACCGTCACCCCAAGCCCGGCTCGGGTGTTCATACGGCGTTGCACCCAGCGGATCAGATCGTCAGAGTTTTCAAACCTGGCAGCGAAGGACGGGTCAAAGCTCTGCGCCCTGCCGAGCCAGTTGCGGTTGAGGGCGGCCCGGGTCCGGGGGCCGGCGTCCCCATCGGCGGTGACGCCGATGAGCGCTTGTAGTTCCCGGGTCAACGTGTCGGTGTCGGGGATGACGAGGCCGCCGGAAATGAACTGATCATCGACGAGGTACCACCATCCCGCCACCCGGAAGTAGAGCCGGGTGAAGACGTCGCTCTCGTCGGTGGGCAACCCATCGACGGTGGTTGACGTTGCGGCGCCGACAAAGGTTGCGGCGTAGTCCGACCCGCCGACCTCGGAGCCGACGTAGAGCCACGCCGCCTCGACCGCCAGGCCACTAAAGGTCCACCGGAAGGTGTGGGTCTGTCCGTCGAGCCGCCCACCCGATGTTGGATCTGTGATGGCGGGCAGGGCCGCGTCGGCGGCGGCAACGTACTCTTCGTCAAGGCGCAGCCATTGGCCACTCACCCGATACCACAGCCGAACAAAGACGGTGGAGCCGTCCGTCGGCAGGTTCCCGACCGACGTCTCGGTGTCGGAACCGACAAAGCGGCTGCCGTACTGTGACCCACCGAGACTGGAACCGGCGTACAGCCAGGCGCTCTCGATCGGTATGCCGCCAAGGTCCCATTCGAAGACTTGAACTGATCCACGAAGGGTGGCGCCGGGGTTCGGAGCGGTGATGGCTGGGTCCATGGTCAGTCTCCCACCAGTGTCAGGAACGACTCGGCAGTGATAACGCCGCCGCGTCGTAGGTAGGTCTTGGCCGCTTGCTCGGAGGCCGGTCCGTAGTTTCCGTCGACCGTGACATCCAGGCCGTCCTGGGCGTTGAGCCGGGCTTGCACCCACTCGATCACCCGCGGGTTGTTGGTGAAGGTGTCGGCGACGGAATCATCGAACGCATCGTCTCGACCAATCCAGTTCCGGTTGAGGGCCGCGATGGTGGCCGGACCGACAATGCCATCTGCAGACGTTCCGACCAGGGCCTGCAGCTGCCGGGTCAGTGCGTCGCGGTCTGGCTCGAGTCCGCCGCCGGACAGGATCTGCTGGTAGAGCCGGAAGAACTCGGTCCAGGGAAACCCGGCGCCGGGGTCGCTTCGGCGGGTCGGGTCGCGACGGGCGTGGGAGATGAATCCGGATGCGTCGGTCTGGTCGCTCTGGGTTTTGGTGAGGCGCCGGGCCTCGGGGAGTGGCAGGCCGCGGTCGGCCAACCACTGCGCTGCAATGGCCGCCATCTGCGCCGCGGTCTCGGTGAGCTCCTGCTTCCTCGATGAGGAGACGACGTTCCAGTCCGCTGCGTTCATCGCCAGCGAGATGCCGATGGCCCAGCGGTTGCTCCCGGTCCCGTCCTGAAACGCCTCGTTCTCAAAGCGGACCAGTTGGATGATGGAGTCGGCGTCGCCGAGCAGGTGGTAGGAGCCCGCGTCGCTCCGGTCTCTGATGAACGCCGCGACGTTTTCCGCCTTCGGGTCCGCTCCGAAACGGTCGGTGCCGCTCTCGGCGGTGTGGACGACAATGACCGACTTGACCGGGCTTCGACGACCGGTCCGGAACTGGCTCCGAGCAGGTGGAAACTGTTCAAGATAAATGCCGTCTCGTACTACCGCCA
>CAZSTV010000123.1:0-266 GCA_964609665.1 uncultured Acidimicrobiaceae bacterium
CCTCGACATTGATGCGGTCATCGCCGCGGCGGACGACAACAACTGCGACTGCGTGCACCCCGGCTACGGCTTCCTGGCCGAGAACCCCACGTTCGCCCGCCGCTGTGCCGAAGCCGGCCTTACCTTTGTCGGCCCGGCCCCCGAAGCGCTCGCGCTGTTCGGCGACAAGGTCCAGGCCAGGAAGCTGGCCCAGTCGCTCGACATCCCGGTGATCGACGGCAGCACCGCCGCTCTGGCAGACCTTGCGGCCGCAACCGCCGAGGCGG
>CAZSTV010000123.1:276-10654 GCA_964609665.1 uncultured Acidimicrobiaceae bacterium
GAACGCATCGGTTACCCGATCATGTTGAAGGCCGCAGCGGGAGGGGGCGGCCGAGGGATGCGTGCAGTCCCCGACGCCGCCCAGTTGCCGGAAGCGTTCGAACGGTGCCGCAGCGAAGCCGAGGCGAGCTTCGGTGACGGCACGTTGTTCCTCGAGAAGCTGGTCGAGCGACCGCGCCATATAGAGGTACAGGTGCTGGCTGACGCCGAGGGCAACGTCATTCACCTGCATGAGCGTGACTGTTCGGTCCAGCAGCGAAATCAGAAAGTGGTGGAAGTCGCCCCGGCGGCCGGGCTGGATGCCGAGGTGCGAGAGCGGGTCCTGGCCGATGCGGTGAAGCTCATCAGCGGCACCGATTACGTGAATGCCGGAACGGTCGAGTTTCTTGTGGAACCGGAGAGCGGGCGTCACTTCTTCATCGAGTGCAACCCTCGCATCCAGGTGGAACACACCATTACCGAGCAGATCACGGGCATCGACATTGTGGCCACCCAATTCCACCTGGCAGCAGGCGGGCTGTTGGCAGATCTTGGTCTCGGCGACCAGGCCTCGGTCCCGGCCCCGAGAGGCTTTGCCGTGCAGGCCCGCGTGGTTGCAACCGGCCCAGGCCAGATCACCGCGTACAAGGAACCGTCGGGGCCAGGCATCCGCGTCGATGGTGCGGGATATGCCGGCTACGCGCCCCCACCTCAGTTTGATCCACTGCTGGCAAAGGTCATCGGCTCCTCAGGCTTTGCCCCGACGCTCGACGCCGCGGTGGATCGGACCCTGCAGGCGCTGACCGAGTTTCACATCGTCGGCCTGGCAACCAACCTCGGCCAGCTCAAGGCGATCTTGCGCTCCGACGAGGTGCGCTCCGGAGACGCCCGTACATCGCTACTCACAGACCACCCGGACCTTGGGGCCGCTTCTGGTGGCCCGGCAGGCGATGCGGCGCTCAACGGTGCCGCAGGCCCCACCGCCCTGCTCGCCCGGCAGGCCGCAGCGTTGACCGGCCCCGTCGGAGCGAAACCGTCAGCAACGCCGGCCGCTCCGACATTGCCGGTTGGCGATGGGCAGCGTGGCGTCGAGTGCCCGATGGACTCCGACGTGTTGGAGTGCCGGGTGGCGGTTGGCGACACGGTGGCCGCAGGCGACACGTTGCTGATCGTCAGCGCCATGAAGATGGAGACCAACGTGACCGCGCCGGTTGCCGGCACCGTCGCCGACCTTGCAGAGGTGGCGCCGGGTGCTCGCGTTTCGGCCGGGCAGGTGGTCGTCGTCCTTGCGGTAGACGCCAACGCCGAGGGCGACGGCGCGGCTTCCCTTCCCGCCGATCAGACCTGGCAGCCGATGTTGGATGACGTGCAGACGCTGCACCGTCTGGCCGAAGCCAGGCTCGGTCCCGACTCCCAGGAGCCAGGGGTGGTCCGACAGCGGAACCGGAACAAGCTGACCTGTCGAGACCGGATCGACCTGCTGCTGGACGATGACACCTTCCGCGAAGTCGGCAGCGTGACCGGCTTTGCCTCCTACGACGAGGATGGTCAGATCGCCGCGTTCACCCCGGCCAACCACGTCGGCGGGTGGGGCGACGTCGAGGGTCGAACGGCCGTGGTGTGCGCCGATGACTTCACCTCCCGAGGCGGTCACGCCGATGGCGCCATCGGCGAGAAGAGCCGCTACCTCGACAAACTCTCGGTGGAGCTCGGCATCCCGTCGGTCCGTCTGCTCGACGGATCCTCTGGTGGCGGCAGTGTTGCTGCCATGGTTCCCGAGCAGAAGAAGCAGGGCGAGAGCACCGCAAAGGAAAGCACCGGGGCGATCACCGCCGGACGACCCCGGGTTGCCGGGGGTGGCGGGTCCTTTCTCCCCGGGCACCTTGGCTCAAGCCAGTACGCCGAGCAGCTGACGACGGTGCCGGTGGTCAACATGTTGCTTGGCAGCGTGGTTGGCATCGGCGCGGCGAAGGCGGTCCTCGGGCACTTCTCGGTGATGGTCCGAGACGTTGCGCAACTCTTCGTTGCCGGGCCGCCGGTCGTTAGCCATGCGATGGGGTATGACATCACAAAGGAGGACCTCGGCGGGTGGCACATTCACTGCACCAATGGCTCAGTCGACAATCTGGCCGAGACCGAGCACGAAGCGATGGATATGACCAGACGCTTCCTGTCCTACCTCCCGGCCAATGTTTACGAAGCGCCACCGGTCGCCGCCCCGTCAACGGCCGACCCGGCCGACCGCCGGGAGGAGGAACTGTTCCACCTCGTACCCCGCAAGCGCACCACCACATTCGACATGCGCCGGGCCATCGAGCTGATGGCAGACCGGGACTCTTTCTTTGAGATCGGCCCGCTGTGGGGCACCGATCAGATCACCGGGTTTGTGCGGTTCAACGGTCACCCGCTCGGCGTGATTGCGTCGGACAGCAGGCACGTCAACGGCGGTGCGCTGACCGCCGATGGCTGCGCCAAGTTGACCAGACACCTGGACCTCTGCGACCTGTTCCACATCCCGGTGCTGAACCTGGTGGACAACCCCGGATTCGCGGTTGGCCTTGAGCACGAGATCAACGGCACCATCCGCAAGGGTGGCGAGTGGATGATCGCGTTTGCCCAGGTCAAGGTGCCGATCTTCACGGTGCTCATGCGGCGCAGCTTCGGCGTTGCCGGCAACAACTACGCCACCCCACGTTCGGGCGCGTCGGTGCGGGTGACCTGGCCCGCCGCAGACGTCGGTGGCATTCCGCCCGAGGGCGGCATCGAGGCCGCGTACAAACGCCAGCTGGCAGAGGCCGAGGACCCGGACGCGCTGCGGGCAGAGCTGAACGCCAGGATTGAAAGCGTCCGAGGTCCGATGGGCCCACTTTCAAAGTTCCAGATCGAGGAGATGATCGACCCCAGGGACACCCGCCGCTACATCTGCGAGTGGATCGGCAACGCTTACCGCCAGGTCAGCCAGCCCGCTCGTCTGCAACCCCGAGATCTGCAGTTCCGACCGTAGAGCCACAGCGGCATCCTCGCTTCCTAGACTTGGGGTGTGGACCTCCCTCTCTTCGACCAGGTGGCTGACGTCGTCCGAGCGCTGACGCCCGAGGAACTTGGTGAGCTCAAGCTGCGGACTCATCGGCGCGGTATCAAAGTGTGGTTCAACACCGAGAAGGCGCCGCGGGAGCACTACGAAGCCCAGCTCCTGGCCCGCCGTCACGTCGACGGCAAAGATGGCATGGCACTGGAGATCGGCTTTCATGCCGAGAACCCCGACGCCAACGCCAATGCCACGATCCTGGCCGACATTGTGAAGAGCGAGAAGAAGTGGCGCAAGATTCTCGGTGACAACGCGGAGTCCGGCGAGTTCTACGGTGCCGCAAACTGGACCCGGGTCTCCGAGGCGTGGCTTGAACCCGATCTCGAAGATCCCGAGCTGTCGTTCGAGGTGGCCAGCCGTCTCGTCGACTACCTCGAAGCGATCGAACCGGCGCGGGCCACCTGATGGCGTCGGACGGGCCGATCAGAGCCGTGTTGGTCGGTGCCGGTCAGCGGGGGCACTTCATCTATGGCCACCACGCCACCCAGTTCCCCGACGACCTGACCTTCGTCGGCGTGGCCGACCCCGACCCGGACCACCGCCATCGATTTGGTGAAACGCACAACATTCCCGCAGCGGGGCGAGCAGGGGATTTCTCCGAGCTGCTGTCATTGGACGCTGACCTGTGGGTCATCGCCTCCCCCGATCGCCACCACCGAGACCCAGCGATTGCCGCTGTGCACGCCGGGGCCCACGTCCTGTTGGAGAAGCCAATCGCCGCAACCGCGGCCGATGTAGTGGATGTGGTGCGCGCCGCGAGGGAGTCCGACCGTCAGCTGCACGTGGCGCACGTGCTTCGCTACGCCCCGTTCTTCACCGCGCTGAACGAGGTGGTCCGGTCCGGGCGTCTCGGAGACATCATCACCGTCGAGCATCGCGAGAACGTGGTCTCCTGGCACATGGCTCACAGTTTCGTGCGGGGCAACTGGGCCAGGGCCGCAGACTCCAGCCCGATGATCGTGCAGAAGTGCTGCCACGACTTCGACGTGCTGGAGTGGAACCTCCAGGTACCGGTGGCCAAGCTCCACTCGTTCGGGCGGCTCTCCCATTTCACCCCGGACAACGCGCCGCCCGGCGCACCACATCGCTGCACCGATGGCTGCCCCGCAGCCGAGACCTGCCCGTATGAGGCGCAGCGCCTCTACATGAACGAGGCGCTGACCGGCTGGCCGGTTCATGCCATCACCGATGACCTCTCACCGGCCGGTCGCATGGCGGCGCTCCAAAACGGCCCGTACGGGGAGTGTGTCTACACCGCTGGTTCCGATGTGGTTGACCATCAAGTGGTGTCGATGGAGCGCACCGACGGGTCGACCACCGTCCTTGTTATGCATGGCCACGCGGCCGAGGAGACCCGGAGCATGCGCTACGACGGTACCCGGGGCACCCTGCGGGCACGGTTTGGACGAGACCCGGCCATCGAACTCACCGAGCACCGCAGCGGACGCACCACGTCCTATCCCGTCGACGTTGCCGTCGGTGGACACGGCGGCGGGGACCGAGGGCTGATCGGCGGTGTCGTCGACGCCATCAGGACCGGGTCCGGTGGACGGACCCTTGCCGAAGAGTCGCTCGAAAGTCACCTGTTAGCGTTCGCGGCCGAAGATGCTCGCATCTCAGGTTCGGTGGTTGACCTTGCGGAGTACCGAGCCTCGTTCTAGCCGGGCCCACAGCGACGCCGGCGGGTAGCCCCCGACGGGGTGTCGCCAGCGGCTAGGAGATACCGGCCGATGCGGTGACCTCGAACGCTGGGCCGCCGGTGGTTGCCGTTGCGACGTCGATGACCCGCTCCACATCTTCGGAGTGACACCCGGCAATGGCGTAACCACCGAAGCCCGCCCCGGTGACCCGGGCTCCAAGTCCTCCGGCGGCAACTACCGCTGCCGTCAATGCGTCCAGCGCCGGAGTCGACGAACCGAACGACTGCAAGCTGCGGTGCGAGCTGTTGAGCAACTCACCGATAGCGCCAAAGTCTCCAGCGCTGAGCGCCAGTTCCATCGCATCGACCGCCGCCGCTTCCTCAACCACATGTTTGGCGACCGCTTTGATGGGGACGGACTCTTCGGGGTTGAAGTCGCCGGCCGACATCGCAATCAGCAGCGACAGGTCAATGCCGGTGTCGCTTGCCACCTGGGCCGCGGTGGCGACATCGGGCAACGCATCGAGCGCTTCGGGCGCAATGGCGCCGAGCCTGCCGAGCACCAGTGGATCGGGGGCAGCGTCGAGGCCGAGCGACTTCACCAGCAGCGCCGTCGCTGAGCGACAGGCCACCACCCGGGTGTTGTAGCTGTCCTTGGCGGAGGCCCCCTTTGCCGCCTGCTCACCGGAGTAGGTGGCAACCAGCGACAGCCCATCGGGGATAGTGACCGTCCGTCGAGATGGCGGATCGAACTCCAGCCGGACCGCAGCCCCGGCAACACCAAACACGATGATGGTCTGGTCCATCGCCCCACCCTCGATGGCGGCCATACGCTCGGCCGCCACGGCAGCATCGGCCAACGCCTGGCCACTCAAGGCTTGCCCGCGCTGCTGACGCTCGCCAACGCCGGACACAGCGGCGAGCAGACCAACCACCAGCGCCGATGATGAACTCAGGCCACCGGTCAGCGGCAGGTCACCGTTGAGCAGGATCCGACATCCCTCGGGCAACGGGTCGAGGTAGCGCAGCGCAATCTCGGCGTAGCGATGCCACGACGCAGCCACAGCGGCGCTGGTGGTGCCGTCGGCGGCAACCGTCAGTTCGGCCGGGTCGTTGAGCGAGTCAATAGTGATGCCGGTGCCGCCCTGTGCATCGCCGCCGTCACCGGCAGCAAACGCGATGCCGTACTGAATTGCCATCGGCAGTACGGGAAGCAGCGAATAGTCGGTGTGGTCGCCGATGAGGTTGATCCGCCCGGGCGACATGATGACCTGGTCCGCCTCGCCGCTCCAGCGGCTGGCAAAGGCCGACGCTACCTCGCTCCGCACATCGCCTGTTTGGTTCCCATCGGGGCTCATTCGATTCCAATCGGGTGGGGAGCATTCACGGCCCCCCATAGTGGCGACTTTCCGGCCGTTCTCCGACCTTCACGCCCGACCGCAACCAAGTTTTGATTGACTATTCTTCATTGCAGAGTACTATACGAGCAATGGTATCTAGCGTTGAGTTGCATCACTCGCAGATTTTGAAGGGCGTGCTGGACATGTGCGTGCTGGCGTCCATCGTCGAGAAGCCGTCCTATGGCTACGCGCTGGTCCGAAAACTGAACGATCGTGGGCTTGCGCTGCCGAACGAGAACAGCATCTATCTGGTGCTGAAGCGGCTCAAGGCGAACGGCCGAATCGAGAGCACGCTGGTGCCTTCGGACACCGGCCCCGCCCGCAAGGTCTACCACGCCACCGAGGCCGGTCGAGATGTCCTGACCGCCTGGACCGCCGATTGGCATGCGGTGCGAGACGGCGTGGAAACGGTGCTAGAAGCGATGGAGGGAGCGCCGGCCGATGCTGGCGAATCAAACGGGGGGAACGGATGATCTGGCTTTTTGTTTCGGCCGCCATCTTCGGCGGAGCGTTTTTGGTACCCATGATTCTTGGGGGCCTGGCGTCTGACTTTGGCGACGGCCTCGGTGGAGATCTCGGGGGCGGCGACGTTGACCTCGACATGGACATGGACATGGAGGTCGACCTGGACTTGGAGGTCGACGGGGACCTCGGTGCCGAGGTCGAGCCAATCGACATCGGTGGCAGCGGCTTTGGTGACGCGTTCGGCTCGGTCTTCGCCAGCCTGCTCTCGTTCCGCACCGTCGTGTTCTTCAGTGCCTTCTTCGGCACGTCTGGCCTGGTCTTCAGCGCCCTCGACTACTCGCCTGCCACCAGCCTGATCACCGCCATCGTCGTCGGCGTGATCGCAGCGCTCATCAATTCGACACTGTTCGGTCTGATCAAGAACTCTCAGGCGAACTCCCAAATATCGGACAGCACCTTGGAGGGTCGACCGGCCCGAGTGGTACTGCCGATGACCTCGACACAACGGGGCAGAATTCGAATCGACCTAAGTGGGCAGCCGCAGTACATGGTGGCGCAGCCCATGGATGACGGGTCGGGACAACAGTTCGACGTCGGAGCTTCCGTCGTCGTGGTCAAAATCGAGAACGGCACGGCGCTGGTCGCGTCCCTGGCGGAACTCGATTCAGGAGAGGAGTAGTAGCAATGTTGCTTGTCATAGTTGCGATCTTCGCGGTGGTGGCGCTGTTCACCGCTGCGATTGCGGTAAAGAGCCTCATCATCATCTGCCCGCCGAACCGGGTAGCGGTAGTTTCTGGCCGGACCAGAGCACTGAGCGATGGCAGAAAGGTCGGCTACCGGGTTATCAAGGGCGGGCGGACACTGCGTATCCCGCTGTTGGAAAAGGTCGACTACATGGACCTGAACACCATCCCCATCGAGGTGGCGGTCACCAGCGCCTACTCCAAGGGAGCCATCCCGCTCGACGTCCAGGGCGTTGCCAATATAAAGGTAGCCAGCCGGGAAGGCGTGCTGGAGAATTCGGTCGAGCGTTTCCTCGGTCGGCCGCCGGAGTACATCCAGCAGATCGCCAAGGAGAACCTCGAAGCCAACCTTCGTGGCGTCCTGGCAACGTTGACGCCTGAAGAGGTCAACGAGGATCGGCTGAAGTTTGCTCAGACGCTGATCGACGAGGCGGACGATGACATCCGCACCCTCGGGCTTGAGCTTGACGTGTTGAAGATTCAGAACGTGACCGACCAGGTCGGTTACCTCGAAGCGGTCGGTCGACGACGGACCGCCAGCGTGCTGCGAGAGGCCAGAGAGACCGAGGCGGGACAGACCGCCGAGGCCGAAGAGGCGGAAGCCACCGGACGTCAGCGGGCAGAGCTTGCCCGGGTCCAGGCCGACCTTGCCATCGCTGAACAGGAGAACAAACTCCGTGTCCGCCAGGCCGAGCTGGACGCAGAGGCGATGTCGTCAGAGAAGAAAGCGACCGTCGCTGGCGAGCAGGCTCGGGTCATTGCCGAGCAGGCGTTGGAAGGCGAACGCATCGAGCTGCAGAAACGGCGCCTCGAAGCAGACGTCATCGCCCCGGCCAGAGCGAAACGTGAAGCGATGGAGCTGGAAGCCCGTGGTCGTGCGTCATCCATCATCGAGGACGGCAACGCCAACATCGCGGTGTTCCAGCGCATGGCCGAGGAGTTCTCGGCCGCGGGGCCGAACGCCAAGGACGTCCTCGTCCTGAACATGCTGCCGGACCTGATCCAGCAGATCACCGACACCGTCGCCGGGATCGAGATCGACAAGATCACGGTGATAGACGGTGGCGGTTCAGACGGCGGTGCAATCGGTGGCCTCGCCACCCAGCTGCCATCGGCGGTGATCTCCATGGTCGAACAGATCGAGACGGCCACCGGTATCAACGTCTTGAGTGCACTGACCAGCGAGAGTGCGGACATCGAGGGGTGGAGCCCACCGGAGGCAACGCCCGAGCTCACCGACGGCTTCCAGGAAGAGGACACCGGCGACTAGCCGATCATCGGTTATCCGCTCGCTCGTCGAGTGAGATGACACGATCGGCCAAGACTTCCAGGTGATCGACCCTGGTCAGTGCGACCAGGGCGATCCCTGTGAAGTCATGTAGCCAGTCCGCAAGCCAGCCCCGAACCGCTTCCGACGTTCGTTTGTCGAGCGCACCGAACGGCTCGTCCAAGAGCAGCACCTTCGGGTGCGGGGCAATGGCGCGAGCCAGCGCGATCCGCTGTGCTTCGGCACCGGAGAACGTCCACGGCAACCGATCGACGACGTGGTCCTGCACCCCGAGGCCAGCCATGACCGATCGAGCCTGGTCCGACGTCGCCGCTGCGCCGGGAGGTTGGTCGCCATTCAGGCGCTCAATGTTGGCGGCCACAATCTCGGTTCCGGTCAGGTCCTCCGGAAGGTCGCCGAGGTACTGCTGCGACATGGCGGACACCGGCCGCTCGGCGACGAAGGTAGACGTCGCCGGCTGATCCCAAACCGTGTTGCCGAGCGACACGGTGCCGTCGGCAGCCCGAAGTCCACCTGTGAGCAACGCCAGCGCGCTGGACTTTCCGCTTCCGATGTCGCCGGTGATGCCAACCACCTCCCCCGGTACGGCCTCCAGGTCCAGGGACAGCTCAAACGCGTCGCGGCGAACGGTCGCCTCCACCACCAACCGGTCCACTAGTGGTCGCCGGTCATCGGTGACGCGGTCCAGTCGCTCCAGTCGGTCACCGCTATGCGCAGGACCGACCCGGTTGGCGGCATCTCTCGGTACTGGACGTACTTTGTGGCCAACGCATCCACCGCAAACCGGCTCTCCTCCCCTGGCTCCAGCACGGTCGCATCACCGTCGACTCGAACCCACCAGAGCTGTGACCAGTCATCGCTGTAGCGATCGACCACCAGCGAGGCCCCGCCCGTCGACCGGATGTTGTCCAACCGCTTGAGTGCCATGGTGGACTTCGGCTTGCCGTCGACCACCGAGTAGAGCGCCTCGCCGGGCCACGGTCCGTCCGTGCACAAGGCAAAGCAGCACGGAACGATGTGGGGGCGGCCGTTGGCGGTGACCGTTGCCAACCGGCCGACGGACGCGTCCGCCACCAGTTTGCGACGTTGCTCTGGGTCGATCCTTGGCATTGCGGGCCATGGTAGTAACCAGGCTGACAGAAGCGAGATTGTTCAGTTTGGGTTCAGATTGCGCAGCGAGTGGCCGATGGGACTGCTGTGCCAATCACGTCCGAACCGCGTCTGCTGACCTGGACCATTCCAACCCCTCAGGGTTTGTGGTACCGCGCCATCGTCGTGATCGACAAAGGGATCTTCATCACCCCCAAGATTGATGTCACCACCCTCGAGTCGTTCAAGACCGCAGCGGCATCCGACACGTCGGAGTTGGTCGAGGCGCTGACCGGTCACGGTCGGTTTGCCAGGCCCCAGTACCTCAACTGGTCATCGATCACCGCAATCCGGTCAAACGCTTCGGCGGGCCTGATCGAGATTGAAGCTGGCGACAACGCAACCTCGGTTGCGGTACCGGATCGGGATCGACTGGAAAAGCTCGGACGAGTTCTGGCTGCCTCACTGAAGGCGTCGAGAACCCCACAGGGCTGACCGACTCGCCTTTCCCGGTTCCAAGAGACCCGCGCCGTCACTCCCCCGCTCTGCTGCGGGGGTTTTTCGCGCCTGCACTCGGGGCCTCGTCCACCCACAGCGCAACAAAACAGCGCGCACCAACCAGCGCGCACCAAAACAGCGAGCGGGGGGGGGGGGGGGGGGCGCCCCCCCCCCCCCCGGCGCAGCAAAA
>CAZSTV010000123.1:10664-16768 GCA_964609665.1 uncultured Acidimicrobiaceae bacterium
TTCTCAACTTGTGCGTGACGACTACTGCGCTGACGACTACGACGGAGCGGAAGCGTTCTGCTTTGCCTGCATCCGGGTCAAGATGACCTCGAAGAGCGACAGCAGCACTGACTTCACCGAGTTCCGCTCACGAGCGTCGCAGTAGGTGACCAGTACCTCCGGGTCGAGCTGCAGCGCTCCCCGGATCTCATCCAATTCATGGGAGCTGGCGCCATCGAACTGATTGACCGCAATTACGAAGGGGATGCCCTTCGACTCGAAGTAGTCGATGGCATAGAAGCAGTCGGCCAGTCGACGGGAGTCGACCAGTACCACAGCGCCAAGGGCGCCGGCGGAGAGGTCATCCCACATGAAGCCGAAGCGGTCCTGCCCGGGGGTGCCGAACAGGTACAGCACCAGATCGTTGTCAATCGTGATACGACCAAAGTCCATCGCAACCGTGGTGGTTGTCTTGGTGGTGACCTTTGATGTGTCATCGATGCCGATGCTGGCCGAGGTCATCGCCGCTTCTGTACGAAGCGGGTCGATCTCGGAGACCGATCCGACGAAGGTGGTTTTACCAACTCCGAATCCGCCGGCGATGACGAACTTGGCGGAGATCTTGTTCTTGGTTTCGCTCATTCTTATAGCCTCCTCACGCCCTCAATCAGGCGCGAGATGAGTTGGATGTCGTCGGAATCGGTGGTGTCGATGGTTCGGTGAACCTCGATGTGTCCACTGTCGATCAGGTCACCGATGATGACTTTGACCGTGGCGATTGGAATCTCCAGATGGGCCGAGATTTCGGCTATTGCTGTCGCCGTGTCGCAAAGGGCAAAGACCCGAGCCGGCTCGAAGCGCAGCGCTGAACCTTCGAGGCCGGTGGTTTGCACCAACGTCTCGAACTGCAGTCCCTCAACCGAACTCTTTGTGCGTCCGGCGGTAACCAGGAACGGTCGAACGAAGTCGTTCGCATCGCCCATCTGTGCGCCACTGTCATTGGACATTGCCTACCCGGTTCTTTCTCAGACGGAGAGTGTGTTCTTAAGCTCGACGATCAGGTCAGGTGTCAGTACCTGGCCTGCTCGTTCGGCAAAGAGGGTCATCTCGTACGCAACGAGGCCGATGTCGGCATCCTTGCGAGCCACAACGCCGAGAACGGCGCCGTGGGTGATGTTGACGATCAGCAGGTAACTGCGATCCATCTCGATGATGACCCGGTGGACGTTGTCCTCAGCGAAGCAACGAGCCGCACCGAGGGTGAGGCTGGCCAGTCCGGAGGTGATTGCCCCGAACTGATCGGCGATGGCTTCCGGCAGACCGTCGGAGATCGCGAGGCGAATTCCGTCGGCTGACACCGCGAGGGCATCTTCGACACCGACCGTCTCCGCTACAAAGTTGTCCAGGAGGAATCCAAATTGCTGTGACCCGGAGTTGCTCATTCGTCATTGCCTTCCGTTGATTCGTCAATCTCGCTCTCTTCGAGGCCGCGGGCTACGCCAGTGCTCAACGCCGACATCATCGACGAGAAGTTGCCTGCGGACTCTTCGGAGGTATCTGTTGGCGTCCGGTCTTCGACCGTCATTCGCTCCATCGGCTTTACCTGATCTAGAGCGCCGCCCTTGTTACGGACGGGCAAGCCGCCGGTGTCAGCAACCGCTGGAGCAGAAGCGACCTCGTCAACCTCTGAAACCTCTTCGACCGGCACCGCAACGGCGACCTTCTTGGCCTCCTTGGCCTTTTCGGTCTTCGCCTTGTTGGCGCGCTTGGACTTGCGCACTGGTCGCTTCTCAAGCTCCGGCGCTTCGTCGCTCTCGGCACTGACGTCTTCGGTCTCGCGGACTTTGTCGCTGACGGTGAAGCCCGCCTCGTCTTCAGTGTCCGTGTCGACGTCGGTGGCAACCTCGGACTTGGGTTCGGCGACCGCTGTGGCCGACGAGGACTTGCGGGACCGGCTGGGGAGTGCGTCCGGTCCGTCGCTGTCGACCGGCGAGAGATCCTCATCGGCATCGTCAGAACTGTCGTCGTCTGAATAGTCGTCGGAGGAGTCGGATTCAGAATGGTGGGACTCGGCACCGTCGAGCTCATCACTGTCGGACTCAGCACTGTCAGACTCGGACGACTCATCGAGGTCTTCGGTGATCGATGCGAGCTCCGCATCGAGATCATGTTCTTCTTCGAGCGGGCTTGTCTGCGTCTCAACGACCCGGCGTGCGGCTTGGTTTCGCTCATCTTCCGCGGTGACCAAGAGGCTCGGCGGGAGGGTGACCTTGGCGCTGATTCCACCAGTGCTTGTTTCAGACAGTCGGACCATGATCTGATGGCGCTCGGCAAGACGGCCGACAACGTACAGACCGAGGAAACGAGTCGGTACCTGATCCAACGGGGGCGGATCGGTGATACGACTGTTGTTGTCCTCGAGCTCACGCTGGGACATACCGATGCCCCGGTCCTCGACAATGACGTGATAGCCGCTGCTATCCGAGCGGCCGGTTACCTCAACGAGGGTGTGCGGCTCGGAGAAGTTGATGGAGTTCTCAAGCAGCTCGGCCAGCAGGTGGGTGACGTCGGCGACGACGCTACCGGTGACCTTGACCTCGTCCAGCTGGGTGATGTCGATGCGCTCGTAGCCCTCAACCTCACCAAAGGCGGCACGAACCGTGTTCTCGATGGCGATCGGCTGTGACCACTGGCGAGCGGTCTGGGCGCCGGCGAGGGCCAGAAGGCTCTCAGCGTTGCGGCGCATTCTGGTGACGACGTTGTCCAGTTCGAACAGGTCGCTCAGCTTGTCTGGGTCTTCTTCGCTCTGCTCCAGCTCGGTGAGCTGAGCCAGGATGCGCTGCAGGAGCTGCTGGTTTCGACGACCAAGGTTGACGAACATGTCGGCAACGTTGCGTCGGCCGAGCGCCTGCTCGGTTGCGAGGTCATAGGCGGTGCTCTGCACGTCGTTGAAGGCGGCGACCAGTTCACCGATCTCGTCATGTGAGGTGACCGGAATTGGTTCGGCCACGGGCAGAACGGCGTTGCCGTCATCGTGGCGGAGCGTCTCAACCAGGCTGGGGAGTTCTTCGTTTGCCACCGAGCTTGCTCGTTCGAGCAGCGATTCAAGCGGATTGGTGATGGAGCGGTAGATAACGAAGATCAGTCCGGCCAGCACCACAACACCGACGATGCCCAAGAGGGTGAACAGCGAGCGGAGGTCGTTGGCTGCGGTCAGCTCATCGTTCACCACGCCCTGGAGGTCGGTGCCCTGAGCGTCGATGGCGGCAGTCCACTCGACACGGAAGTCGGCGACTCGGCGAAGCGCCTCTTCGGCGTCGACCGAGAGTTCTCCCTCGACAAGATCATCGATGGCACGAGTTTCCAGTTCGGCGAGGCGGAGACCGGCACCGCTCTGCAGCACGCTCTCGATGGCGGTGGAGCCGCCATCAACATCGAGGGCCTGGGCACTGGCAATCGCGGCCTTTGCCGTTGCGAAGTCGGCGCTGAGCGATGCGATGGTCTGAGGAGTGACTTCCTCGGCCTGCAGGTAGGCAATCCATGACCACTCCCGAAGCTGGATTGCTTCGATGGATGAGCGGTTGACCACCGCGGCGTTGCGGGACTCGGCGGAAGGGTAGTCCTCGGCAAGGTCGGTCTCGAGGTTGAGTAGCTGACCGGTGGCGGCGCCGAGCAGCGCCTCGCTGCCCTCAACTCCGTTGCCCCTGGACTCCTCGACGAGTGAACGTACCTCGGCGACCGCCTCGACGGTGGCCGAGGAGCCTTCGGCTTCAAGGTCGGTCAGGGCGGCGTCGGTGGCTTCGGTGAGATCGGCGAGCGATCCAAGGTCGGCGCCGACACGATGCAGACGCTCGTCCCCGATGCTCAAGACGGCGGAGTACACCGCTTGGCTCTCGGCAACCGCGTCAACCGCATCCTCTGCCGTCTCGATTACCACGCTCTGGTTTGAGAAGCCGAAAGTGGCCACGATGCTGAGAGCCAGCAACGGCACCGCTATCAGAACAATGAGCTTTGATCGAATTCGCACTGTGATTGCTTTCTTGTCGAACAGCTGACCTACGGAAGCTGTTTCTCCACTCAGCCACTACATGGATCGGCCGGATAGGCCGAGGATTTAGTGGTTGCCGCCCTCGTAGTCCCCACGGTGATCAAGATCTTCACCATGGTGATCATCGTGATGTTGCGCATAGGGGTTGGAACACCACGCCTGCAGGGTCTGCAGGTCTGCGCTCGGCTCCCCAAAGAAATAGCCTTGACCGATCTGACATCCCAGGTTTTGCAGTACCTCTAGCTGGGATTCGTTTTCAACGCCCTGAGCAGTCGTCTCCAGGTTGAGGAGTGACGCCATTTCGATCAGGGCCTTCACCATGTCGGCGGCAGCTTCGTTGCCAGCGATCTGGCGGATGAGTGCCCGGTCCAGCTTCACCGCATCAAACGGCAGCTGCTGCAGCACGGTCAGGTTTGCGTTGCCGATGCCAAAGTCGCCAATGGCAACCCTGGCCCCTCTGGCGACCAGTCGCTTCAGGTTCTGGTGGACGTCACGAGCGTCGCTCGGCGGGCTGGGGCTCAGCTCCAGCCCAATGCGGATGCGAGCATCGTTGCCCATGGCAGCGATGATCGTTGCCACGAACTCGGGGTGGAGCACCTCGGTCGGCGAGACGTTCAGCCACAAGGTGACCATCTTGTCAGCCGGCTGGCCGACGGTGTCGAGCACCCCGGCCAAGGTTGTCAGCGATCCCTGAAGAACCTGACGACCAAGGAAGTGGTCGATGCCAAGCTCTCGGGCCATTTCGACAAACTCGATGGCGGGGACCGGACCCTTGTTCGCTCGGTTCCACCTGGCGAACGCCTCAAACGCGACGAGCGCGCCGGTGTTCAAATCGAACGCTGGCTGCAACGCACAACCGATCTCCTGGTTAAGCACCGCGGTTCGCAGGTCACTCTCGATCTCTTTGCGGCGATCGTGACGGACCCGCTGGTAGGGGTGAAAGATCATGCCAGGGTTGGTGGCATCGCACTCGGCAAGTGCGAGGCGAGCACCGTCGATGAGCAGGTCGGCCGAGGGGCTCTCGTGGTCGAGCATTGCGGCACCAATGGTGGGGCTCAGGTGATGGGGCAACCCGTCGACCTCGATGGGCGGCTTGAGCAGCTCCAGCAACGTGGACACCAGCTCTTCACCTTCCGGGCGGCGACGAAGCGACGGGACGAGCATGATCAACTCGGTTGAGCCCGCGACCATGACCCGAATGTTCTCGTGGCATTCGACGAGCCGTTCGACCAGGTCGGTCGGCAAACCGGACGGCACGAAGCCATCGTCGCCGGCGCCAGGGAGCGGACGAATTTGTGTCCGCATGACCAACAGCGTGAGTTCATCGACGACGGCCCGCTCGATCTCGGCCTGCAGCACCGCCTGGAACTGCGTACGGCTGAGGACCGTTGTCGACCGGTCTTCGGCGCGCCGAAGGTTGCCCTGACGGAGTCTCCGCATCCCGCCGCCACGTCGGATCGGCTCAACATGATGATTGGTCTGGCTCATGACATCTCGCTCACAGTCGATCCAAAATCTGAAGGCGCTTGTTGTCGTACTCGGCCTTGCTGATGAGGCCTTCCTCGTACAACTCGGTGAGCTTGGTCAACGCGGCCTTGAGCTGATCGGAGCTGGCGCCCTTCTTCTTCTTTTCGCCGGTCGACCCACGGAACTGGCGACCCTTCGCCTGGCTCGATCCTGCGCCGGGGATACCGCCGGAACCCTTGCGGATCTTGCGGCCCCGGTACATCATCACCTCGCCATCGTCATCGTCGGCGTGGCTCTTGGCTTGGTCAGCCATCGCCCGGTACGCCGGGTCGGTGGCGCGCCTGGCAGGCGGTGCCTCAACCTCGCCGTTCTGTTCGGCTTCCAGCGCCTTGTACGACTTCATCAGCAAGTCGAGGTCTCGCTTGCGGCGATCGTCGCTGGGGCTCATAGTCAGACTTCTCCAGTGCTTTTAGGTACGAACGGGCGGCAGGGGTTCGTGAGACGAATCAGATCGAGGTCAGATCGTCGAGCAGATCGTCGAGTTCGCTGAGGTCGTCGCCAGCGCCGTAGTCGACGAAGTCGTCGTTGTAGGCAGGCGTTGCGTGCTCGG
>CAZSTV010000124.1:0-3758 GCA_964609665.1 uncultured Acidimicrobiaceae bacterium
GCCTGGTCCTGTTCGGTGTGGTCGCCACCATTAGCGTACTGCTCGGCTGGATCATCGGCCGCTCTTCGAACGACGTCGTCCAAGACGCGACCGATGTGGTGAGCCTTCTCGGGTTCGGGCTTGTCGTTCCCGTCGTTGCGCTGGTGCTTGGTAGCGCGGCGCTCGGCAACTGGGTGGAAGATGAGACGCTCGTGTACGTGTGGCTCAGACCGGTCAAGCGATGGCTGATCGCTGCTGCCGCAACGCTTGCGGCGGCCACCGTGACCATCCCGGTCACCGTCGTGTCGATGGCCACCCTCGCCGCCCTTGCAAGCAATGGCGATGCCGGGGCGATCATCGGTGCCGCAGTGGCAACCGCCCTCGGCGGCTTGGCCTACACGGCGCTGTTTGTGCTGGTCGGACTGGTGGTCAAACGTGCCCTGGTCTTTGGCCTGGTCTACGTGTTCATCTGGGAGTTCTTCGTCGCCCGGGCGGGAGCGGGCGCGGCTCGACTGTCGATCAACAGCTATGCGTCCTCGCTCCTCGCCGACTTCAGTGGCATAGAAATTCGCCTGGCCGATCGCGGCACCGTCACCAGCTACATCGTGTTGGCAGCTGTGAGCGCAGTGGCCGTCGCTCTCACGACGTGGCGTTTGAACAACTCGAACGTCGCCTAGCCGGGAATCCAAGTCGTTAGAACTGGTCCATCACCTGTTCGACAAAGTCGGTGATGCGCCGTTTCGCTTGATCGAGATCATCGATCAGCTCAGGCAACATGAGCGGACACATCACCCGGTCGACGCCGAGCTGCTCAAAACGCTTTGCTGTGTCAGCGTCGGTGACGCTCCCGCCGGTGATCTCGATCCGCTCCGGGTTCCGACCATGGTCGACGGCGGTCCGTCGCACTATGTCGAGGAGCGGGCCAAGATCATCAGGCGTGGCCCGGGCGGGGAAGAATCCGTCGCCGGTTCGCCCGGCCCGGCGTGCCGCGACCGGCGAATGACCACCGACGATGATCGGCACCGTCGGCCTTCCGTCCTGGTCCTGTTGGACCGGTTTCGGAAACATCAACGCCCGGTCGAAGGAATGAAACTGTCCGTCGAAGCTTGCCTCGTCCTCTCGCCACAGGGTCCGCAGCACCTCAATCGACTCGTCGGTCCGCGGGCCACGCTCGGAGAACGGCACGCCGATGGCGTCGAACTCCTCCTCAAGCCAACCAACGCCTACCCCGAACAGCAGCCGACCTCCGGACATCATGTCCATGGTCGCCAACTCCTTTGCCAGCACCACCGGGTTGCGCTGGGGCAGGATCATCACCGCGGTGCCGAGCTTGATTGATGTCGTCGCCCCGGCGATGGTGGCCAGCCACATCACCGGGTCCGGGTAGTCCAGGTCCTCCGGCCAACCGAAACGGCCGTCATCGGAGTACGGATAGGCCGATTGGTAGCCAGCGGGAATCACCACGTGCTCGATGCTCCACAGCGACTCGAACCCTGCTTGCTCGGCAAACGCTGCCAGCTCCAGCGCCGGCTCACGCTGTGACAGCGGTCCAATGTTGCAGTACCGAAGACCGAACTTCATCCGACGTCATCCCCCTGGTTGAGCGGGCCGACATTCGATCCGCTGAAACCGAGACACTACTGTCCAACCCCATGAGCGCCCAAGACCCGGCAGCGACCACGAGATATCCGGCAGCGACCACGGAATATCCGGCAGCGACCACGGAATATCCGGCAGCGACCACGAAGTATGAGGTCTATGCCATCAAGTATGCGGACCGGAAGGCGACCCGACCCGAGCACTTCATCGGCGGGGATCCTCACGATGATCCGATGGACATGGACTACTTCATCTGGGCGGTGATCGACCGAGGGGCCAACGGTGTGCCCGATCGGGTGTGGGTGGTCGATACCGGTTTCGACGTTGCCGATGCCGAGGCCAGGAGTCGGAACCTGATCCGCCAGGCCGCCGAGGGCCTATCGCTGATCGGGGTGGATGCTGACGCGGTCGACGATGTCATCCTGACCCATCTGCACTATGACCACGTTGGCGGCTTCGGCCAGTTCCCGAACGCCCGGTTCCACCTGCAGGACCTGGAGATGAACTTCGCCAGTGGCCGCCACATGTGCCACGGCGCCTTCAACCACGCCTACACCGCAGATCATGTCGCGGCGATGGTTCACCTGGTGTTCGGTGATCGGGTGGTCTTCCACAACGGTGATACCGAACTTGCTCCCGGCCTGTCGGCTCACCTCATCGGTGGGCACACCATGGGGCTGCAGGTGGTGCGGGTTGCTACCAAGATCGGCTGGGTGGTGTTGGCGTCCGATGCCAGCCACTACTACGAGAACATGGGAGCGGGGCGGCCGTTTCCCATCGTGTACAACCTTGGCGACATGCTCGATGGCTACCGGCGCTGCAACGAGCTTGCGTCAGATCCCGCCTATGTGGTGCCAGGGCATGATCCGCTGGTCTTCGACCGCTACCCGGCGGCCAGTCCGGACCTGGAAGGCATTGTGGTGCGCTTGGACGTTGCACCTTCCCCATCGCCATAGCCGGCGGGCACGGCGCTACAACATTCGACGGAGCACCGGGAAGTACTGATCGGCGTGACCAGCGTCCTTCGTTGCTTCCAACAACTCGGCAACCGTCTCGGCCCCCACCGCGTCCACGCCGACCTCGGCGGCAAGCTCCAGTGCGTAGCTCAAATCCTTCATCGCATACTCGGTGGAGAAGGCCTGCATCGGGTAGTTGTCCGCCAGGACCGATTTGAAGCCGTGGTTCCGGAGGGCAAAGCTCCCGCCAGACGCATCGGCGATCACCCCGAACACCGTGTCGAGGTCAAGGCCCAGATCTGCACCGTGCTGGTCGTCTAGACCGGTGGCAATTGCATGGGCTTCGGCCACCGCCCGGACATTTTGGAACAGCATCATGTTGTTCAACAGCTTGGTGATCTGTCCGGCGCCAGGGCCACCGCAGTGGGTGATGTCGGTTGCCATGTGGCGCAGCACCGGCGTGATTGCTTCGAAGTCCTCCGCGGTGCCGCCAACCATGATGCTGAGCGTGCCGTCGATGGCCGCTTGGCGAGTTCTGGCGATCGGGGCATCGCAGTAGCCGACGCCAAGCGCTCGGCAGCGTGCGGCTAGGTCTCGGGTCAGCGGGAAGGGCGCTGTGGTGTGATCGACGATGCGTCGGGCATCAACCCCAGCCCGTTCAGCGCCAGCCCGATCGGCGACTCGTGCAGGGCCAATCCGTGCAGCACCGACTCGCTCCAGGGTCGCGAGCACGCCGTCGGGACCGGACATGACCTGCTCCAGCTGGGCGCCCCCTGGCAAGCTCAGCAACACAAGGTCGCTTTGCTCCACCACGTCTGCCACCGACGGTGCGGCGACCGCACCATCGGCAACCATGCGCTCTACCGGGTCAGCCCGCAGGTCGTGGACCACGACTGGGTCGTCAGATGCGGCGACGAGGTTTCGGCACATCGGCTCGCCCATCACACCGAGACCAACGAATCCAATTCTCATCGGCCTCAACATAGAGACCGGGGCCCGCGGCGTCGAATGCCGAACCTGGCACTCGACCCGCGAACCCCAATGGTGTGGCCTCAGATCTTCCGGTACTACCTCGGGTAGTGGGACTCAGATGGCGGGACGTGGATGGCGGGAATCAACCGACCGATGCCGGGGTCCGGCGCGGTGCCTCGGTGGACGACGCCCGTAGGTCGATCACGGTCTCGTCGGTGTTGAGCGCTTCGTCAACCGACAGCCGGCCGGGGC
>CAZSTV010000124.1:3768-16735 GCA_964609665.1 uncultured Acidimicrobiaceae bacterium
AGCACGATCAGCCCGAGCAAACCGGACAGGTAGGCAAGGTCCAGCTCCGAGCTCCCGAGGATGCCCGCGTCGGCCTTGACGAACACGATTGCACCGACGAGCAGAAGCGAGAGAATGAACGCTGATGCCCTGGTGAAGAACCCCAGGATGAGGGCGGTTCCCAGGACCACCTCGACGGTGGCGGTCACGGGTGCGCTCAGGGCTGCGACGGGCACCCCGCTTGCATCGAAGAAGCCCTCGACGCCGGACAGTCCTCCGCGGAACTTGTCGATGCCATGCAGGAGGAACAGTCCTCCAAGCACAACGCGGATCATGACCGGCCCGAAGGACGCGTAGCGGCCAAGGGTGCGATTCAACGCTTTCATTCTTACTCCAGTGGTTGTGAGATGGCGGCGGGTGGTGCCACTCGGAAGTGAAAGAAACGGGCCGTCGCCGCCGAATATTCCGCCCGCTTCGACGATCTCTCGAGTGGATCCAGTAACCCGACGAATTGCAGTCAAGGCAGAGAGTCGGCGGCTGTTAGGCGGACCACTGCCTTACGCCCTACGATTGTCTCCGCTACTGCCGATACGAATAGTGTTGGCGCCAACCAACTGACCCGGGGACAAGCCCAGGAGAAGATACATGCGCATCAAGATCGACGAAGAAAAGTGCCAGGGCCACAACCGCTGTTACGCGTTGGCCCCTGAGCTGGTCGATGTCGACGACATGGGAACCGCCCATGTTCTGAACGAGGGCGTCGTGCCGGCGGAGCTTGAGGAGAAGGCCCAGCTCATCGTCGACAACTGCCCCGAGTACGCAATCGAAATCGTCAACGACTGAGACCGAACGGTGCCCGCGGCGGACACCGGACAAACGTAAGAAACGGCAGGACCAATGAGCAGCCAATCCGGCATTGACCAGACAACGGGCGAACACGAGCCGTTCGGCGACGACGCTCCCGTTCGCAACACGGAGCCAGTCGGCGACTGGACCAGCGACTACGACATCTTTGACGATGACTACGTCACCGACCCCGTCCCGATCTGGAACGACCTGCGGGGGCAATGCCCGATCGCTCACACCGAGCGGTGGGGCGGCTCCTGGTTGCCGACCAAGCACGCAGACCTTCAGGCACTGGCCAAGATTGTGCCGGAGCTGTCATCGACGGACCCGCTGGTGGTCAGCATCCCGTCCGACATGGCCGATCAGATGGAACACGAACACGACCAGGACCCGCAGCCCGGTCTTGCCGCTCCTCCAATCACCGCTGACCCGCCGCTCTCGGAGTGGACCAGACGGATGATCCTCCCGACGTTCGCCCCGAAGGCCGTCGAGAGCTACCGCCCCTACACCGAACAGCTCTGCCATGACCTGATCGACCGGTTCATCGCCGAGGGCAACTGCGACGCAGCCCAGGACTACGCCCAGCAGATCCCACCCCGCGTCATCGCTCACCTGCTCGGCATCGACCCGGCGAAGTCTGACGATTTCACCACCTGGGTTCGCGGCGTGCTGGAGTTCGGCCTCTTCGACCCGAAGACAAGAATCAAATACCGGGACATCATCCGTGACTTCCTCATCGCCGAGGTCAGCGCCCGGGCAGTCGAGCCTCGAGACGACAAGCTCTCCGAGTACCTCGCCATGGACATTCCTGAGGAGTTCGACAAGGTCCGTGTGGTGGTCGGTATTGCCAACCTGCTGTTGATCGCCGGGATTGACACCACGTGGAGTTCCATCGGCTCCGCTTTGTTCCACTTTGGTTCCCACCCGGAAGACCGCCGCCGGTTGTCCGCCGACCACGATCTCTTCCCGACCGCCATCGAAGAGATGCTTCGCTACTACTCGCCGGTCACGATGGCCCGAGTGGCGCTCGAAGACGTCGAGTACAACGGCGTCACCTTCAAAGAGGGTGACAAGGTGCTGATGAACTTCCCCGGCGCCAACCATGACCCCGACGTCTTTGAAGACGCCGACCAGATCCAGATCGACCGTCAGCGGAACCGGCACATCGCCTTTGGTTCCGGCATCCACCGCTGCGCCGGCTCAAACCTGGCACGGCTGGAGATGGACGTGGCGCTTCGGGTGTGGTTCGAGCGCATTCCAGATTTCGAGCTTGCCGATCCCGGCGCGGTCACCTGGGCTGGTGGACAGGTACGTGGTCCTCGGATCCTCCCAATGCGATACGAACCAGGCCAGGCTCGATAACCGGTCACAAAAGGCGAATCTGTCAAAATTTCGCCCAATCGTGGGGTGCACTACTCGCCCTCGACACAACCATTCTTTGACCACGGCACAAGAAGTGCATATCTTTGGGGTATGCCGCAACCAGTGCTGGGTAAGCGTGTTCGATACCACCGACGTCAAGCCGGACTCACCCTCGACGGCCTCAGCGAGGCCGTAGGCCGACCGGCGTCCTACCTATCGCAGCTCGAAAACGGCCTCAACGATCCCCGAACGTCGCTCATTGAGAGCCTCGCGTCAGCCCTCGGGTGTTCCCAGGACGACCTCACCGACCCACGTCCGCCGACCCGACGCGATGAGTTGGAGATCTCGGTTGAACAACAGCAGAGAGACCCTCGGTACGCCGAGTTGAACCTGCCCCACTTCAAGCCGACGGCCCGGACCCCAGACGATGTCCTCGAGCACCTTGCAACGCTCTACGAGACCCTGGTCTCAGCAGAAGAGGCTGCATCGATTCGGCCCGGCGACGATCAGCGTCAGGCCAACAACCAACTCCGACAGCAGATGCGGGACCGCAACAACTACTTCGGTGACATCGAGGCCGAAACCCAGAAGGTGCTGGATGGGGTCGGCTACGACGGGGGCCCGATCTCGGACCGGATTCTCACCGACGTCGTCGCCCACTACGGCTTCACGATCGAGCGGATTCAGGACCTGCCGGAGTCCACCCGTTCAATCACCGACCAGCGGCAGCGAAAGATCTACATCCCGCAGCGAAACAAGCTGACCACCCGGGCCGCCAGGTCGGTGGTGCTCCAGACCCTTGGCCACTTCGTGCTCGGCCACCGCGACAGCGACGACTTCGCCGACTATGTCCGCCAGCGGGTGGAATCGAACTACTTCGCCGGTGCGCTCCTCGCTCCCGAGAAGGCAGCGGTGAAGTTTCTGCGGGCCGCCTACGACCGTCGAGACATCAGCGTTGAGGACTTTCGTGAGGTGTTCTACATCTCCTATGAGATGGCCGCTCACCGGCTCACCAACCTTGCGACCGAACATCTCGACCTGACCCTGCACTTCCTCCGCTCCGACGATGAAGGCGTGATCTGGAAGGCGTACTTCAACGACGGAGTGCCAATGCCGACCGACATCGACGGCACCGTTGAAGGACAGCGCCTGTGCCGGATGTGGGGTACACGTCAGGCCTTCAAATCCGATGTGGCGTTCGACATGCACTACCAGTGGACCGAGACCGACAGCGGTGATTTCTGGTGCGTGACCTACGTGGAACCGGACCGAAGCCCACCCCATGCGGTCACGGTTGGCACCGATGCCAAGCAGGCACAGTACTTCCGAGGCAGTGACACCGAACGACGCATGGTCTCCACCTGCCCAAGCCCCTCGTGTTGTCGCGAGCCGCGCAAGACGCAGGGCCAGCGATGGCGGGGCGCCGCCTGGCCATCGGCCCGCGACCGCAGCCACGTCCTGTCCGGACTACCGGCCGAGCGACCAGACTTCTCCAAGTTCCCGGGCGTGGACATGGTGGAGGTCTATGAGTTTCTGGACCGCCACTCCCGTTAAACCAACCCACTGCTCAGACCGTGACGTCGACCCCGAAACGCCATTGGGGTTAACAATCAGAATGCGGTCCGCTTCATTGCATGTAATGATGAGCCCATGGTGCGCCACGCTAGAGGCCACACCCTGCTGGTCGGAAGACGGCGGGAACTAGAAAGACTTGAGCAGCTTGGCGACGACCTTCGGCGCGGTCACTGTTCCATTGCCTGCATCGAGGGACCAGCAGGCATCGGCAAGACTCACCTCGTCGACAGTTTCATGGATCGAACGGCCATTCCCTCCAAGAACATTTTGCGGATGCGGGGCCAACAGATCGAGCCTCCGCCATATCTGCCAATCTTGACTCTGCTTGAGCTGCTCCGAGAGGCAACCGACTCACCGGAAGCAGCACAGAAACTAGCCCAGGCGTCACAACTACTTGGAGATTCCGGCATCGGGGTTGGAGAAACGAACGCAGCGGATAGCTCTTCAACGGCCAAAACCGGCTCGGCGGAACATGCTCGGACGGCGATCTTCCTCGACATCTCCGCCGCAATCTCAGCAGCCGTACGCACGGAGAAGATGGTCATTGTCCTGGAGGATGCACAGTGGCTGGATGAGCCAAGTAGCGCGCTGTTCGAGTTCGTCGCAAATGAACTCCTGACCGGCCCCAAAGTGGCCGGACTACTGATAATCATTACCACTCGCTCGGGGCGAATCGACAATGAGTCGTGGCACGCAGGCAGCCTCTCTTCGCTTCCAATGTTCGAGACAATTCCGCTGCAGCCACTCAGCGAAGGCGACCAGATTGAACTGCTACTTGGGCTCGGCGTCTCCGAACCTTCAAGCGCGTGGCTCCGCGACCTGACCACCGCATCCAAGGGCAACCCGCTGTACGTCCGAGAGGCCGTTGCCGACATGCATGCGAGCGACGGTTCGTCCGTGGGGTCTGGCGAAACCCTCCATCGCCGGACCCAGAGCCTCCGCGAGCTGGTGGCCAAACGCATTGCAGCCCTCCCGACCGACACGCGACAGGTGCTGTCCTGCGCGGCAGTGCTCGGTCTGGACTTCTCGACCGCAGAGGTTGCGGCGGCCGCAGGCATAGGTCCGGCAGATGCAGAGGAACACCTGTTGGTCGGCCTCGATGGAGATCTGCTGGCCCTCAACCGCGACCAGATCCACTTCGCCCATGATCTCTGGCAGGAGATGCTCGGCCAGCGCCTCCTGCCCGAACAGCGAACCAGGGTCCATGATCGCATTGCCACGGCATTGATCGAGGCCGGGAGCACGGACGCCGGGACACCGCAGCGGATCGGGCACCACCTGGTCCGTGGATCCAGAGCCGACCATGATGCGGTCATTCGCCACTGCGAAACAGCGGGCGACCTTGCGTTCAAGGGCGGGGCTTGGAGCGACGCCGCCGAGCTTCACAGCGCTGCGCTCGATAGCGCTATGCGCGACGACCGGGAGCCGAGCGAGCTGAACCGACTCCGGCTGAAGGCTGCCACGACAGCAGAGCGGGACATGGATGTGCAGCGGGCGACAGAGCTCTATTCTGCCCTTGCCGAGTCGGCCAAGACCAGCGGTGACGTGACGCTCTGGGGTGCAGGCGTCGACGGCGAGATGCGGTTGTCCACCGCCTACAGCACATCGGCGCTAAGCGGTGAACTTCCCGCCGCCTCGCTCATCGAGTTCCTGGACGCGGTCGACGCACACGACTCCAGAGTTCCAGTGCTCACCACGTGGGCCAACCTTGAGACCACCGCCGGCAGGCTTGAGCGAGGAATCGACCTCTCCGCCCAAGCCGTTGACGCCGCCAGACGTACCGGCCACCGACGCCAAACATCGGCCGCGCTCTTCGCAGCCGGGTATGCCCACCTCGTTGCGCTCGATCCCGCATCAGCAGTCGCCCTGCTTCGCGAGAGTGAACAACTGCGCAGTTCCCCCGGCGACGAGTGGGTACAGAGCGAGAGCCTCAGCCGTCGGGCCTGGGCCCACCTGCTGGGTGGAGAACTCACGCTGGCCGAGGATGCCGCCAGCCAGGCGCTTGCCCTGGCCGTCAAAACCAGGCATTGGTCCGATGCCGCACTCGCCGAGACCACCATCGCCGCGGTGGCGTTGGCTCGGGGAGACCTGGAATTTGCGGTGGAGCAGGTCGAGCTTGCCCTCCGACACGCCTCACGCTCCACCTATGCTGCCGCCCCATCCCTCGCCTTCCCACTGCTGGTAACAATCCACCGGGCAAGAGGCGACCTTCGGGCGTGTGAGCAGGCCATCGATCGGTGGAACGCAGCGGGATTGCGAGGCTCACGGATCCACACAACGCTGCTCAGTGAAGAGTGGGGCATACCGGACACATCGAAGGAACCCCGGTGTCCCCCGAGCAACAGCCTCGGCAGCCTCGATCGGCTCGGGTCGATTGTCGAGCTCTCCTCTGTGCGGGAGTCGTCCAACCAGGTCGAGACGCTACAGGCTCGCTTCCGTGAACTTGATGGTGTCGTGTACACCAGCGCAGGCCAACTCGTTCTGCGACTGCAGGCCATGGTCGCCGTACTCGGAGGCGAGACGGTTGAGGCAGCCGAACTCCTCAGAGAAGGGATTCGGGTGGCGGAGGCGTCCGGCGGGCTCGCTGAGGCCGCGAAGTGCCAGCTGCTTCTCAGCGCGGCCGTTGAAGATGTTGACGAGGCTAAGACACTCGCCGCCCAGGGCCGTGACCTCGCCCGCCGTCTCGGCCTGAACCCGAGTCTCTATGCAGGGGTGGTCCACGACGGTGGGGAGTACGACTCAGCGGCGCTACTTCGCCCACAGGTGACGGTCGTCTTTGCTGATCTGGTCGGATCAACCCACCTGTCGGTCCACCACGGAGACGGTGCTTATGTCTGGGCGGTCGATCGTTCACGGGAGATTCTGCGGAGTCGATGTGCCGCCGGAGGTGGCACCGAAGGCGGGACGTCGGGCGACGGCTTTGTCGCCTACTTTGCCTCTGCTTCGGCCGCGGCCGACTTTGCCATCTCCATCACAGCCGACATCGCAGAACTCGACAGCGGGCCAGGTCGTCCGAACGTCGAGCTGAAGATCGGCCTGGCCACCGGCAATCCCATCGTTCGCGAGGACTCGGTCTATGGCGCCACCGTCAACCTCGCCGCGCGGTTAAGCGATCAGGCCCGACCAGGGGTCATCTACGCGGACTTCGAAACGCGACAGGCATCCCAGGACAAGCACGCTTACTCGGGCGCCGGAACGGTTGAGCTGAAGGGCTTCCCTGATTCGGTGTCGCTCTTCCAACTTCATGTCCCGCTACTGACCAGCCTCAATCGGAAGGCATAGCGACAACACCCACCACCTACCACCACGAAAGCAGGTTCACAGATGCCACCAATGCCGTACGTCGTGACGCAGGGATACATCAACACGGCGTTAGAGAATGCGTTCAACTTCGGCTATCCAAAGGATGGCTTGCCAAGAACACCAGCTCAGACCAAGCTCGACACGCTCAATGACTTGAGACTCGGGCTGCCGGTTGGTCGCTGTGGCAACTTCCTAAGCGACGTCGTCGCCGACCACATCGACCAACATTGGTTCGGCAAGGACCTGGCGAATCCAAACAATCCCCCCGATCCGAATCAGCCAACGGGGTGGTGGGTGAACTGGTCCGGCCCGGCGGAGGAGATCGCCAGGAAGGGGATGATCACCGCTCTAGAGGTCGCCCTAGGCCTCGACCCAGGCGAAAAGTCAGCCGATGCGGCCCTGACCCCTGCCGATCACCTGATGGACTTCTCCTGGGTTTGCCCGGTAGGACGATTCGAGATCTGGGTCGGCTGGCGAGACATCACCGATCTGTTCGCAGATCGTGACAATCTGGCGATGGTCACGGTGACGATGGCAACGCCGGGATACGGGGAGTTCCCGAATCCGAACAACCCGGCGATTCCCGAGTTTCAGGAACTACGGACCGAACTCACGCCCGAAAGGTTCCCGGATCCGTACCCGCCAAACGGGCACATCGTCATCGGTGCGGCGAAGACCAACCCTCGAAAACAGGAGTACCTCCTTCGCGGCGGCCTGTTCGGCGAGGACAACCGGTGGAGACTCGTACTGAGTACCGGAACATCAGCAAGCGGCAATGTGGTTGTGCACGCCCCGATCCCCAACGACGGGATCAATGCGGAAGGCCACCCCGGACAGGGAGTAGTAAAATGACCACCAACATTGGCACGGCATCGACCGATCAAGTTCTCAGCTTCCTCAGACAGGCTGGCCCGCCGCTACCAGGCCCCGACACTGTCGACTTCCTCGACCCGACCCCGGCGTATCGGCTGGTCGAGGCTGATGTCATCGAGGGCCTCGCCGAGGCGTTCCAACCCGAGGATCCCGGTTTGCAGCCGACCTTTGACATAGAACCGATGCGGGGCGAAAACTCAACAGCCGTCGCCTGGACCTACACCTGCCGCCACAGCGGACCCCTAGGGCGGATCGATTCCGGCGATTTCGAGCTGGTCGCAATACCGGCCACCAACAAGAGGGTGGTGATCGAAGGAGTAACAATTCTTCGGGAGAACGACGGCAGGATCGAGTTCCGCCGATACATCGATTGGAACACGGTGTTGGCCGATCTCGGCGTTGTCAGCTCCTTCCGGGCCGGTGCACCCCCTTCGGACGAGGACGGGTAACGCCGGAACGTCGCTCCCCAGCCCCAATGCCGTCGCGCCGCAACCTCGATGCCCAACTCAGATCCGCGCTCGTAGCGCTTGGTAGTACCCACACGTACCAACGGGGCGAATACCTGTGCCTCGAAGGTGACGACGCACACCATCTGTATATCGTTCGGTCCGGCCTGATGCGGGTGGAACGGGCGACGAAGCAAGGCCGAGTGGTACTGCTCGCCCTGTATGGACCGGGGGACATCTTTGGTGAACTAGCGGTCCTCGACGGCTCCGTCCGCTCGGCATCGGCCAAGGTCATAGAGACTGTCGAGGCACAGGTGGTGCCGGCGCAGCAGGTCACAGCGTTGCTTTTGGCCGAGCCGGAGGTGCTGCTGTCGCTCACCAAGTCAATCGTGTCCCGGTTGCGTGAGCTGACCGATCAACTTGTGCAATCGGGTGAACGGTCGATCAGTTCCCGCGTCGCGGCCCGGCTCGTCGCCATCATCGACAGCAGCGGCTACGGCGAGGAGACAAACGAGTTCTCGCTCCGCATGCCAATCTCTCAGGAGGAGCTCGGTGAGTGGTCCGGTCTGTCCAGGGAGGCAACGGCCAAAGCACTTCGGGAACTACGAACGCTCGGAGTACTGTCGACCGGCCGCCAGCGACTACAGGTTCATGAACCGGACCGACTTCGGGCTATCGCCGAGCGCGGGGAATGAGCGCACATCCGCTCGAAGCCGACCCGATTTCAAAAGATCCGACCGTTGTGTGCACCGGTACACAAAGCGCCCTCGGCAGCCATGTTTGGGTGGACCATGGCCCACCGATACAAAACCACACGACCGAGAGGTCACTACAGACGACCGACCACCAAGGGACCGGCTGGCGAGCGCTCCCTTACCGACATCATGGCGGCGGTCGATGCAGGAGAGGACGACGCGTGGGGTGAGCTGATGGGCCGCCTGCAACACGTCCTCCGTATGCGCCTCGCTCGATTCAATGTCGACGCCGAACTGAAAAACGATGCCGAGGCGGAGACCTGGCGGGCGCTGTATGAGAACCGACACAAGATCCGCAATCCCGAGGCGCTTGTGGGTTGGGTCGGATTCGTTGCGCAGAACAAGATGATCGACTCGATCAGACGCGAGCGTCCGGGGCGCCGGGTGTCCTATGACGAAACGACATCTCCGATCAGCTACACCGACGGTGATCCCGTGGAGGACCAGGAAATCAGAGACGCCCTCCGCCGAGCGGTCGCTCGACTCTCCGACCGAGAGCAGGCGATCGTACGGGGCCGACTTCTCACCGATGAGCCCGCATCACTGCAATCACTCAGTGAGGGCCTGGAGATTCCGGTCGGATCCATCGGCCCAACCATGGGACGCTGCCTACAGAAACTACGCCACGATCCGGAGCTGAAGCGGTTCCTCGCCATCACCGACCATCCCGCCTTGCAGAGCATCTAACGCCCCAGACTGTTTCCAGAATACGCAATCAATTAGTTGCGCGTTGTGGGCGGGCTCGTTAGGCTCGGCCCATGGTCGAGCCAGCTACGAACGTCCCAACCATACGATTCGGCCTGCAGGTCAATCCCGGGGTCGGTGACATCGACCGGATCGGGGCCGAGGCCGAGGCCTCGGGCTTTGATGTCATAACCACGGCTGACCACGTTCGCCCTGGGGGCGGGTCGCCGATGATCACCCTCGCCAGGTTGGCCGGGGCCACCTCCACCATCGGGCTTGGCACCATGGTGATCAACAACGACATGCGAAACCCGGTGCAGCTGGCGTGGGAGGCGGTCACGCTGCATCGGCTGAGCGGCGGGCGATTCGAGCTTGGCCTCGGCGCTGGCCACAGCACCCACGAGTACGCCGAGACCGGCATCCCCTTCGACGGGCCGCCGACCCGCAAGGCACGGTTGCGAGAGGCGACCGAGATCATTGCCGCGCTGACCCGAGGCGACACCGTTGACTATGAGGGCGATCACTATCAACTGACCGGAGCCACCGTCATCGCTCCAGAGGATGTGACTACGCCACTGCCCATTCTGGTTGGCGGAAACGGAACGGCCCTGCTGACCCACGCCGCCAGGCACGCCGACATCATCGGGCTGCAGGGCCTTGGTCGAACCTTGGAGGACGGCCATCGCCACACCGTGAAGTTCGGGTTTGACCACCTGGAGGCGCAGCTTGGCGTGATCGAGGAAGCGAGGGGCGACCGAACGGTCGAGCTTGCAGCGCTGGTGCAGCGTTGTGAGATCACCGACGACAGGGAGGCCGCCCTTGCGACAATCGCCGAGAACATCGAGGGTGTCAGCGTGGCCGAGGCCAGCGCAACGCCGTACCTCGCGGTTGGAACGGTTGACGAGATCGCAAACCACTTCATCACCGTTCGGAATCGGTGGGGCATCTCCTATTTCACCGTTCGAGACCCGGACTTCGGCCCGATCATCGACCGGGTTCGAGAACTGGACGGGTAGTCCCGAAGCTCAACAGGACGAAGTCGGTGTTGCCGTCGCTGTTTAGGCCAGCGGGCGAGCGCCGCCGGGGGCTTCGTGCCACTCGCCATCAAGGCCGAGATACTCGTTCCCGTCGGCCCGGTAGAACGTGTCCGACCCCGATTCGCTAAGCACGGCCAACATCGCAGGCACGGTGCCACCCTCGGAACGGATCTTCTCGATGACCCTGGCGGTCCCGATGGTATCCAGCAGCTCGAACGGACCGAGCGCCCAGTTGAATCCCCACCGCATGGCGCGGTCGATGTTTAGAATGTCGTCGCTGATCTCCGGCACGAGGTCTGCGGCGTAGCGCAAGCCGCCGCCAAAAATGTCCCATGCTAGCCGACCTTGCTCGGTCTCGGTGAACATCACCTCGCCAAGGTCGCCCGGCACGCCGCTCAGGTCGGGCTCACCGGCCGGTCGCCACTCTTGCGTGGTCAGGTCGAAGATTTCCTTCTCCCGAGTGCCGTCCTCAAGCTTGTTGACCCGAGAGAAGCCACCGCCGGTCTTTCGTCCGAGCTGCCCTCGTTCCAGCATCTTCTGCTCGACCTCGGGGAACGCGGCGCAGTCCAGACCGGGGTCTCCTTCTGCGAGGTTGGCGGCCAGGTTTTTACCGACCAGGTCCATCACGTCCAGACCGATGAGGTCGAGCAAGCCGTAGAGGCCAGTCGGCGGAAGCCCGACCGGGTGGCTCAGGACAGCGTCAATGGTCTCCTGGGTCATGCCGTCGGCAAGGAACGGCTTTGCCTTGTGCAGGCCGGACAGCAGGAAGTAGCAGCCGACCCGATTGCCGATGAAGTTCGGCGTGTCCTTGGCGTACACAACGCCCTTGCTCAACTGCTCAGCGGCGAAGCTGGCCAGTGTGTCGACAACCTCGGGAGCGGTGTCCTCGCCGGGGACCAACTCAAACAGCTTCATGATCTGCACGGGGTTGAAGAAGTGGGTGATGGCAACGTCGGAGGCGAACCGCTCCCCCATGCCTTCGGCGATGTCTCGCAGCGGGATACCGGAGGTGTTGGAGGTGACAATCGAGCCATCGCCTCGGACCGCTTCCACCTTTTCGAACAACTGGCGCTTGATGTCCAGGTTCTCGACGATGACCTCGACGATCCAGTCGATGTCGGCCAGGCGCTCCAGGTCATTGTCGAACGTTCCAACCTCGACCAGATGACGGTGCTCCTCTTCCACCTGGTCCGCGCCTTTTTGGGCGGCTTCCGTGGTGAGGTCGAGCATCAACACTCGACAGCCGGCGGCGGCACTCACCGCGGCAATGCCAGACCCCATCGTGCCGCACCCGAGTACGGCAACGGACTCGATCGTCCGGGGGGTTGGAGCTGATTCGGAACTCGACATGTACCTGGGCCACCTTCGTATTTCGATTGCTGTTCGATTGCTGTTCGACTGGGGGTCTTCGACTGATTCTTGGATTGCGGTACGGCTACCGCTGACTAGCCGTCGGTGACGCAACCATTGGATGCATCCTCGACGTTCTTGATGTACTTCCAGAGCGTTCCATTTGTCGCCTTGAACGGTGGCGGACTGAACGCTTCCATCCGGGAATTGAGCTCATCGTCGCTGATCTCGACGGTGATGACGTGACTCTCATCGTCGATGGTGACCTGATCGCCGTCCTGCACCACGGCAATCGGGCCGCCCTCCTGGGCCTCGGGAACGACGTGACCAATGATGAAGCCGTGGCTGCCACCGGAGAAACGACCGTCGGTGATCAACGCAACGTCGTCCAGGAACCCGGCACCGGCAAGCGCGCTCGTCGGGGTGAGCATCTCTGGCATGCCCGGCCCACCCTTCGGTCCCTCATAGCGGATGACGATGACGTCACCGGAGGCGATCCGACCCTGCTCGAGCCCTTCCAGCATGTCCTCTTCGGAATCGAAGACCCTGGCGGGACCGGAGAAGCGAAGCCCTTCTTTGCCGGTGATCTTGCCAACCGCCCCGCCGGGAGCGAGGTTGCCCCGGAGGATGCTGATGTGACCGCGGGCCTTCACCGAGTTCTCAAGCTTGGCCACGATGGTTTGGTCATCTGCCATGCCGGGAAGGTCGGTGAGGTTCTCACCGATAGTCTTGCCGGTCACGGTCATCTGCGATCCGT
>CAZSTV010000125.1:0-16702 GCA_964609665.1 uncultured Acidimicrobiaceae bacterium
GCGGACGGGCATGTGAACTAGGGCCTGTGACAAACTGGGCGCATGCATGATCTGGTGTTGCGCAATGGTCGGGTGGTGGACGGCACCGGGGCGTCGGCAACCGACGGGTGGAGTGTTGCAATCGACGGTGACCGCATCGCAGCGGTAGGTCCGGACGGAGAAATTGGCCCCGGGCGCCGAGAGATCGACGCCATCGGAACGGTCATCACGCCCGGCTTCGTCGACATTCATACCCACTACGACGGACAGGCCACCTGGGATCCCGAGCTGGAACCGTCAAGCCCCCACGGCGTGACAACGGTGGTGATGGGCAACTGCGGCGTCGGCTTCGCTCCCGCTCGCCCGGACGAGCATCAGTTCTTGATCGAGCTGATGGAGGGTGTCGAGGACATTCCCGGCGCGGCCCTGAGCGAGGGCATGACCTGGGATTGGGAGACGTTCCCCGAGTACCTGGACTCACTCGATCGGGGTGAGTACGTGATGGACGTTGCGGCCATGATCGCCCACGGCCCCGTACGGGCCTATGTGATGGGGGAGCGCGGCGCCGCCAATGAACCCGCCACCTCCGATGACATCCAACGCATGGCAGACATCGTGCACGATGCCGTTGCCGCCGGGGCCATGGGGTTCTCCACCAGTCGCACCATCACCCACCGGGCCATGGACGGTGAGCCGGTGCCGGGGACCTTCGCCGCAGAAGATGAGCTGTTCGCCCTCGGTCGGGCAATGGCCCGGGCCGGTCGGGGTGTGTTCGAAGTCGCCCCGGCGGGTGTGGCGGGCGAAGACCTTGTGGCCCCGAAGAAGGAGATTGACTGGGTCTGTCGGTTGGCGGCCGACATCTGTCGGCCGGTGACGTGGCTCATGCTCCAAAACAACTTCGCCCCCGACGAGTGGAAGGAGCTGATGGCCCTTTCCGCCGATGCCCAGACCGCCGGTCACCAAGTGATTCCTCAGGTTGCCGGTCGCCCCTTCGGCGTGCTTAGCGGTTTGCAGGCCCGCCACCGATTTGTTGAGTGCCCAAGCTTTGCCCCGCTCGCTGCGCTCTCACCGGCGGAGAAAGCCGCAGCGATGGCCGACCCGGAGCTACGGGCCGCGCTGATCGCTGAATCGATCGCCCAGGTCGACGCCATTCGCGACAGCGAACCGCTCCGTGCGTATGCGGCGGACGCGTTCAACAACATGTTCCCGCTCGGCGACCCGGTCAACTACGAGCCGGAGACGTCAGAGTCGGTTGCGGCCAGAGCGGAGGCCACGGGCCAAGAACCCATTGAGCAGTACTACGACTGTCTGCTCGATCGAGACGGCCATGCGCTGCTGATGATGCCGTTCCTCGGCTACGCCCACGGCAACGGCGACGCACTCCACGAAATGTTGACCCATCCGGCCGCGGTGCTCGGCCTTGCCGACGGTGGTGCACACGCCAACTTCATCTGCGATGCCTCAACCCCAACCTGGATGCTCACCCACTGGGTCCGAGACCGCGAGCGTGGCCCGCGCCTTGAGCTGGAAGCGGTGATCAAGAAAATGACCGCTGACACCGCGGCGCTGTTCTCGCTCTCCGATCGTGGAGTGCTGGCGCCCGGTATGCGGGCTGACGTGAACGTCATAGATCTCGACCGGTTGCAGCTGCGAGAGCCGAGGCTTGTGCAGGATCTTCCCGCCGGTGGCACCCGTCTGCTTCAGGCAGCGGAAGGCTATGTGGCAACTGTCGTTGCCGGTCAGGTGACCAGGGAGAACGATGCCTTCACCGGCGCTCGCCCCGGTCGCCTCGTCAGAAGTGCGACATCGTGAACCCAAACATCGACCTGCTCTCGGTCGCCAGCTTTGCCGGTTCCCAACCCCACGATCAGTTCGATTGGCTCCGGGAACATGCTCCGGTGCACCGCCACGACGAACCGGAGGGACCAGGCTTTTGGGCCGTCACTCGCTATGAGGATGTGCGGGCCATCGGTCGGGACCCGAAGACGTTCTCCTCGTCACCGACCATCATGTTGGAAGACGCAGGTGCCAGCGGCGACAGCCCATTCGGCGACCACGTGATGATGCTGATGGCCGATCCACCGGTCCACACCAGAATGCGTCGCCTCGTCAGCTCCCGGTTCACCCCCAGGGCCGCCGCGGCACTGCGCCCCAGGGTGGAGGAGTTGGCGACGAAGATTGTTGATGAGGTGGTCGAAGCCGGAAGCTGTGATCTTGTGCCGGATCTCGCCGGAGAGATGCCGAGCTTCGTCATCGCCGACGTTCTAGGTATCCCGCTTGCGGACGGGCGAAAGCTCTACCACTACACCGAAGCGCTGCACTCCAGCGAAGAGGTGGTCAGCGCCGAAGACCGGCGGAACGCCCTCGGCCAAATGTATGTCTACTCCCAGCAGGTCTACGCCGAGAAGCTGGCCAACCCCGGAGATGACCTTGCCTCCCTATTGGCAACCGGCGTCATCGCCGATCAACCGATTGACGAGGTGGACTTCTTCCTCTGGTTCCTCCTACTGGTCGACGCCGGTGGCGACACAACACGGAACCTGGTCGGCGGCGGCATGCAGGCGCTGTTCGAGCACCCGGCAGAGCTTGATCGACTCATTGCCGACCCCGACGGTCTGATGGCGACGGCAACCGAGGAGCTGCTCCGCTGGGTCTCGCCCGTCATCTACATGCGGCGCACCGCCATGGCCGACACCAGAATTGCTGACCAAGACATCGCCGAGGGCGACAAGGTGGTCATGTACTACGGGTCGGCCAACCGCGACACGGCGTGCGTTACCGACCCCCATCGGCTGGACCTTGGACGGGAGGTCAACCCCCACGTAGCGTTCGGCGGTGGCGGTCCTCATTTCTGTCTCGGGGCGCACCTGGCCAGAATTGAGATACACGCCCTCCTGCGTGAGATCGTTACTCGGCTCCAAAACCTGGAGCCGGCAGGTGACCCCGAATGGATGGGATCGAATTTCATCTACGGGCCGACTGCCCTCCCCGTCCGCTTTACCCCCGCTATTCGTCAATCCGCTGCCTAGCCCGGCGCTATGGAGATACACCCGACATGACAGACCAACGACCGAACGTTCTGTTCATCATCACCGATCAGCATCGGGCCGACCACGTCGGCTTTGCTGGCAACAACGTGGTCCGCACACCGAACATCGATTCGTTGGCCGCCAGAGGCACCGTCTTTGACAACGCCTGGGTTGCCAACCCAATCTGCATGCCGAACCGTTCCACGTTGATGACCGGCCGGATGCCGACATCGCACGGCGTGATCTTCAACGACCGGTCGCTTGAATGGGGTGCCAACACCCACGTACGTCAGTTCCGAGATGCTGGCTACCGGACCGCGCTGATCGGCAAATCACATCTGCAACACGGCATGAGCCGCAACTCCGTGCTGGAGGCGGACCTGGAGCCGGCGGTTGACGATCCGTACCAGCCGGGCTGGGACAGCCTTGAGGACTTCGAGCGCTACGCGGACAATGTACCGGACATGCCGGGCAGCTTCTACGGGTTCGACCACGTTGAGCTGGCGATCGATCACGGCGCTCGGGTGACCGGGCACCATCTTCATTGGGCCCTGGACAAGGGTGGCCGCTACGAAGATCTTCTTGTCGAGTACGACGCCGAGTCGCCTGGCACGGATCGTCTCGACAGTTGGTGGCAGATCTACCGGCCACCGTATGATCCGGCGTTGCACTCCAGTTCGTTCGTGGCCGACCGCACGGTGTCATTCATCGAAGAGGCGTCAGCCGCGGACGAACCGTGGCTGGCGTGGGCGTCGTTCCCTGACCCCCATCACCCGATGTCTCCCCCGGGGGAATGGTTTGACCGGCACCGTCCCGAGGACATGGAGCTGCCCGCCACCATCGATGACCCGTTGACCGACGCCGTGGAGTACATCCGTCGGGTCAGCCAGATCCACCCGTCGAAACAGCGGATGTGGGTCCAGCCGTGCGGAGTCGCCGGGGACCATGACATGGTGCGGGCAGCCATCGCCGCGACCTACGGCATGATCGAGATGATCGACGACAGGGTCGGGCAGATTCTCGCTGCTCTCGATCGGCTCGACCAGACCAAGAACACCATCGTGGTCTTCACCTCAGACCATGGCGACATGATGGGCGACCATCAGCTGATGCTGAAGGGCCGCATGCACTACAAGGGAACGCTGCAGGTGCCGATGGTGGTGGTCGATCCGACGCGGCCCGCCAACCGAACCTCGGCGTTGGCGGGGAGCCTCGACATCACCTCCACGTTGCTTGAGCTTGGTGGCCTGTCGGAGTACGACGGCGTCCAGGGAACGAGCTTGGTGCCGCTGATGGACGATCCCGATGCATCGGTGCGAGATCACGTACTGATCGAGGATGACCTGCCGGACGCTATGGCCGGTGCGCGACACACGCCGACGAAGCTTCGCACCGTCGTCACGGAATCGCTCAAGTACACCCGGTTCGGCAACGGCGAGGAGCAGTTCTTCGACCTTGTTGACGACCCTGATGAGTTGACCCACCTCGGCAGCTCGGACCCGACCCGCAGGGCGGAGATGGTTGAGTGTCTTGCGGAGGCTCTGATGGCCACGGCTGATGCATCTCGGGGGACCCCACTGGGGGCTGCTGACTGACCCCTGGCCAACTGGCGACCGGGACCCTCCAATCGGGCGCAGTAGACTGGCGGCGAGCGGAATGGAGTACCGATGAGAATCATCCTGAGGGTCCTTATCAACGCAGTGGCGCTGTGGGCGGCGGCGTCGTTGCTGGACGGGATTGAGCTGAGCTCCCGCCTAGTCACCGTGCTGATCGTGGCCGCCATCTTCGGATTGGTGAACGCGTTCCTCAAACCGATAACGAAGCTGCTGACGTTTCCCATCACCGTGTTGACCCTTGGGCTCTTCACGCTGGTGGTGAACGCAGCGATGTTGCAGATCACCGATGCGCTGTCCGGTGGTCTCGAAGTGACCGGGTTTTGGACGTCGATCGCCGGCGGCATCGTGATCAGCATCGTTAGCTGGGCGCTCTCAACATTCCTCCCAGACGAAGAGCGCAAAGAGCGCTATGAACCGGTCAACGACTGAGCACACGCATTGTCATTCGAGTTTGGGCGATTGGTTGCGGCGCGGCGTGTCATCGGGTTTCTGGGACTCGCAGTCCTGGTCGGCTCGTCGCTGGCACTGATCCTCCGATTTGTGACGGTCAGCCGGCCGTTGCTCGCGCTGTTGGTCTCCGCTGCCCCCGTTGGGATGCTGCTCGGAGCCGGAGCGGTGCTCGTCGGTGTTGTGCCGGCTGGGGTGTGGCTGCGGATCGCCTTGGCCGGATCGGTACTCATCGCCGTGTTCGGTATTACCGGCGCACACCCGATCCGGGCGCTGTGCCTGACGTCGGGCTCCGCTGACGACCCGACCGAGGGTTCGTTGACGGTCTATTCACACAACGTGTTGTGGAGCGTCGGCATCCCGGCGGCGGTTGCCGAACAGATTATCGAGTCCGACGCGGACGTGGTGATGCTCCAGGAGAGTGACGCTGCGTTCGTTGCCGCTCTGGGTGAACAGCTGGGGGATCGCTACCCCTACGTCGTGGAGGCCGCGTCCACCAAGACCTTGAGTTTGGCAATCCTCAGCCGGTGGCCACTGATGGACGTCGTCGACACGGAGGACACGATTGTCGGCGAGAACCCGGCGCTTATCGCCACGGTCCAACCCGGTGACAGCCAGTTCGGCGAACCGCTCCGACTGGCCAACATCCACCTGAGTGCTCCGCGCAACAGCGCCCTCTCGCCCCGGTGGCTTGCGGAGTTGCAGACGCTGTCCGAGAGACCGTTCGGCGCAGATGTTCTCGTCGGTGACTTCAACGCGTCGAGCGCCCACAAGCCGTTCCGGCAGCTTCTCTCGGCGGGCTATCGCGACGCCCACGCCGAGGCGGGATGTGGAACCGGCACCACGTGGACCATCTTCGGAGCGGGGCCCTCGTTGCTACACCTGGATCATGTATTGGTGTCCGAGGACGTGCGGGTCGAGTCCTACCGCACCGGAGGTCGGGCTAACAGCGATCACCGGTCCATGGTGGTCACGGTCTCTGCGGTCGACTGATCGCTGTGACTACGAGTCAGTAGCTATGAGCCAGCCAGCCGGTTGACGGTTGCCAGCAGCAGTTCGATTTCGGCCAGCGAGTTGTAGTGGCTGGCTGATGCCCGCACACATGAATCGATGCCGAGCGGCTGCAGCACGCCGGCCGAGTAGTAGTCGCTCTTCCTGGCGTGGGTGCGAACGCCATCCTGGTTGAGCGCGTCCACTACTGCCGGCGCCTCCAGCCCGTCGATCTCAAATGAGACCATGCCGGACCGGTGCTCGCTCGTCGTCGGTCCGACCACCGAGACCTTCTCAAGCTGCGCCAGACCGGGCAGTCCATCGGTTCCCCGCAACATCGCGTCCACCAGGCCGTGTTCCTGACCTCGGATGCCCACCGCGGCTGCCTCCAACAGGCGCCGAGACGCCGCCATGTCGCTCGGTGCAGCCGTAGCCTCGCCCGACACCTTGGCCCCAAGCCACTCGAGGTAGCGGACCACCTCTGAAAACGAGGCGTACGCCGAGGTGTCACGGGTGCCGAGCTCCCAGACATCAGCCGGGGCGCCGGTCAGTTGGTCATGGGGAATGGTGGCGAGCCGCTCGGACACCCAGGCAACGCCGAAGTTGTGTCGTGAGAACAGCTTGTATCCGCTGACCACGTAGCCGTCGATGTCATAGGATGAAACATCGACGTGGCCGTGGGCTGCGTGCTGGATGCCGTCAACGATGATGAAACACTCGGGAGCCACCGCTCGAATCTCGGCGGCGATCGCTTTGACGTCAACGTGCATTCCCGTGACCGGACTGGCGTGGATGATGGTGGCGACGCCGGTGTCTCCCGAGATGACCGGGGTGTACTGATCTGGCCCGACCACCGATGTGTCGGTGTCAAACGGCACCTTATGGTAGGTCTTGGCCGCCAGCGGGCTCCACCGCTGGCATGGGCTGTAGGTGGCGGGATGTTCAAGACCACTTCCAACCACCTCGGCACCGTCGGTGGCCCAGATGGCATTGCGGATCAACCGCCCGAGCAACTCGGTTCCGGTTTCCCCCACAAAGACCCGACCGTCGTCAGCGCCGAACAGGGTCATCATGTCCTGGCGGCCCTGCGCGATGATTTTGGCGAGGGCGTGCGACGCAACGTTGGTTCTTCCCTGGTTGTCTGGAATGGCCATCAGCTCAGCGGTTCGGGCCACGGCCGACTTCAGCGTGAGCGAACCCCCCGCATTCTCCAGAAACGCTCGCGGCCCCTGGAACGGACAGCTGTCGACGTGATGGAAGCGGTCTCGGACTTCGGACAACAGCTCGGGCGTGAACATCATGGCCATCAGCGTAGGTGGCGGTGACCGACACTGGAATCTGCACGCCACCCCATCGGTTGTAGCCTCTGGCGAAGGAAAGGGAGGGTCTGATGGCCGGACGTGAACTGCAGCAGCTGTTGACCGAGGTCAGAGCGTGCACGGTCTGTGCCGAACACCTTGAGGCCGGCCCCCGGCCGATCGTGCAGGTGGGAAGCAATGCGCCGATCGTGATCATCGGACAGGCGCCAGGCCGTCGGGTACACGAGAGCGGCGTGCCGTGGCAGGACCCGAGCGGCGATCTGCTTCGCACGTGGCTTGGGTTGACCGACGATGAGTTCTACGACCCGGCGGTGGTCGCCATTGTGCCGATGGGATTTTGCTACCCCGGTTCGGCGTCATCGGGCGACAAGCCACCCCGGCCGGAATGCGCACCGCTCTGGCACGAGCGGCTGCTCGCCCACGTCGCCGATGATCGTCTGAACGTCATCATCGGGATGTACGCCCAGAAGCGCTACGTCGAGCACCGGGCTAAGACGCTGACCGAAACAGTGGCCAACTGGCGGTCCCATCTGCCGACAACCGCGGTCCTGCCACACCCGTCGCCCAGAAACCGTCACTGGCTCACGAAGAACCCGTGGTTCGAAGTCGAGGCAATACCGGCCATCCGGTCGCGGGTTCGTGATGTGGTCGACAACACTTAGGGCAGCGATGGCCCCGCGGGTTAGAGCACTGGTCAGAGCACTGGCTTAGGGCACCGAATTAGCGCGCTGGCTTAGAGCACCGAGGACGGCACGGTGGAGCAGGACTGGCCGTCTTCCTCATCGGTGGTATCGGTGGCGTCCGCCACGTCTGTTGTCTCTGTTGTCTCTGTTGTCTCTGTTGTCTCTGTTGTCTCTGTCGTGTCTTCGGTGGTTTCCCCGTCATCACCGTCTGCCGCACACGTATTCGGAGCGGTGGTCGTGGTGGTGGAGTCATCGGTGGTGGTAGTGGTTGGGGCGACGGTTGGCGTCGATGGAGTCGAAGTCGCTGACGTGGTGGTGGTCGTGGCGTCTGGCTCCGTCGTGGTGATCTCATCTGTGGTTGTAGTGGCCAGCGTTGTTGTCGTCAGCAGTGTTGTCGTCGAGAGCGTGGTGGGTGTCTCGGTAGTTGGGGTCGCCGTGGTTGGCGTCGCCGTCGTCGGGGCGGCCGTCGTTGGTGTCGCGGGGGTGGGTGGCGCGGTGGTGGGTGTTGCGGTGGGGGGGGCAGCCGTCGTCGCTGCGGTGACTGGCGCCGCCGCTGCAACGGTCGTGGTCGTCGCGCGGGTGGCTGCGGTGGTCGCAGGGGCCACGGTCGTGGCCTTGGCGGTGGTAGCGGTGGTGACACGAGCCTGGGTCGGGCTGACCGCCTGGGTTGCCGTTATCCCGGTGGTGGCCGTAGTGCGTTGTGTTGTGGTTGCACCGGCGGACGTGGCGGGCGCACCGGAGGTGGCGGCAGGTGCGGCCGCTGCGTTGCTTTGGCCGGTGGTCTCGGTTGGCACGGAGCGGGAGGTGGCGGTCGGTGCCGTACCGGTCTGCTCGCTCGTCGCCGTAGCAGGCGAAGGGTCGACGCTCTCGGCCGAGCCGTCACCGGACGCACTGTCGCTCCCTGTTGCGCTATCGCTTTCTGATGAGCTGTCAGCTTCGGATGCACCGTCAGTATTGGATGCGCCGTCAGTTTTGGATGCACCGTCAGGTTCGGATGCACTGTCAGTTCTGGGTGCACTGTCAGTCGCGGATGCGCCACCGGTGCTGTCGGCCGGTGGCAGTGAGGACTCGGTGATGCTGCCCAGCGCCTGGTCGTTCACCGCCGGTGTTGTCGAAGGCTGGCCGTCCTGGTTGAGATCGGCGGAAGCCGGGAGCTGTTGTTCCGCCGGTGCCAGTTCCTGGTCAACCTGGGACGTTGTCGCCGCACGTTCGGTGTCTGCGGAGACAGCGTTCGATGAGGGTCCCTCGTGGTGGGGCCATGCAAAGAAGACGGCCACCGCCAGTCCGGCCACCGGAACTACCCGGGCCGCCAATTCAACGAACATCCGCTGTCGACCGATTCCGCCGGTCGAGTAGTGGTCATCCGAATGGGGAACTTGCTTAGGAACAGTTCGCATGTGAGCCTCGCGTGCACGCCCGCCAAGTCGTGACACTGAAGACCCTATCCGAATATTTCGTTTGTGTAACGGATCTGTGGCGAAATTAACAGACCGACGTCACATCGGAGGTGCAAGCGAGCTAGTTGAGTGCGCCTCGCATATCGGCAAGACCTCGGTGAATCAGGCTCTTTGCGGTGCCGGTCGGTATGTTCATGGCCTTCGCAACCTCGGATAGGGAATGTCCGCCGTAGTAGCGAAGCACGATGGCTTCCCGCCTGCGGGGCGCCACCTCGGACAGGACGTCGACGAGGTAGTGGGCCTCCGGGACCGGGCCATCACGAAGGGTTCGGCCGTTGTGTCGTTGGACTCGGCGCTTGCGGAGTTCATCGTGGCAGCTGTTGACAACGGCGGTTCGGAGGTAGCAGCGTGGCTCGGTCAGCTCGTCCCATCGGACCCACACTCGCTGGAATGCCTCCTGAACAATTTCCTCGGCGGTGCACCGCTGGTCGACCATGCCAGAGGCAAGCCTGACCATCGGCTCGTAGCGGTTGGCGAAGAAGCTGTCGAACGGACGATCTCCACCGGTGGTGCTGTTGTGCATCTCCGTAATTGTCATGGCCGCCGTGGCCTCCTTGAGAATAGAGCCATGAGTCGTCGATGGCGGTGGACGACTCGATGGCCTGTCGTGATAGTGCCTTTGCCCCGAATGCGAGTACATAGGGGGTGCACCCCATACTCGTCTGGGGGGTCCGTGGATACGCCGGGTTTTCGTCAAGAGTTTGTGCAGGCTCGCCTCAGGCTGCACAGGCCACGGGGGCACGCCGGGGATGGCTGGGCGCGTCTGAGCGTGGGGCTAGACGTTCGCTCGCCTTATGCGACGCCTGGCGGATCCGGTACCGATATAGGGCTTTTCGTAGGCCTCCGTCGAAGGTCACACCGAGAAGTCGTCTGTCCGTTGCAGGTAACTGTGGTCGATGTCCCCATAGCTGTCAACCGGTTGCGGCATGGCAGATGGCACTCCGGGAACGTGGTTCTGGCCACCTGGTCCGGGCGTTGGGGTCCGGACCCTACACGTCGGTTTTTACCAAACAGCACCGCTGTTGCCGGTTCGTGGGTGCACCCCTGAGGCCTTGTCGTCCGGTGGTCAAGTAGTGAACAATTTGTAAGGAAATCACCGAAATCAGGTAAATGGGTGGCGTGCTCTCTTCGTATTTATGTCACGATGGGAATCGGGCGGAGATAGGGAGGCTCGGGGCACATCGGCTCCGCCATGACGGATCGGTGCCCGAAGGTCGTCGCATTGGATCGTTTCGATCGGGGCGATCGGCTATCTTTGACTCAGTTGCGGATTGGAGTACTGCTTCAAACCGCAGCGGGCGATGTCGTCGTGGGCGGCTCGTGAGCGCCGAACGTTGTTCGGGGTGATGTGGCGTCGCGGGGAACTCATCGGCCTGCTATGGCCAGTGGACGGAGAAGGCCTTGGCCGACGACAACTCAGACAACCGCCAGGAGAGTGAACCGGACCGGTCCGTCGATGGCGAGATCACCTCGTCGTTTCCTGCCGATGACATCCCGTCGTCCTCGGGCGGGGCAGATGCGGATTCCTGGGTCGATCAATGGGCAAGTCTGTTTGAGGATGGCCCGGAGCCGGAATCGCCGCAGTCGACGCAGCCGCCAACCCGAGAAATGCCGATTCTGTCGCCGGAGCAGCCCCCGGTTGGCGCAAAGCCGGTCGAGGGCAAGATCCCGGGCCACCCGGATCCGGTCGCATCGGCGCGGCGCAAGATCCCGCCCGAACGCAGCGCGCCCACAGGACATACCGCGCCACCTGAGCTGACCACGCCACCGGGATACACCGATCCCCCCGGGTATGCAGCGCAGACCGGCTATCCGTCACCGGCTTCGCCGGACAATCCCGAGACGGCGGAGATGGCGGCGTGGCAAAAGTCTCAGGAGCGCACGAAGCGGCGGGCGAAGGTCAGAGCGAACCAGCGCAAGGCCCAGGTCATGCAGCGCCAGCTTCCGGATGCAGGGGACTCTCGGCCCAATCAGCCAGAGTCGGAGCCGATGTCGGTTGCCGCCCCTTCTCGTTCCGGTGGCTCGCGTGCGAACCCCAAGGTTCTTGCGGCGGTCGGCGGAGGGTTTGCGCTCCTTTTCGCAATCGTCGCCGGGTACCTGTTCCTCGGTCCCGGTTCGGGTGACGCTGAGCAAGACGCTGCCTCACCGGTCAGCGTCGACCCCGCAGCCATCGACGATGATGCCCTGGAGGTTGGCGCAGATGTCGCCCCTCGTGGCATCAGCGACCTGGCACTCTCCACCGTCCAACTGCTCGGCCTCAACGATGACCTGGAACCCGAGTGTGCAGGGTCCGGTGTGATTGTGAAGCCCGATGGCACCATCTTGACCAACGCCCACGTCGTCACAAGCCAACAGGGATGTGAGTTCTCGGTCATCGGCGTCGGCATAACCGTCGACAGCAGCTCGCCATCGCAGTTGCTCTACCGAGCGGATGTGCTCTCCGTTGACGAACAGCTCGACCTTGCCGTGCTGAAGATTGCCGGTCCGCTCGACGAGGGTGCGGCCGAGGTGCCAACCGAGTTCCCGTCCGCCCCGCTCGGCGACAGTGACACGGTCTCGCTCGGGGACAACATGCGCATCCTGGGGTATCCGGTCATCGGCGGCGAGACCATCACCCTGACCACCGGCACCGTCAGTGGCTTCACCGCTCAGGCCGACGTTGGCACCAGGGCACTGATCAAGACCGACGCCACCATCTCCGCCGGAAACTCTGGCGGCATGGCCGTTGATCCGGATGGCCGGGTAATCGGGATTCCAACCAAGGCCAGGGCTAGCGAGAGCGGGCCGGCAATCGACTGCCGTCCGTTGGCGGACACCAACGATGACGGCACCGTCGACGAATCGGACAACTGTGTCTCGGTCGGCGGCTTCCTCAACGGGATTCGACCGATCAACCTGGCCCTGCCGCTTCTGGCCGAGGCGGCAACCAGCGCGCCGCTCGACGGCGTCCCGACCCAAGCCGAGCCCCGGCCAGAGATTGACTTCGACCTGGTGGAGATCAGCAACCCTCGCTTCGCCCTCGGCCGTGACGGCAACACACCGGTTGACGAGGTCATCACCTCACAGGCGGGAATCGCAGAGCTGTGCTTCTTCGTCGACTGGCGGGGTATTCCCTCCGGCAGAATTTGGGACGGGGTCTGGTTTGTTGACGGGGTGCTTGAAGAGAGCCTTGGCTTCACCAATCAGGAATGGACCATCGAAGAAGAGGGCCGCAACTTCTGGCTCTGCGCCCAGGAGCAGAACGCGCTCGGACTACCGGCCGGTGTCTATGAGATCGGCTTCTTCCTCGAGGGCGAACTGCTCTTCGTCGAGGGCATTGAGTTGACCGACGAGCCGGTCGACCTGGTGGAGATCACCTGGACAAACGGGACCGGCGGCGAGATCTGCGAGCTTGCCATCAACCCGCTCGCAGAATCCGGACAGGCCGGGCTCAACGAACTTGAACTCGGAGATTCGATCCCCGTCGATGGCAGCCGAACCGTTGAGCTTCCCCAGGGCGTGATTGTGGCCGAGGCCTACAACTGCGAAGGCGAGCCTGTCGCAGATGCATTCGACGGCCTCGAAATTGAGGACCCGGCAACGTTCCTCATCGGGCTGTAGCCCGAGCTAGCCGGTCCGTCCGGTCAGTCCGGTCGAGGGATCCACTTCGAGGAGTCTTTGGTGTCCTCGACGTCAAACCCGGCCGCTTCCCAGCCGCCGAACCCCGGCTCCAGGTGAGCCACGTCGGTGTAGCCCATGTCCTGCATGGTCTTGGCCGCCAGAGCCGAACGGCCGCCGCTGGCGCAGTACAGCACATAGCGCTTTGAGGGCTCAAAGGCCTTGCGGTAGTACTCGCTCGCCGGGTCGACCCAGAATTCCAGCATGCCCCGCGGTGCACTCATGGCGCCGGGAATCTTGCCCTTGAGGTACAGCTCCCGGTTGTCTCTGATATCGACGATGACCGGCGCCTCGCCCTCAGCGGCACCTTCCAGTTCGGTGCGTAGCTGCTCGGCCGACAGGTTCTCGATCTCCTGCTTGGCCTCGGCAACCATGTCCCAGGCCTTCTTTACCGGTCCGCTTTGCTCCATAGCTGGCAGTATCGCCCATCGATGGGCCAGACTCCAGTCGTGAACCGCACGACAACCTTGCAAATTGCGACACCGGACCCCATGGTCGATTCCCGTCGAGCGTGGATCTCCGCTACCGCCGTTTCGGTTGCGAACGGCATCGGTTTCGGCATCGCCTACACCTTTGGCACCTTCTTCGATTCGATGGCAACCGAGTTTGGAGCGGACAAGAGCGCCACCGCGTTGATCTTCGGTGTCACCCTGCTGTTCTTCTTCGGCTTCGGCCTCGTGAGTGGTCCGCTGTCAGACCGCTACGGCCCCCGACCGCTGCTGATCGCCGGCGGCGTCATCATGGTGGCTGGGCTGTTGGTGACCTCTCGGGCCGACAGCTTGGCGTTGGGCATTGTCAGCTACGGGATTGGCGTCGGCATTGGCGGTGGCATGTTCATTGCGCCGATGACGTCATCGATCGGCCCGCTGTTCGATCGGCACCGCCCGGCCGCATTCAGTCTGGTCGCGGTGGGAAACGGCATCGGTGTACTGGTGCTGGTGCCGCTGTCCGAGTGGGCCATCGCCACTCATGACTGGCGCTGGGCGTATGTGATGTTGGCGGCTATTGCCGGTGTCGGGATCGCCCTGGCGTCGTTCGGTTTGATCTCTCGCAAGGGTGGGGGAGCGGCGGAGCAGCCGTCGGTTCGAACGTTGCTTGCCGCACCGGGCTTCACGTTGATGTTCATCGTCAGCCTGTTGATGTCCATCGCGCTCTTTATCGCCTTCGCCTTCATCCAAACGTTCGCCGTGGAGGACGGGGTGTCGGTCTCGACCGCCGCTCGGCTGGTCAGCCTTGTTGGGCTGTCCAGCATCTTCGGGCGCATCGGCCTGGTTGCCATGGTCCGCCGCCTCGGAGCCATATGGGTGATCCGCACCGCGTTGATCACTCAGGTGGTCGCCTACTGCCTGTGGTACCTGGCAGGCGGAGACGTGGGTCTGCTCGTGGCGTTCGTCGTGCTGTTCGGCTCGGCCTACGGCGGGTTTGTCGCCGTCATCCCCGAAGCGGTTGTCAGGCTGATTGGCCTGCTCGGACTCGGCAAGTCGATGGGGCTGCTGTTCTTCTCGTTCGCCGTTGGCGGTCTTATCGGTCCGCCGTTGGCGGGCCGGGTGGCCGACGCGTCCACCGGCCACGAGCTACCGATCTTGCTGGCGGTCGGGCTTGTGACGGTGGCGGCGATGCTGTCGTTCCGCATCCGCACCGGTGGCCTCACGACTACCTAGGGCGGATGGCGCTGCCGGGCCGGAGACGAGCCGGAAAAATGATGGAGACTCGTCGGACGCCATTGTCCAACGAGTCCCGATCAGAATGTGTCAGGCCTGAGAGGCGGTATCGGACCCACCGAGGTCCTCGCTTGCGAGGCAGGTGATGGCCCCGGAGCCGACCTCCATCTCGAGGTCACCCAGGTCCAACGGCGCCGGGCCTCGGAAGTTCGGTTCACCGTCGATCGTCACGCTCAGCTTGTCCGGGTCGACTCCCTGGTCCAGCACCTGCTGGGTGTAGGCGTCGATCAGGATGTCCTGGGTCAATCCGTAGGCGGTGCGCATGCACTCACTGCTGCCGATGACGTTCTGTGCGTAGGCATAGGCAACCGGGGTCAACCCAAGGTTGTCGTCCACCCAGGGAAAGGCGTCGATGATCTTGCCGACAAAGTCCTTGTCGACATCAACGCTGCCGGCGGTGCGCACGGCGTCAACCCGAGGCCGGACAAAGACGATGGACTCGCCCGGAATGACCACATCGGTGGTGCCGTCGGTGTTGTGTGTGATGGTGGCCCCGGATCCGTCAACGCAGGTGTCAACATCTCCGTAGGCGTGCATGGTGATGCGGTCGGTGCGGTAAACAACGCCGAACGCTTCATGTTCCCGCTGGCCTTCCACCGGTACCTCGGCGAAAACTCTGGCGCGGCAGTCAAGGTTCACCGGTTCAACCTTTGTAATGCGGGCTTCCGACGGCAGGGTGACCTGCATGTCGACGGAGGCAAACTCCGGTAGTGGCAGGGTGGGTGCGGAGATCTTGACGATCCCGGTCACGTAGACAATCGCTACGAGCAGCGCAACGATGCCACCAAAGATGATGGTCTCAATGGCCTTCTTCATAATTCCCCCTTTGGGGCTTTCTCGGCTACTTATACGACGCTCGAACCACTGGTTTTGTCGCGAAATCAGCTAGAACGGGCCTGTGACAGACCCCACGGAGCCGTTTTCAGCCAACCAACCGACGTCGGCGGCAAAACGGCTCGTTGCCGAGATGACAACGGCGGAGAAGGTCTCGCTGTTGTCCGGGAGCGACGTGTGGCGGACCGCTGCGGTGGAGCGACTGAACATTCCGACCGTCAAGGTGAGCGACGGACCGAACGGCGTGCGCGGCGACAGCACGACCGGCGCCAGAGCGGTGTGTCTCCCCGCGTCGATCGGGGTTGCGGCATCGTTTGACGTTGACCTGGTGGGAGAGCTCGGTCGGTTGCTCGGCCGTGAAACGACCCGCAAGGGCGCTCACATTCTCTTGGCTCCGACAATCAATATGGCCCGCCACCCTCTCGGCGGTCGTAACTTTGAGAGCTTCGGTGAAGATCCCATCCTGACCTCGGCGATGGCACGGGCCTACATCCGTGGCGTCCAGGACGAGGGTGTCGGGGCATGCGCCAAGCACTTTGTTGCGAACGACGTTGAGGAGGCCCGCCTCACCGTTTCGTCCGAGGTAGACCCGGTCACGTTGCGAGAGGTCTACCTGGCGCCGTTCGAAGCCGCGGTTGAGGTTGGGGTGTGGTCGGTCATGGCCGCCTACCCGAAACTCATCGGAGAACACTGCACGGAGAACCGCTGGCTGTTGACAACACTGTTGCGCGAGGAGTGGGGGTTTGACGGCCTGGTGATGTCCGACTGGGGCGCAACCCATCACCCAACTCGCTCCGTTGCCGCCGGTCTTGACCTGGAAATGCCGGGACCACCCCTGGCCCTCGGTCCGAAGTTGGAAGCGGCGGTCGAGGCCGGCGATCTGGCCATGTCGGTCCTGGACGAGCGTGCCGCGACGATGGTCGACCTGACGCTGCGGGCAGACCTTCTTGGTGTGGCCGAGGAGCCGGAG
>CAZSTV010000126.1:0-3043 GCA_964609665.1 uncultured Acidimicrobiaceae bacterium
AGAGTCGCACAGCGTGTGCAGCAGTGCCCGGCCGGTGAACCCGTAGGTGCAGAGACCGTGCAGGATCGGCTTCGGAAACCCACCGACGTCGGAGAACTGCTTGTCGGAGTGCAGTGGATTCCTGTCGCCGCAAAGCCGGTACAGCAGGGCCTGGTCCGGCCTGGTCTGATACGTGACCTCGTAGTCTGTTGGGCGGTCCGGAGCGACATTGGCCTTCTCGGTCGGGCCACGGTCACCACCGAAGTCACCTTCGCCTCGGATGTACACCGATGACGTCATCTCGTACAGCGGTTCGCCGTCGGCGACCAGGTTGGCGACCACCTTCGTGGCAACGACAGCTCCCTTGCCTTTGTCGTAGATGCCGGTGATCTCGTCCACCATCTCCACCTCGCCGCTGGTCGGCAACGGTCGAAGCAACTTCACGCCCTGCTCGCCATGGACGAGCATCCGGTTGTCCCACTTGCCCGCTTCAGACATGGCGGAACGACCGCCCTTGGCATTGAAGCCGGCCATCACAGCAAAGGTCGGGAAGACCTTCTGCTCAACGCCCGCTGTGTTCTCCGTGGTGAACTCCAGCTCATGGGCGACAGGGTCGGCGACGCCGGCACCGATGCCGAGCGCATAGAGCAGACAATCATCTGCGGTCCAACTGGCTGTGCGAGGTTCGCCCTTCGCCCCGACTGCATCTGGATTCATTGGCATTTTCGATATCCCTTCTGACGTGCGAACTGAGCGTCGCTGCTAGTACGGGGTTGGGTAGCCGGCTCCGGTGACCGGAGCGCCTTCCATGTTGCTGTTCGGCTGGGCCTCGGCCATGAGCTGCTGGACGAGCGGGCCGATTTCGTTGGGGTCACCGGTCGGTTCAACCGTGGGGCCCCGGTGCCACATGTTGGCAACGCCGAGAACCCGACCACTGGCCTCAAAGACACGACCGGTCACCTGTGATGACTCCGAGCTTGCAAGCCACGTACAGATGGGGGCGATCCACTGGGGGTGCATCATTGCCTTGCCCTCTTCGTCCATCGACCCCATGCCGAGGTTCTCGGTCATGCGGGTGAGTGCGCCGGGAGCAATTGCGTTGACGGTGACGCCGTAGCGGTGAAGCTCCTGGGCGGCGATGACGGTGAAGGCGGCGATACCAGCTTTGGCAGCGCCGTAGTTGGTCTGGCCGGGGTTGCCGTAAATGCCAGACACCGAGCTGGTGTTGATGATGCGAGCGTCATTGGTCTCGCCGGCCTTGGCCCGCTCCCGCCAGTACGCCGCGGCCCACCTGGCCGGCCCAAAGGTGCCCTTGAGGTGCACCTTGATGACCGCGTCCCATTCGGCCTCGGTCATGTTGGTCAACATGCGGTCCCGGAGGATGCCGGCGTTGTTGACCACGGCATCGAGTCCACCGAAGGTCTCGACGGCCATGTTGACCATCCGCTGTGAGCCCTCCCAGTCGGAAACGTCGTCGCCGTTGGCGATTGCCTCGCCGCCCATGCCCTTGATCTCCTCGACCACTTCCTGGGCGGGAGAGATCGTGCCGCCGGTGCCATCCACCTCGCCACCAAGGTCGTTGACAACAACCTTGGCACCCTGGCTGGCCAACATCAGCGCATGCTCACGTCCGATGCCACGACCGGCTCCGGTCACAATGGCTACTCTTCCGTCACACAATCCACTCATCAGTACCTCGTACTTCGACTTGTCGTTCGATCTATTCGCTACGTCGGCCCCCGGTCGTCAGGTGACGCCGGGTCGGCCGAGAACCCAGTTGTCAGCAGGCGCCTGGCCGGATGATCCGGCGTCGCTCCCGCTGCCGGGCCACCCGATCATGTCACAACTCCGAGACAAGTCGGAAAACGAGCGGGTGGCAGGAATAGGGGTTGCGAGCGCTCGATAGATTATTTTCCGAGAGCAACTGTCTATGACCTCACCCGAACTGAACGACATGGCAGAATAAGCGTGAAGAGTGAGGACGGCGAGGGCATGGAGCCACCGAATTCGGTACAAAATGATCAGTCACCCGCCGCGGGCGATGACGGCGAAGCGGACGGCTTTTCGATCGTTGACGGACCCGGTGACAGCCAGGATGACAGCGACGCTACGCATGACGCATCGAGCGACAATATTGTCGACGTCGATGAAGAGAACAATCCCGATGTTGATGTCGATGTTGACGCGGCAACAGAGAACGGCACGTCCGAAGTAACGAAGGCGGGCTCGGAGTCTGAGGAGGCTGCCACCAAGGCGGCCGACGACAGCAAGAGCACCGACGGTGGCGACTCGTCAACCGATGACGAGCTCTCGGTTGATGATTGGCTTGCCGCCGCGGCCGGCGACGGCACCGGTGACCAGAAGGCCGCCGATAAGACGTCATCCGACAAGAAGGCCGCCGACAAGAAGGCTGCGGATACGAAGGCTTCGGACGACGCACGGTCCGGTGCCGAAGTGGCCGACGACGACGGCGCGAACATGTCCGAGATCATGGCCGAGCTTCTAGCTGCGGCGGAGAAGTCTGAAGCCGATGCCGACGTGACAGACGCTAGTAGCGCTTCCACGATTGCCGCCCCGACCATCCCCACCCGCGCCGCCACCGACACCACGACGGACAAGAAGGCCGATGCCGCTACCGAGGCCACCAACGGCGACGGTGCCGCAAGCAAGGCTGACACCAAAGCCGGTGACAGCACACCCGCCAAGAGCGACAAGACGCCTGATGAGAAGACGTCCAGCGTCGCACCGAAGACCAAGTCCAACAGCAAGTGGAAACGAAAGAAGAGGAAGGGCGCATCCGACAAGAGCGCCCCTGGCGAGACGCCCCCATCTGACGACAAGAAGGACGCCGACGACAAGGCACCATCTGACGGCAAGTCCACTTCAGACGGCAAGTCCACCTCAGACGACAAGAAGACGGCCGACGGCAAAGACGCATCGGACGACAAGGACGCCGATGACAAGGCGCCATCTGACGACAAGAAGACGGTCGACGGCAAAGCCGCATCGGACGACAAGACCTCATCCGACGACGGCAAGAAGACCTCCGGCAAGGCCGAAGACA
>CAZSTV010000126.1:3143-16649 GCA_964609665.1 uncultured Acidimicrobiaceae bacterium
GACGACAAGACCTCATCCGACGACGGCAAGAAGACCTCCGGCAAGGCCGAAGACACAGAGGCTGCGAAGGAACAGACGAAGGCGGCCATCACCTCGGTGCCGGCAAAGCCTGGCCTCGCCTCAGGCCCCAAGCGGAGCTCGTTCCCGGTTCTGAAAGCCGCTGTCCTCACGGTCATCGGGTTGTACGCACTGCTGGTGGCGGCCTGGGGCGTCGACATGGCCCGCCACAACGACCGCGCCATGCGGGGCGTCCAGCTGACGTCGGTCGACGTTGGCGGCCTTGACCGGACCGAGCTGGAAGACACGGTCGACGGCCTGACCAACGACCTCGGTGACCTCCCGCTGGAAGTCACCGTCGGCGACGCCACCGTGATCACCGATCCGGTGTCGCTCGGTGCCCGCCTTGACCGGAATCGCATGGTCGACGAAGCGCTCGCCGCCCGGCGCTCCGGGCTGTTCTTCATCCGTCCCCTGACCTGGGCTGCCGGGCTGTTCAGCACCGAAACCATCGAGGCCCGCTACCTCGTTGACACCGACGTCGCTGGCGACGCCGCAACCGAGGTGATCGAGAACGAACTCGATCAGGCCATCGAACCGACACTGCAGCTTGAAGGGTCCCGGATGACGGTCACGCCAGGCTCGCCCGGCGTCGCCATCGAACCCCGGGAGATCGTCGGGCGACTCCCCGCCGCAATCGAGGCCGGTGAACCCTACGAGCTCACCCTCATCCCCCGAGACTCCGAGCCAGAGTTCGAGACCGCAACCATCAGCGAACTGGCCGATGAGATCAACGACCGGACCGAGGAGGCAATCGCCTTCCAGGTCCTCGATGATGAAGCGGAAGTCTCGCCACGAATGTTGAAGTCGTGGATCGATCTTGAGGTTGTCGACGGCGAGCCCACCTGGGTTGTCTCAGAAGAGCGGGCGCTGGAAGACCTCAAGCCGCTCTTCCCCGGCCTCGGCGCCGAGGACCAGCAGGCAACGTTCAAAGTGGTCAACGAGGAACCGATCATCGTTCCCGCTTCGGAAACGGTGATCTGCTGCGCCACCGGAATCTCCGAAGATCTGCGCAGGGCCATCGACCGAAGCCTCCCGGCCATGGTCACCGAGGAAGACGAGAACGGCGAAGAGATCGAAGTGCAGCCGCTCCGAACCATCACGCTCGCACCCGAGGTAACGGGGTTTGACGAGGGTGTCGCCGAACTCGAGTCGCTCGGCATCGTTGAACAGGTCAGTACGTTCACGACCAAGCACGCCTGCTGCGCAAACCGGGTGACCAACATCCAGCGCTTTGCCGACCTGATGCAGGGCGTCATCATCCGGCCGGGCGAAGAGCTGTCGCTCAACGGCTTCGTCGGCATGCGGACCCGAGAGAACGGCTTCGTGGCAGACGGCGCCATCGCGCTCGGCAACTTCGAGCAGCAGGTCGGTGGCGGCATCAGCCAGTACGCCACCACGTTCTTCAACGCATCCTTCTTCGCCGGGGTCGAATTCCTCGAATACCAGTCGCACTCGATTTACATCTCTCGGTACCCGAGGGGCAGAGAAGCGACGATCTCCTGGCGCAAGCCCGACCTGAAGATCAGGAACAACACCGAGTACGGCATCCTGGTGTGGAACGAGTACACCCCGACGTCTATCACCGTCAGCTTCTATTCAACGAAGCACCTGACGGTTGAGGCGCTGCCGCTGAAGCGGTCGTCCGATCGCCAGTGCCGCATCGACATAACGCCGCGGCTCATCACCTACCCGGACGGCAGCCAAAGTGAAGATCGGGTCTTCGCTTCCTACCGACCGGGCGAGGGTCTTGACTGCAACGGCAACTCCACAACGCCCGAAGAAGATCCCCCGGAGCCAGCCGCCCAAACGGCTGCACCGCCGCCCGCTCCCGCCCCCGCACCGGACCCACCGGCACCTGCCCCCGGAGAGGTCCTGCCCGGAGGCTGATCGGCCTGGACGCCGCCCGCCCGTTCCGGTGGGAAGTCCTACCGCCCGGTGCGTCGATGCCCGAGGCCGCGGCCTACCCTTGCCTTGGTGGCAGATATTTCGGCTGATGTCCTCATAGTCGGTGGCGGTCCAGGCGGCGCCGCAGCGGCCATCGAAGCCGCCAGGGCCGGCCTGGATGCCATCATCATCGACAAAGCGGCGTTCCCCAGGGACAAATGTTGCGGCGATGGCCTGACCACCGGCGCTCTCCGCCACCTCGATCAACTGGGCTTGGAGCCCGACCAGGTGCCGAGCTGGCGCAATATCGGTGACGTGTACGTGCGAACCCCGGCGGGACGCCAACGGCTGTTCCCGCTCCCCGCTCCGGATCACCCCGAACGAGGGCCCGGTCTGTTTGCCGCCGTCGCCAGGCGGCGTGACCTCGACAGTGCGCTGCTGGCCTTGGCTCGCTCCGCCGGAGCCGAGGTCTTTGAACGGCATGCACTCACCGCGCTGACCCAAACCCCGGATGCCGTGCACGCGCTGACCGAAGGGCCGACGGGAGAAGTCTCGATCGAGGCCAACTACGTGATCGCCGCCGATGGCATCTGGTCTCCCACTCGGAAGCTGCTCGGGATTGAGACCAACGGCTACCGGGGTGACTGGCACGCGTTCCGCCAATACTTCGGCAACGTCACCGGTCGGGCCAACACCGACCTCCTCGTCTGGTTCGAGCCAGACCTGCTCCCCGGCTATGCCTGGTCGTTCCCTGTCGATGAGCGGACAGCAAACGTTGGCTTCGGCATTCTCCGCAAGCCCGGGCAGTCGGTCCAAGTCATGAAGGACCTGTGGCCCCAGATTCTCGCTCGGCCCCATGTGGCAGAGGCCCTCGGCGACGCCATCACTCCGGAAGAAAGCCACCGGGCCTGGCCCATCCCGGCCAGACTCGGGGAACTGCCCTTCACCCGTGGTCGAGTCTTGTTCGTCGGCGACGCCCTCGCCGCGGCCGACCCGATGACCGGTGAAGGCATTGGTCAGGCGATAGAAACCGGCCGCCTTGCGAGCACCTGCATTGTCGACGGGGGCGCTCAGGCGCCAAAGGACGCCACCGAGCGCTACGAGGGTGAGCTTCGGGCGGGCATGATGCGAGACCATCGTCTCGCTAAGTCGCTCTCGTCGGTACTCGGCTCAGCCCGAGGGGTTGAGGCCGCTGTGACCATCGCCGGTGCTACCGGCTGGACCCGGAACAACTTCGCTCGTTGGCTGTTCGAGGACTACCCCCGAGCATCGTTGATGACACCGGCCAGGTGGCACCGCCGATTGATGTCATCCCCCGGGGCCTACGCCAAGCGCTAGCCCCGCCGGTCAGCCCGCAGCGGCCCGATACCCGTCGCCGTCGACCGGCGAACCATCCGGCAGTGGCGCGGCCGCCGCCCTATCGACAGAGGGCTCTGGCAGGAACCCGCGTTTTACCAGCGTCTCATCGTCCTCGATCACATACTTGATCTCGGAGTAGGTGTAGAGGCGGTTCAGCGTCTGCAGCAGCGACAGCCAGACGATGATCTCGACGACGGCCGCCGAGGAGAGTGTGGGATATACCATGGCGATGGTGATCTCGCTCACATCGGATGGGCTCGGCGACGCGGCCTTTGCCAGCATGATTGCGGCGGCCTGTTCCGAGGTGAGCCCGGACGGCACCGTTGCCTCCTGGGCCGGCGAAGCAGCGAACCGACTGGTGGCTGCAAGCGTGCCCGGATTGGCGTTGGGGACGAGCAGGTTGATCAACAGCGTCATCTCCGACGCAAGCAGCTCGTTCTCCACTTCGACTGCGTACACCAGACCGGCCAGCAGTTTGGTTTCAAGCCCGGTGACCGACTGCTCGTCGTCCAGGTTGTCTCGCAGCGCGGTGGCGATTGCCTTGACCACCTTCTGGCTGCGTAGCGTGCCCAACACCGGGAAGGCGTAGCCGATCTCTTCTTCCAGCATGAGCAGGGCCGGTCCAATGCGTCCCGACACTCCCTTGGTCCAGCCCTTCTCAAGGCGGACAGCACCGGGCGCCTGACGAAAAACTCTGAGGTACGTGCCGACGTTGTCGACCGGAATCTCTTCGGAGTTGTCAACCTCTGACCATTCGGGCTGGGCCGACGAAAGCGTGCGCCCCTCCTGGGCCAGGCCGGCCTCAAGCTCGGACTCCCACAGATGTTTGCCGGGGGTCCAGCCCTTCGGTCGCAGCAGCGCCTGCACGTCAGCCACCGCTTCGTCCTCCAACTGGATGCCCATGGAATCCATGAACTTGTTGAGGAATCCGCCGAGGCTCACCGCCAAAACGATCCACTCGATGTCGTCATCGGAGAGGTGCTTCTCCACCTCGACAATGTGGGCCGCTGTCACCTTGGCCGGGACAACGGCCATGGCCTCTGCCAGATCGGCAACGGCCGCCTCCACCGCGGACCGGTCTCCGAGAACGGCATCGGGGTCGGCCCCGCGGCGGATGGCGAACGAACAGTGGTGGGCCGTGCAGTACGGGCATTGCGCGGCGCTGCTTGAGGCGTACATGGCGATGCCGACCAGATCTTTTGGCGCTCCCTGACCGAGCAACGACGCCGGCAGGTTCAACATGTTGGGAATCAGCAGATTGAACGTGCGGAATCCCGGCGGCCAGATCTCGAGGATGGGGTTGCAGTTCGGCACAACGCCGATCAGCTCACGCACCATCGCCAGAACTGGCTTGTAGTTCTCGTCCAGGTACTCACGACTGGCCCAATCCGGTTCCAATGCTTGAGCCAGTGTCTCGTTCATTGCCCCTCCATCGACTTCCTGGCTGTCAGAGTAGTGGCCAACAGGCACAGGATCTGGCCATCTCACGCAATTTCGGCCTAAAAATCAGGGGTTTTTGTGCGGCAAACCCTGAATTGCTCCGTCGGCTTCGGCTACCAGCTCTTCCATCACCGTCGCCACCGGCTGCACTTCGCTGGCGTAGCCGATGCCTTGACCCGCCCCGGAATGCAGCAGCGGCTCCACACCGTGCTCATCGATGGCACCGAGCAGGTCACCGACAAGGACATCCTGGTACGGCATCTTGAGCGGCTGCGGGGCATCGTCGCGTTCCCACTCGTCGCTCCAGGCGGTACGGATCTGGCGGAAGGTTTTGCCGCTTTCGCTCCTGGTGATCACCGTGTCCGCTGAGGTTGCGGCCAACAGCTTGGGCATGAGCTTGGGGTGGAGGTGCGCGGCGTGTTCGGTGGTGGTCAACCATGTGGTTCCCATCCACACCCCCGCCGCTCCCATGGCCAACGACGCGGCGATATGTCTCCCTGTGGCGACGCCTCCGGCGGCAAGTACAGGAATGTCCCCCACCGCGTCGACGATTTGTGGCACCAGCGTAAAGGTGCCGATCGTCCCGGTGTGCGCTCCTGCCTCGGCCCCCTGGGCCACGATGATGTCAACGCCAGACGACATCGCCCGCCGAACGTGGCGTGGACTGCCGATCAAGGCTGCGGTGACCTTGTTGAGTTCCTTGGCTCGATCTACGGCGGCCCGCGGCGCGCCGATGCCGCAGGCGAACAGATCAACGCTGGAGGCCATCACCGCTTCCAACTGCTCGGCCTCGATCTCCGCCGAGCGGATAAAGCGGGTCCGCATTCCCGGTCCGCTCGGTTCGGGAACGTCGTACTTGTCGATCAGCCCGTCGACGAAGCTCTTGTGTTCTTCGGGAATGTGTCGTTCGATGTCTGCTCGGTTGTTGTGCTCCGGCATACCGTCTGGCAGCACCAGGTCAACGCCGAACGGCTTGTCCCCCACCAGGCCACGCAATTCGGCGAGCTCAGCTTCGATCTCATGGGGAAAGCGCCGCGTCGCGCCGTACACGCCGATGCCACCGGCGTTTGTTATGGCAGCGACCGTGGCGATGTCGTGGGCAAAGCCGAAAATCGGATACTCGATGCCAAGCTCGCGCAGTATCGGGTAGCGGTCAGCCGCATGTGCAAGTGATCCCATCGCGCTGACGTTAGCCCGGCTCCGCCGAACCGGGGAAGACGGCTGCTGCGTAGGTTCGCACTGTCGGTTGGAGTCCAGCATCGTCTAGCGTTGTGCCATGCATGAGGTCATGACCGAGAGGTCGGAACTGCCCGCAGCGGACTACATCGGCGAAACCAAGCGTCTGTACGATTCGCTCGGGTACGACTCGTACCGCTGGGCCGAGCGGCCCGAGACCGTCCCGCTAACCCCGTTGACCAAACCGCTGTCCGAATGTCGGATCACCGTCGTCGGCTCCGGCGGCGTGTACCGCAGCGGACAGATCGCGTTCCACACCAAGGACGACACGTCGATCCGGGTCATCCCCACCGACACGCCGACCGCGGAGCTGCGCACTGCGCACTTCGCTTACGACCAGGCCGACGCCCGCAACGATCTAAACTGCGTCTTTCCGCTCGATCGCCTGCGGGAGTTGGCAGACGACGGCGTCATCGGCGGTCTGACCTCGGAGAGCTACGGCTTCATGGGCGGGATTTACTCGACAAGGCGGTTGGAGTCCGAGACGGTCCCGCTGCTCGTCGAGCGATGTCTGGCCCAGGAACCAGACCTCGTGCTGCTGGTGCCCGTTTGACCGGTGTGTCACCAGTCGGTCGGTCTGATCGCACGCCATCTCGAAGCCGCAGGTCTCCCCACCCTTGGGTTCACCTCTGCAAGAACAATCACCGCCAGCGCCAACCCACCGCGCTCGGTCTTCCTCGACCTCCCGCTCGGCCACACCACCGGCCCACCAAACGACGCCGAAACGCAGCGTCGCATCCTGGTCGACGGTTTGACCGCAGGCGCGGCCATCGCCGAGACGGGCACCATCGTTGACCTGGCGTATCGCTGGAAGGACGATGACTGGAAGGCCGACCCGTTGTCCTGGAGCCGCAAACGCCAGGACAGGGGCGAGACGTCATCGCCGGCCGGTGACACCAGGTCCGGCCGTTCGGCCGACCCGCGGTATCAAACCGATGATGATCGTGTGGCGGCAGAACAGACCGACTGGGATGACCAGTGTTTGGTCTGCCTCGGGGTCGATCAGACTAGCTAGATCTCTGGGCTAGATATCTGGGCGTTCGGTTACAGCGGAGAAGCTCGGTGGCCGCTTCTCAAGGAAGCTGGCAACGCCCTCTTTGAAGTCCGCCCGACGCAACGACGCCCGCATAAGAGCGTTCGAGGCGTCCATGGCATCGTCAAGAGGCAGCAGCGGGTGGTCATACACCTGCTGCTTCATGATGGCCATCGACAGCGGTGCGGCGTTGGTCGCCATGTCTGCGGCATAGGCCATGGTCTCGTCGATCAGGGTCTCCGGCGAGAAGACCTTGTTTACGAGGCCCATCTCCTTGGCCTCCTCGGCAAGCACCACCCGGCCTGACATCAACAGGTCGAGAGCGTTGGCCTGACCGACAAGGCGCGGCAACGTCCAGGAGATGCCGTGCTCAGCGATGAGGCCGCGACGACTGAAGGCGGTGGTGAACTTCGCTCCGGCGGCGGCAAACCTGACATCGCAAGCGACGGCGTGGACAAACCCAAGTCCGGCGCATGCGCCGTTCACCGCGGCGATGATGGGCTTTGGGATGGTCATGGCGTAGCGGGCATCGCGCCGTTCGACGGGACCGTCGTCGGCACCGTCGCCGTTGTCTATCCCCTGGAGCACGTCCATGTCTGCTCCGGCACAGAAGCCGCGTCCCGCGCCGGTCACAACGATTGCACCAACATCAGGGTCGGCTGCCGCGGCATCAAGCGAGCCGAAGTAGCCAGAGGCCAGGTCTCCGTTCCACGCGTTCAACCGGTCCGGCCGATTGAGCGTTATCAACGCCACGTTGTCTCGAGTCTCGTACAGGACTGCGTCGGTCATGGTGTGCCCCCTTGGCTTCTTACGATCGGCCGCTAGGGCTCACGCTAGATCGAACGGGCAACCGACGTCGAAGTGACCCACGGCTCGGTGCCCGGTTCCCAGCGGTCCAGGAACGTCACGAAGTCATCGATGGGCATTGGTTTTGCGTAGAGGTAGCCCTGAGCGGCCTGGCAACCGCTGGCCCGGAGGATGGATTCTGTGGCCTCGGACTCCACGCCTTCGGCGACGGTTCTGAGCCCAAGCGCGGCCGCAAGGTTCACCACGGTCTGCACGATGATTCGATCCTGAGAGTCGACGTCGAGCCTGCTGACGAAAGACCGGTCGAGCTTGAGCTCGGTTACCGGCAGCTCCTTAAGGCGGACAAGAGAGGAGTGGCCGGTGCCGAAGTCGTCGATCGAGATGCCAACCCCGAGTTCCTGCAGCTTCGAGAACACGCCCGAGTGGGAGCCCGCGTCATCCAACATGTCCGCCTCGGTGACTTCCAGAGTGAACTGTGACGGCATCACGCTGTTGGCGTCGAGTTGGTCGGCCAGTCGGCTCGGGAGTCGCTGGTCGAAGAAGCTGAGTATGGACAGGTTGACCGCCATCTCGATGGCATGGCCCTCATCACGACACCTCGCCGCCGCGGCGATTCCCTCTTCGAGCACCTGGTCGGTAAACCGGTGGTACTCCCCCGCCAGACCGATCAGCTCAAGAAAGTCCGCGGGGAACAGGATGCCTCGCTCCGGGTGGCGCCACCGGACGAGCGCCTCAGCACCGACCACCGTTCGTGACTCCAAGCACATCTTTGGCTGGTACCAGAGTTCAAGTTGCTTGGTGTCCAACGCCGGACCGATGGCCGCGCTCAACTGCAGCCGCTCAAGGCTGAACGCTTCCGGCATCGACTGGAACACCTCGACGGGTTCACCCTTGCGCTTTGCGGCGTACATCGCAATGTCCGCATGGCGGAGCATCTCATCTGCGGTTGCGCCGTGTTCGGGCCCGAGCACAACGCCAATCGATGCGCTGACCGAGAGCTTGAGCCGGTCGATCTCCAGCTTGCGCTCGGCCGCGCCGGCAATGCGCCTTGCGGCGTCGAGTGCAGCGGCCCGCGTCACGTCCTTGGTGAGCAGGACGGCGAATTCATCACCGCCAAGCCGGGCGACGACTTCAGCGTCGGGCAGCGCTTCGGAGAAGCGTTCGGCCAGGATCTTGAGCAACTCGTCGCCAACCGGGTGACCGAGGGTGTCGTTGACCTCTTTGAACCGGTTGAGATCCAGCATCAACACCGCTATCGGGGCATCCGCGCTCATGGTCTTCGCCGCCCGCTCGAGCCGCTCTGCCAACACCGAGCGGTTGTACAGACCGGTCAAGGCGTCGTGCTCGGCCTGGAACTGAATGGTCTCGGCAGCTTCCGCCAGGTCGTTGATGTCAGATGACACGCCTCGTAGCACGCCGTCGTCGGTGCGCCGCACCGAATGCCTCACCGAAATGCTGTGACCCTCGCGATGATGCATCTTTGTGACGAGGGCGCGCTCGGCCCCCACCTCAAGCATTGGTAGCTCCATCAATCGCCGACGCTCGACGTCCGGGACGATGTCCTGCCAGCGCATCTGGAGAAACTCGGCAGGGCTATAGCCGACGATAGGACGGAGGTTGCCGGCAACCGAGACAAACGCCCCGGTCTGCAGGTCAACCTCCCAGAAGAACACAGCCGCTGCGTCGATCAGGGCGTTGTAGCGCCTCAGGGTTGCCGCGGCTCTGCGCTGGGAGGCCCGGTAGTAAGCGTCGTAGCCGGGAAGGACCGTGATGAACGCGGCGAGCGCCAGGTACCAGCCCTCAACCTCGAAAACGAGTCCGGAGCCGCCGTAGGCAAGACAGGTGTACAGGCAAAGGCCGACGATGACCGAGCGGCGATGCATCGGGATGGCGGCGACGACAATCACGGTGGCGATCACCAGACACGGGACCCACAGCACCGGCACCAGCCAGCTGGCGACACCGGCAAGGAACAGGTCGAGCACGATGTAGATGAGATCCACGCGGAACCCGGCGAACCGTCGGCTCAGCACAACGTCTGCGGGCCCCCAAACGCAGATGAGGAAGAAGCCGATCGAGTACCTGATCGCCTGGTTCATTTCCACGGGGATGATGAGCACCAACAGCCCGAATGCCACGATGCCGAGGGTGCCCGCGGTAAGGCGTCGGTCGCCGTCTGCTTGCACCTCCGCCTCAAGCTCCCCGTAGCGGGGATCGGTGTGCAGCAGGTTCTCAAACTCCCGCAAGCCCATCGCCCGTGTTCTTCGACAGAAATTGCCTGGGAGTTGATGTGGTTGAGGCGCATGGCCCCCGGTCAGGCCAGAACCGGCGCGGCGTGATGGACAACCATCCGCCACTGCTCTCCGTCATGCTCAAAGACGTTCAACGCTGCCGCAGCCCCGGTATGACCACCGGAAATCATGTTCTCGACGGCCGTTACCCAGGCGATCGACCCTCGCCTGGTGACCTCCTCCTCGGTGATGATCACCTGCGGGTTCCCGCCAGAAGACAGGATCGCCTCCCAGGAGGCCCATACCTCGCCCCACCCTCGCAGCGGTGTCCGCCCCGGGTGGGCACAAACGGCATCGTCCGACTGCACCCAGATGTCTTGCATCTTTTCAAGATCCGCCTGTTCCAGCGCTTCATAAAAACGGGCGTTTGCGGCGCGGACGCCGTCATCAGACGGTTCGATGATCACCTGGGGAACTGTAGGCGCCGCCGGTGCCACCGTCACAGCCAGGGCGCGGGCACACGATCTGCCGTCGCGGATCTACACTGCAACCCTTGGCAGATGGGTTGAAAGACGTACAGGCAGCGGTGGTGAACGCAGGCCGACGAGCCAAGGGTGCAGTAGGTCAGATGGACGACGCCGTGGACGGTTGGTTCACGGGCCTGCGAGACAACCCGACTGCCAATCGGGTGGCGTACATCGCAAGTGAAGGTGCGGACTACTCCCGAGCTTGGCATGCCATCGGCATCACGATGGCGGTGATCAGCCCGTCCAGGCGACGAGATGCACTGCGGTTGGCGGTATCGCTGGGCGTGGAGTCGGCCATCGTGAACGGGGCGCTCAAGAACATCGTGCCGAGAGAGCGGCCACCGATGCTCGAGAATGCCGAGTACGACGTGCGCCGCCCAAAGACAAAGAGCTTTCCGAGCGGCCACGCCAGTTCGGCCACCTTGACTGCGGTCCTGCTTACCGACGCCGTGCCGAAGCTCAAGCCGGTGTGGTGGACCATGGCGGCCGTGGTCGCCGCCAGTCGGGTCCACAACCGCATGCATCACGGCTCCGATGTGGCCGCCGGATCGATCATCGGCACCTCGATGGGTGTTGCGGTCAAGAAACTCTGGCCGCTGCGCTAGCGCTGCGACCGTCGGGGGTCCGACAACCGGGAGCAGGCGCGACAAAGCGGCCACAGAAAATTCATGTCACAAACGATTCATCCCGCAGGGAATGTGACGGTACCTATGCCGCAGTTGGCGGCCAGGCGGCAGTTAGTCCGCAGATGGGGCGATGCTCAGCAACGACCGTACGTCGAGCAACAGGTCGGCGACCTCTGAGGCGGAGACGAGTTGACGCTCGGTCAGGCCACCAAGGCCCTTGTCGATCAGCGCCACCGCTTCTTCGATTGTTGCTAGATCAGTAACTTCGAGTTCTTCCAGCTCAGTCACAATGCTGCTCCTCGGCTGTGCGGTGCCAAAATGGTGCCGCTTCGAATAAAGAGAACCTGGATCGACTACCGAACATTCCAGCCGCCGATGCGATACCCGTCACTCTACAGCACCAGGGCATCCCGCGGGACTCAGACCGCTGTCGGCACCGGGGGCCAAATCGCCCAGAACCACCCCTGCAGCACCACCCTTGTCGTCCCACCACCCCCGAACCAGCCAAGCAACAGCCCGCGCCCCGCAGGTTGAGGCGCAGCCTCAACCTGGTTAGCGAGCGAAGCGAGCGGCACGAGCGGCACGAGCGGCACGAGCGGCACGAGCGGCACTACCGTCCCTCGAATTTCGGCTCCCGCTTGTCGAGGAATGCCTTGACCGCTTCCTTGGTGTCTTCGGTGCCGAAGTTCACCGTCTGGGCCATTCCCTCGGCTTCCAGTGCAGCAGAGAAATCTGCGGAGGCGTTCAACGTCAGCAGGCGTTTGGTCATTGAGAGGGCCAGCGGCGGACCGGCGGCGAGCTTGTCGGTCCACTCTTGGACGGCACTGTCGAGATGAGCATGGGGCACGACCTTGTTGACGATGCCAAACTCCGCCGCCTGCTCCGCGGAGATGACGTCAGCGAAGAACGCCAGCTCCTTGGCCTTGTGTAACCCGATGAGTCGGGGCAGGATCCACGTGCCACCGAAGTCCACCGAGAGGCCACGCCGGGCGAAGATCTCGCTGAACCGAGCCTGGTCGCTCGCCACGATCAGATCACAGGCGAGTGCCATGTTCATCCCGGCACCGGCCGCAACGCCGTTCACCTTGGCCACCACCGGCACCATGATGGAGTAGAGCGCCTGCACCGTCCGGTGGATCATGTTCATCGACTGCAACTGGTGCAGGTCACGATCTCCGCCGCCACCAAGGTCGGCGCCGCTACAAAAGCCATCGCCCGCCCCGGTCATCACCACGCACCGGACGTCGGGGTCGAGGGCGATGTCATCCCATGTCTGGCGAAGTTCGTCCCACATGGTTCCGTTGGCCGCGTTCTTCTTCTCGGGCCGGTTCATGGTGACGGTGAGCACCCCGTTGTCCGAGGCATCGATCAGCAGCGTTTCAAGTTCTTTGGATTCCACCGAATAAGCCAACCACAAGTCGACCGCATCCCACCAAAACGCTCCGAGCCCCCCGCAGGGAGCTCGGACGTTATCTGTTTCGATGGCCCGGTTCGGGCCAATCGTTGACCGAGCCCGCAGGCCGGTCGGTGGCGCTACTCGGCGGCGCCGTCCACGGCGTCGTCGACTGCGTCCTTGGCCTTCTCGGCGGCGCCGTCGATCATGCCGCCGGCCTTTCCGCCGGTGGCGTCGTCGGCCTTCTCGGCAGCAGCGTCGATAGCGCCGTCGACCTTGTCAGTGACCATGTCGGCCTTGCCGCCAAGCATCCCCTTCAACGTGTCCATGATTCCCATTGATTGCTCCCTGTTTATGGTTGTGCACGTAGTTTGCCTGATTTCGTGCCACAACCGGTGTACGGCGAGTCCGAACCCCCTGATCCGCTAAGGTCCATAGCGTTATGGAACGTGAAACAGGGCAGTTATTCGTCGGCGAAGAGATTGACGCCGAATCGGGCGATAGATCTGGGCAGTCGGTCCTGCTGGACAGCGCAGACTTCACGACGCACGGTGTGATCGTGGGTATGACCGGTTCCGGCAAGACCGGTCTCGGCGTCGTGCTACTTGAGGAAGCGCTGCTTTCGGGGATCCCGGTGCTGGCCATCGATCCAAAGGGCGACCTCGGCAACCTGTGCCTCACGTTCCCCAACCTGGCCCCCGACGATTTTGAGCCCTGGATGGACGAAGGCACGGCGCGGGTCGAAAAGACCACCACCGCGGACCTTGCCGAGAAGACCGCAAGCCTTTGGAAAAACGGCTTGGAGTCATGGGACATCGGCTCGAGCGATGTTGCCGACCTGGCAACCGCAGCGACCCCGGTCATCTACACCCCCGGCAGCAACGCCGGTGTTCCGCTCGACGTGCTCGGC
>CAZSTV010000127.1:0-1247 GCA_964609665.1 uncultured Acidimicrobiaceae bacterium
GCGCCTGCGGTGTTCGTTGAGGATGACGAGGAACCTGCAGGCCCAGTGGTTGATCACGGAGAAGAGTCCGCTGCGCCAGTCTTCGTAGAGGATGAAAACGAGTCGGCTGCTCCGGAGAATGTAGATGACGAGCTAGCTGCCCCAGTCGTTGACGAAGAAGAATCTGCAGCGCCCGTGTTCGCCGATGACGAGCCTGGGGAGCCAGTAGACGGGCTCGAAGAGTCCGCAGCACCTGCGGTATTCGCTGACGACAAGATCGAGTCTGCCGCACCATCGATCGTGGATGACGACGACGAGTCGGCTGCTCCGGTCGTTGACCAAGAAGAGTCGACTGAGTCGGCGGTGTTTCGTGGAGACGCTGAAGAGTCTGCCGCACCACCGGTCGAAGTTGACGACGACGAGGAGTCTGCCGCGCCGGGCGTCGTTGAGGATGAAGAAGAGTCTGCCGCGCCTGCGGTCTTGGTTGACGACGACGGTGAGTCGGCCGCACCCGTGTTCACGGACGACCATGACGAACCTGCGGAGCTAGTAGACGAACTCGAAGAGTCCGCAGCACCAGTCGTGGGCGATATCGAAGAATCCGCTGCGCCGGCGGTCTTCGTTGACGAAGAAGAGTCTGCCGCACCACCGGTCGAGGTTGACGACGACGAGGAGTCTGCCGCGCCTGCGGTCGTGGACGAAGAAGAGTCTGCTGCGCCGGACTTTGTTGGGGACGAGAATGAGTCCGCCGCGCCGGCGGTGTTCGTCGACGACAACGGTGAGTCGGCCGCACCCGTGCTCGCAGATGACGTCGCGCCTGCGGCACCCGTTGCCGTCGAGGATGATGGCGAGCCTGCGGAGCTAGTAGACGAACTCGAGGGGTCCGCAGCACCAGTCGTGGGCGATGCCGAAGAGTCCGCTGCGCCCGCGGTGTTCGTTGACGACGATGAAGAGTCTGCTGCGCCGGGCTTCGTTGAGAACGCGAACGAGTCTGCCGCACCCGAGTTCACCGAGGATGATGGCGAGCCCGCGGACGAGTTCGAAGAGTCAGCTGCGCCAGTCTTCGTTGAGAATGAGAGCGATTCGGTCGCTCCTGCTGTGTTCGTTGACGGTGACGAGGAGCTCGCAGCAACTAGCGCGCTGGTTGACGACGAGGGTGAGTCGGCCGCACCCGTGTTCGTAGAAGAGGCTGTGCCTGCTCCACCCGTTGCGGTCGAGGATGATGGCGAGTCTGCGGCGCCAACAGACGAATTCGAAGAGTCCGCAGC
>CAZSTV010000127.1:1347-6140 GCA_964609665.1 uncultured Acidimicrobiaceae bacterium
GCTCCGGTCCTCGCTGAGGACGAGAGCGAGGCTGCTGCACCGGTTGACGATGCCGAAGAGTCTGCACCACCAGTCGTAGACCACGGGGAAGACTTCGCGGCTCCGTTCCTCGTAGATGAGGACGCGTCTGCGGTACCGGAGCTCGCCGCGGATGATGGCGGGCCTGACGCGCCAGCGGACGATGTCGAAGAGTCTGCCGTGCCAGCGGCGTCGATCGAGGAGGCGAGCGAGTCTGTCGAGGTGGAAAGCTCGGCTGGTTCGGCTGAGCTTGGTGAGACGACCGGGCTTGAGGAAGCCGACTCTGCGTTGGCAGATGAGCTGGGGCCACCGAAGTTTCAGGTCTTCGAAGAGATTGGCCAAATCCCCGCCGATGTTGCGTTCGAGGACTATGCCAGCGATGAGCCCGAATACGTTGTCGAACATCCTGAGCCGGAGCCAACGCCACTCGAGAGTCAGCTACGAGACGAACCGCTTCCCGAGCCCGAGCTACTGGCGCAGATCGAGACCGTAGCGGTCCACGATATGCGGCTACCTCGGGCCGAACGGGCAGAGCGATCCCACCGCGAAGGAAGCTGGTCGGCCGAGAGCATCGAGTCGGTCGATTATGAGTACGCCCGTCCCGTACTCCTCAGCAGTGACCCGTACGCGACCGAGGCGTTCTCGGAGGACGAGCTACCCGCGGACGAGGCTCACAACGATGTGCCAACACCCGAGATGCGCAGTGCTGACTCCAGCGACCGGGCGTTCGGTCGCCGCAAGAACGACAACCCTCGACTCGAATCGATCGATCATCCACCACAGCCAGAAGAGGTTGACGAGACCCCGGAGCAGCCGGTGACCAGCTAGTCCGTAGTGGCCCGTGCGGGTCGACAAAATCGTACGAGCCCAGCCCGTTGTTGGTTCGGGCTGGGCTCGTCCTGATTGCAGCTTCCGGATCGGGAAGGTGATGGGTTGCTGCGCCCAGCGGTGACGGCTATTGCGCCGTCAGGCTGGGGAACTCAGGTCACGAGATCTGTTCGAACGGGTCGAACGGATCGGTTACCTCTTGGGGAGTCTGCTCGGCAGCCGGTTCGGCGGCCGGGACCTGGACCACCGGTGTCTCGACGGGCCCGACGGCCGACTCCTCGGTTGGCGTCGCCACAACCGGTTCGATGATCGGTGCCGGTTGAGGAGTTGCAGTAGTCTCCGGCGTCAACGCTGTCTCAGCGGTGCCGAACACCGGATCGGATGCTGCCACCTCTGGAGTGACCTCAGCGACTGCCGGCACTTCGGTGTCTGCGGTCTCACCTGGTGCTGGATCCGTAGGCACAAGAGGCGGCGTAGCGACTGCCGGGTCGGCGAGCGTGCCTTCAGTGGATTCTGCAGCGACCGGGGTCTCCGGCACGACGGGGGCTTCAGGCACGACCGGGATCTCTGCTGCGACTGGAGTATCCGGAACAACCGGGGTCTCCGGTGCGACCGGGTTCTCTGCTGCGACTGGAGCTTCCGGCACGACTAGGGGTTCCGGCTCGGCCGCGGCTTCAGGTACGACCGGAGTTTCCGGCACCACCGGTGTATCTGCTGCGACCGGGGTTTCCGGCTCGACTGGGGTTTCCGGCTCGGGACTCGTTTGTGGAGGCGTGACCTCCGCAGGAACCGTCGTCGCGGTCTCCGGCGCTACGACGGTCTCCGCTGGTACCGATGTTTGCACCGGCTCCGTGCCCTCAACCGGTTCGGTGACAACAGCAGACTCGACCGGTGATGGCGACGCGTCGGTGGCGCTGTCCCCGTCGGCAGTTCCGGCATCAGTGTTGCCTGTATCTGGGGCATCGGCGGTCTGGTCGACAACTTCGTCACTGTTCTGGTTCGAGATGACGTCACCATCCACATCGACATCGACATCTACGTCGGTATCGACATCCACATCGACATCGACATCTACGTCGGTATCAACGGCAACATCGGCATCTACTGCATCGGCGTCCTCGACCGCTTGGTCGCTCTCACCGGTCTCGGTTTCGGTCTCATCGGTTGCGGCAATCTCGCCGGGTCCGCTCGTTGCCGAGGCCTGTGACACGTTCGTGCTCGAAGAGCTACTGGATGTCGCAGCCGGCTGGGGCGCAACGACCGGGGTAGGTACGGCTCCGACGGAGACGATCTGGTCGAGGGTGATGGAACCGGCAGACGTGTCGAGCTGCACTGCGCCAGACACCAGCCTGCTTTGCTCGACGACGGCGGTGAAGGGGACCCCCTCACGGCTCGCCGTGATCTCTCGACCGATCAATGAACTGGCCGTCGCCAGCGAGTTGACCAGCGCAGTGTTCTCGCCCTGCTTCGTCAACTCGTCGAGCTTCTCGACCACGGTGAACTGAGCGGTCGTGGAAATGAACTCGTCCGAGCTGCTCGGGTCCAACGGATCCTGATATTTGAGCTGGGCGACCAGCAGCTTCAGGAACGCGTCCTTGTCGAGTTCGCTCGACGGCACCGGCGCCGTCTGGGCCGGTTGGTAGTTCCCGGGCGCATCGATCAACGTTCCCGCTGCTGCGCTTACTGAGTCAGTCTCCATTGCATGCTCCTCTCGGGGCGTGGTTCGATCGGTTAGAGGTCAACATCGATGAGTCCCTCGGTGGTCCGGCCGGCTCGACGTTCGCCGTAGGCCAGAACGGGGTCTCCGTCTGCACCGTCGGCCGTGGTTCCGCCGATGGTTCCGTTGGTCTGGCTCATCTCGGTCTCGTCGCCGTCACCGTCGCCCTGTTGGGTGTCGCCGCTGGTGCCGACGTCGACTGCAACTCCCCGCAGTCCACCGTCTTCGAGCTCTCGAATCAGCTGTTGACGTTGCTGGGTCAGTTGGTTGGCGGCAACCGCCGAGTCGGCGACAAGCGCAACGGTTGTCCCGGCTTCACCGGTGCTGATCCGAACCACCACCGAACCGAGGTCATCGGGCCGAAGGCGGATGGTCAGCTGCTGCTCGCCAGTAGGAAGGTTGCGGATTGAGCCCATCGCCCGGCGAACCTGGCGCCAGAGCGGGTCGGCGGCATCGGCCTGTTCGGCCGGGGCGGTTCCCGCAACCTGGTTGGCGGTTGAGGGTCCTACCTCGCCGGTTCCGGCAACCGGTCCAACGCCGGTAACGACGTTAGTGGGAGCCCCGGTCTGGGCAGTGCCCTGGGCGTTCGTTACCTGCGGACCTGCGACGAGAGGAGCATCGGCGGTTTCGGCGCCTTCCACCTGCTGCTCGCCGGACTGATCTTGCGGACTCTGTTCGGCATCGGTGTTTGACTGGTCGGCGGACTCTCCGTCGTTCGCACCCTCGGCGACATCCTCCGCCTGGTCGCCGGCTTCAGCGTCAGAAGTCCCACCGCTATCGGTCTGGACAACCACACCTTCGACGTCCTCTGCAGCACCCTCGGTGGTCGGGCCCGCCGGGGTGGACGAATCGACTGCGATCTCTGCCGTCTCTTCGGTTGCCACCTCAGACTGGTCGACGTTGCCGACAACCGAGGTTGCGGCTTGGACGGCAGCAGCGTTGTTCTCCGCAGCGGCCTCCCGGTCGGCCTCGCCTGCTTCGACGGCTTCGGCAAGGTCCACCATCTCGTCGGTCTCAGCGCCCTGCTCTGTCTCTATCTCGACTGCTTCGGCATCGACCGTTTCGGTCATAGCTCCGTCAGCTTCGGTGATCTCGGCGGCCTGTCCGGTCTCGCTCGTGGCGTTCAGATTGACCTCGCTCTCGACCATGGCCTCAGCGTCAGCCGCCTCGCCTGTTGCCATTTCGGCAAGCACGGCGTCAGAGGTGCGGGTGTCCTGAGCCCCGTCTGCACTGTCGGTTTCCGTATCGGCGTCAACGGTCGTTTCGTCCGTCGCTTGGCCTTCGGCGGCGTCATCAGTCATCTCGCCAGACTCAGAGTCATCAGCCGTCGTGGCATCGCCGGACGTTGTCTGCTCGTCGTCGCCAGACTGCACGCCGTCATCGTTGTGGTCGTCGGCGGATACCCGATCCTCTGACGTGCTCCGCTGATCGGTGCTTTCCGGCCGGTCGTTGTCTGCCGGACGACGGTCTGCTTCGGACCGGCGGTCAGCCCGCACCGGTTTCTCGAACCGATCTGGCCGATCGGAGCGGTCAGGTCGATCGGAGCGGTCAGGTCGAGCCGGTCGATCTCGATCGTTGGATCGGTTCTCTGCTTGACGGTCTGTCCGCCGTGTCTCCACCGGAGCCGCTTCCCGGGGACGTTCACTGGTTGCTGTTCTCAATAACTGATCGAAGCGCTGGCCAGCGGCTTCCGATGATGCCTGGTCGGCTCCCGTTGACTTGGTCGCGCGGGACTCGGCCGTGCGCTCCGGCATCATCAGCTCACTGATTTTGTTGAACGAAGTGTTGGTCATGATCGACTCCTCCAGGCTTCGAGAACCTTCTCGACGTAGTTCTGTGTTTCGGGATAGGGCGGGATTCCGCCGTAGCGCGACACCGCGCCGCGTCCCGCGTTGTATGACGCGATCGCCAGTTCGAACGAACCGAACTGGTCGAGCGACTTGCGTAGATATCTCGCGGCGCCATCGACCGCTGAGGCGGGGTCGAACGCATCGACCCCCATCTCTGCCGCCGTGGCGGGCATGAACTGCATGAGTCCCTGCGCCCCGACGTGGCTGACGGCGTTTGGATTGAATGCCGACTCGGTCTTCGCCACTGCGGCGAGCAGTGCCGGGTCAACATCCCACTCTTGGCCCGCCGATTCGAACAGCGGCTGGTAGAGCCGTTCCGATGCCCCGGGGCTGTGGCTCACCGTTGGAGCGGCGGCGCTTGCCACCGATCCGTTGGCCAC
>CAZSTV010000127.1:6240-16531 GCA_964609665.1 uncultured Acidimicrobiaceae bacterium
TTGGCCACCGCGGCGTTGGCGAAGGATGTCCCGCCGACGGCCTGTCCGGCATTGGGCGTCACGATCCGGCGGATGCTGGCAATCGGACGGTCGATCTCTTCGATCTTGACCACTTCGCCCGTCTTGGGAGCGTGCAGCATTTGTCCATCGCCAACGTAGAGCGACACGTGGTTCACGGGGTCGCCGAATGCCAACACGTCGCCCGGCAGCGCTTCGGCGATGGACGCCACCTCGACGCCCATGGTTGCCTGATGACGGCTCCACTTCGGCATTTCAACGCCAATCTGTTCGTAGGCGTCTTGGATGAGACCGGAACAATCAAACCCGTTGTGCTCGTCGGTACCACCCCACAGGTAGGGGACGCCGAGGTGTTCCTTGGCCGCATCGATCACCGCTTGTCCAGCGGCCGATCCACCATTCACCAGCGTGCCGCCAGCGGCCCGCTGCGGGTTGGATCCGCTGGCAATCGCACCGGTGCCAGTGTTGTCAATGGTTGGTGTGCTTGACACGGGGGCGGCGCCGAGCGCACCCTGCGGTCGCGTCCACGGTGTAGTTGCCTGTTGGCCGCCTTCGGCCGCTGCGGCACGTTTGGCAGCTTCGCGGTTTGCGGCCTCGAGGAGTAGCGTCTCGAAGCTGAGTCCGTCGGGAATCTGAGTTCGGGCGGGACGTGACCGCTGGCGAAGCGCGGCCAAACGGTCGGCTCCGGTTGCTCCGGTTGCGTCGACGTATCCGGTCATGACTGGTCACGCACCGCTCGTATCGACACCAGGTCTTGGAGGTCTGCAACTTCCTGCAGCCGCTGGCGTTCGCGGGCGGCATCGTCAAGTCGCTCCACCACCCGTTCCAGCGACTTCACCTTGGTGACCGCCTCCTGGAGCTCGGCCTGACATTCGTCCACGTGCTGGGCCAACTCGACCTTCTGGTCGGTCAGCGAAATCAGGTGACGTGCGCCGGCTCCGGTCAGGTGGCTGCGGAGCTTCAACGGCATCTCTTCGTTCGCCAGTTGACCGGCACGCTGCAGGGCGCCCTCGCGTTCTCTGTCCACGCCGCTCACCTCTTGGGTTGCGGCGGCCCAACGGGCCCGGGCCTGCTCCTCGGTCTCGGAGGCGACCTTGGCGATGCGGGCCATGCGGTCTCGTCTGGCGGTCACAGCTGACCAGCCATCTGGCTAGCGGTCTGGGGAGGCATGGTGCCGCCGAGCGGATTTGCCTGCCCGCCGAGTGGTTGGAACCCCTGCTGCTGCCCGCCGTTCTGGCCGAACGCGCCGGTGTGCAGGATGGCTGCCAGCCGCTCCCACGCTTCGTTGACCGGGCACGCCTCGCTGAGGTCCTGGCGTCGAAACGCTTCCAGGTGTTGTGCCAGCGCGACCGCCCGATCGAGCTCTTCATCATGTCCGGGGCTGTATGCCCCAACCTCGATGAGGTCCCGGGCTCGCTCATGTACCGCAAGCATCCGTCGGGCCGCGCTGACCAGAACCTGCTGCTCGGGTGTGGTGACCGCCAATGCCACTCGGGAGGCCGATGCCAACACATCGATGCTTGGAAAGTGGCCTGCGTTTGCCAGTTCCCGACTCAAGACAATGTGTCCGTCAACGATCGACCGGACGGTGTCACCGACGGGATCGTTCATGTCGTCGCCCTCGACCAGCACGGTGTAGAAGCCGGTGATCGAGCCGGTTGCCGATGTGCCGGCCCGTTCCAACAAGCCGGGGAGTAGGCCCATGGCCGACGGTGGGAAGCCTCGTGTCGTCGGGATCTCTCCCGCTGCAAGGCCGATCTCTCGCTGGGCGACGGCGAAGCGGGTGACGCTGTCCATCAGCAGGTTCACGTGGAGTCCCTGATCTCGGAAACTCTCGGCAATTCTCGTTGCGGCATACGCGGCGTTTCGCCGGACGAGTGCTGGCTGATCAGAGGTTGCGACGATGACGACGCTGCGGGCCAACCCTTCCTGACCGAGGTCTTTATCCAGGAACTCTCGAACCTCTCGACCACGCTCGCCGACCAGGCACAGCACGTTGACGTCTGCCCCCGACCCTCGCACGAGCATGGACAACAGACTCGACTTGCCGACGCCGGACCCGGCCATGATGGCAATGCGCTGACCGCGGCCGCAGCTGAGCAGCGTGTCGATGACCCGCACGCCGACAGGCATAGCCACGTCAACCGGGGGTCGCTGTAGTGCAGGTGGTGGAGAGTTGTGGATCGAAACGGCGTTGGCCCTCGACAGCGGAGGTCCACTGTCGAGGGGCCTTGCCAGCCCGTCAAGCACACGCCCGAGCAACTGTTCCCCGGTCGGCACGTTCATCTGCTTGCCGATCCACTCCACGGGTTCACCAACTCGGTGACCGCGGAAATCTCCAAATGGCAGAACGGTCGCACAGTTGCCGGACACGGCAACAACTTCGGCGACCAGCGGTTCTGCACCCTGCAATTGGACGAGATCGCCAGGGCCAACCCGCAGGCCGACAACGTCAGCCTGGGATTGTCCGATGCGCTCGATCCGTCCGAGCAGCTGCGGTCGACCTGCAGCTACGAGACGCCCGAACCGAGAACCGGCCTCGGGCGGGTTTGTCACTGAAGCGCCTCGGTAACCCGACGCAGCGACTCACTGAGCCGGGCGTCGATGGTTGCGTCGTCAACACTGACAACGGCGTCCCCACGCTGGAGGGTTGGGTCTGCGGTGACCGACAGCTTGCGGTCGGCCAAACCGGTGACCTGACCGAGCTGCGCAAGGTCGGCCGGGTGTAGCCGGGCGACGATGTCGCCGGTCTGTGGTGCGAAGTCGAGGCAACGCATGATGGCATCGGCGCCGGGATCGATCGAGGTCCGAATCTCTCGGGCCATGACCGCTTCGGCGATCTCCAATGCAAGCTCTGTGACCTGGCTGGCAACGTCGGCGCACACAGCGTCGGTCCGCTGCTCGAGTCCTCCGAGGACATTGTCGATGGTGGCCGCTAGCTCCACCAACCGCTGCTCCATCTGTTCCTGCATCTGCTGGCGCCCCTGCTGGAGGCCGATGGTCATGCCTTCGTTGCGGCCCTGCTCGAAGCCAGCCCGTCGGGCATCCTCGCGGGCCTCTTCCAACTCGTCGGCCCAGGGGCCAACCGCGCTTACTTCGGTGACGAGGGACTGGCGGACCAGATCGATGGCCTTGGCCTGCGCGGCCGCGTCGCCCCGGATGAGAATGTCGTTGTTAGGTGACAAAGTCGTTTCCTCCTCGGTTGATGACGATCTCGCCGCTCTCCTCGAGCCCACGGACCGATTCCAGAATTTCGTTTTGTGCTTCTTCGACGTCGGTCATGCGAACAGAACCGAGCAATTCGATTTCGTCCAGCAGGTTCTCTCTCGCCCGGCTGGAAAGGTTGTTGAGCAGCTTGTTGGCCACCACGTCGGCAACGCCCTTGAGCGCCAGCGGCAGGCGGGATGCGTCGACGTTGCGCAGGACAACCTGCATCTGGCGATCGTCCAGGAGCTGCAGGTCGGCGAAGACGAACATCTTCGCTCGGACTTCGGCGGCCAGGTCGGCGTCCTGTTCGGCAAGGCCGGCCATGATCACATCTTCGACGCCTTTGTCGGCCAAGGTCAGCAACTCAACCAGTGAGTCGATGCCACCGGTGACGTCCAGGAATTTGTTCTCGAGTACCCCGGCGAAGCGAACCTTCAGTCCCTCTTCGACCGCTTCAAGCGCGTCGGAGGTGACCCGGTCCATCTTCCCGAGACGAAAGCCAATCTCCACCACAGCCTCCGGCGGCAGGAAGCTGACAATCTCTGCCGACTGTGCCGGGGTCAGGTGCGAGAGCACCAGAGCGATGGTCTGGGGCTGCTCGCCTGCCAGGTTCTCGGCGATGATCTCCGGCTCCAAGTTGTCCAGGAACTGGAAGGGGATGTTTGGGGCCGAACCGTCGAGTTCGCCCATGACCTCACGAGCCGTTCGTTCACCGAACGTCGACTGCAGATACTCAAAGGCCAGTTCGTGATCACCGGTCGGAAGCGCTTCGCCCTCGGTCGCCTGCAGAAACTCCTTCAGGCAGGCGTCGGCAACCTCAACCTCGATGCGTCCGAGCGAAGAGACTTCCTGCACGACGGCGGTCAGCTCGCTACGACGGAGGGATCGCAAGAGCGGCCCTGCACCTTCGGACCCGAGTCGCAGCAGCACGATCGCTGCCTTCCTGCGGGGAGGGATGGTTGACAGGTCGATCACCGTGCAACCTCCTCGGCCTCATTCAGCCAGGTCCGCAGAACGTCAGCGACGTCCTCGGTCTGGTTGGCAATCAAGCTGTTCAGGACAATCTCGGGCGGATCCGGTGGGTTGCCGTTCTCATCAAGTTCGGGTTCGGGCTCTGGCTCCGGTTCGGCCTCGGCGTCTTCAGCGTCTTCGTCGCTGGCCTCTTCGCCTGCTTCCAGCTCCGGCGTATCGGACCCGGCTTCCACCTCGGCCAGATCGACCGACTCGACCACCTTGCGCTTCGGGCCCTTGGACATCCGGAGGCCGAGCATGATCACGACCAGCACGACGATCACGGTGCCAACGGTCCTGATCAGGCTGATCAGGTCAAGGCCACCGCCGGCGGCCTGTCCCTCGGTCAGTAGCTCGACAGAGTTGGCGGCATCGATGGACGCCAGGACCTCTTCATCGAAGGGAAGGAGCGTTACGGCCAGCGCATCGCCCCTGGCATCTCTGATACCAGCCGCAGCTTCGACCATGCCCTCGATCTCACCGGCGGTGTTTGCATCGATCGCACCTTGGTCGAGCAGAACCGCCACCGAAAGGGAGGTCACGGCGCCTGCCGCGCTCTCGGCGTTGGTGACCGTTGTGTCGTACAGATAGCGAGAGTCGGCCTCGTTCAGCTCATAGTCAACGCCACCGGTGCCAGCGTCGGCGTCGGCTTCGTCTTCGAGTTCTTCGTCCGGAAACTCGATCTCCAGCTGACCCTCTTCGTCAGCGAGGCTTCCGTCACCGTCGTACAGCTCGTCGCGGGTGGTGTCTGATTCGAGGAGCTGCTGTCCTTCCTCGCTGAGCACCGCGGTGCGGCTTTCGGTGGTGGTCATGACGGAGTCAAAGTCCAACTCGGCGGTGACGTTGACGATCGCGCGGCCAGGGCCGACGATGACGGCCAGCATTTGCTCGAGGTCGTTCTCCATCTGCTGTTCAAAGCCCTGGCTGGCGCTGAGGCGAGTGGCGCCTTCAAGGCCGATGGCCCCGCTGCCGCCACCCGGGGATGCCAGAACAAGACCTGACTGATCGGTCACGGCAACCTGGTCCGGGGTCAGACCTTCGATGGACGACGCAACAAGGTTGACGATGGCGTCTACCTGCATCGGGCTGATGGTGCCGCCACCGTTGGTGACGAGCAGCACCGACGCGGACGGATGCTTGTTGTCACTGACGATCAGATCATCTTCGGGGATTGCGAGGTGGACGTTGGCCGACGAAACGCCGTCGATGACCGAAATCGTCCTGGCGAGTTCGCCCTCCATCGCCCGCTGAAACCCGATCTGTTGCTGAAAGACCGTGGCGGTGATGCCCTGGTTGTCCAAGATGTTCCAGCCATTGGCCGTGCCCGGCAGGTCCTGGGCCGCCATCGCGAGGCGAAGGCTGTGGACCTGATCGGATGGCACCTGGATGACCTGGCCACCGTCCATCAAGTTGTACGGGACGCCCTGGGCGTCGAGTTCTGCTGTGACCTCGGCTGCCGTTGACGGTTCGAGGCCACCGAACAACGTACTCATCGGCGTTCCGCCGGTGGTTGTTGCCACAAGGAACAAGCCAATCATCGTGGCGAAGAACGCCAGACCCAGCGTTGCCCGCTGGGCGCCCGACATCCGCTGGATCGCACCGACCGCGTCTTGGCCGATCGCTTGGAGGTTCGGTCCCGCCACTAGATCTGCATCCTCATGATGTCGTTAAAGGCGGTGATTGCACGGTCACGAACGGCCACCGTGATTTCGGTGGCCAGCTGCGCTTCGGTGCTTGCGATCATGTAGTCGGTGACGGAGCCGAGGTCGCCGGTGGCGGCCTGGGCGCTTGCCTCGGCCACCCTGTTGTCCAACTGGCTGACGTTGTTGAGCGCGTCGCCTATGGCTTTGGTGAACCCATCACCACCTTCGGCGCCTTGGGTCGTTGGGTTCTCGACTTGGCGGGTCTGGCTGGGCGAGACCGGCTTGAAAGTCGGTGAAGATACGGGTGGGATCGGGAACGCCATTAGCGACCAACCTCCAGCCGGAACCGGAACACCTCGATTGTCTCTCCCCGCAGGGGAAGCGAACGTACCCCCGCCAAGGGGTGACTGCGGTTACCGTCGATGGACACCTCGACAGCTCCTTAAGAACAGGTTAAGCGGGCCCCGTCCTTGGGCGTCTTGTAGGGTGAGCATCCGGCTCACTAGCAGCTATCGGGGCGAGGCAGGGTCGCCTTTAGAAACTCCTCGAAAAAGCTCGACCATCTGAACCGCACGACCCATGTATATATAGTGCGGGAAAATCTGCGATCAGCTCGCAGCGGACCTACAGCTCGGTGTAGACCGTGGGGGTCGATCGGCGGCGGTGCCGAACGGTCTGGCGGCGAGCCGGGAGCTCCGCTCGGCGGGCGACCAGCTGTCCCTCCAACTCTCGGGCCCTATCCAACAGCGATTGGGCGCGCTCCGCCAGTTCGGGCGGGAGCGGAACGCCGATCAGGTCTGGTGGAGGCCACAGGCCCTTGGCCGGCCGACCATCGTCGCCAAGAACTGAGCGAAACTCTTCGAGTCTCGCTTCGAACTGGTCAAGGGCGGTCGACCAATCGGTCAATAGCCTCTGCCAGCGCTCGGCGCGGTTGCGACCTTCTTCTCTTCGAGGCTTCGATGAGCCTCGACCCAACTCTCCGCCAGCGGCGTCACAATGGCGATCGCTCGCTCAATCATGTCGACAGACTTTGAGGTGTTGGCCTGGACCAAGAGTTCCAGCAGGTGCTCATACACCGATCGAAGTTCCTGGGCGGCAGGCCATACGTCGGGTTCGAGAGCGCAGTTCAGTTCGAAGACCAGCTCCTGGGCGTTGACCAGTGCCTTGTGGGCGTGCTCGATGTTGTTGGCACCGATCGCCTCGATCGAGGTCCGCAAGTCTCGACCCAGTCGGTCGAACATTGCCAGGAGGAGTTTCTGGGGTGACGAACCCTGCATACCGTCGCTTTGATAGCGGCTTGCCAGGGCGGCTCGTTGGCGTTGGTTCACTATGTCCCCCCAAGTGAGGATAGTTGAGAGGCCAGATAGCTGGACTGCGACTGCAGCCCACCGAGGGCGACCTCCAGGTTGGCGTAGGTTCTACGCAGGGTTGACTCTCTAAGTTCGAGGCGTCGTTCGAACGCTTCGATTTGTTCGCCGTAGTCTTCGATGCGGCGGTCGGCGGACTCGCCTGCGGTGAACAAGTACCCCTCGCGGAGGGCGGTGGCCCCCTCGGCCACTTCGACCAAACGGTCGAGTGCTCCGAGCTCCAGCGACTCGTCGGCGAGATCTGGACTGGTAAACAGGTTTGAAAGCTCGACCTGATCGGCGGTGAACGACTGAGCGAACTTCGCCTGGTCGAAGGTCAGGTCGCCATCTCTTGTGAGCTCGATGCCCACAACACCTACCGCGGTAAGCGCGTTGCCTTCGGTCGCTTGGACGAGGGCACTCCGCAGCTGTTCAACGACCCGTCGAGCATCTCGGTTGCCCTGCAATACCGATCGGGCGGCGCCGGGGACGTTGGCCGTTGCGTCCTTGACCCTGGTGAAGAGCTCGTTCATCTTCGTGACCAGTTCGTTGACGCTCTCGCTGACCGACTCGATGTCCTGCTCGGTCGAGACTGTTACCGGGGTGTCGGTCACGGCGTTGACGGTGACGGTCACACCGGGGAGTAGCTCGTCGAAGGTATTGGTCGACGAGGTAATTGTCAGCGGATTGTCGCCCTGGATGGTGAGCTCGGCGTCGGTGCCCTCGGAGAGAACGGTAAAGGCCATGCCGCCGAAGACAGCGGGGTCCGGCTCAATGGTGGAGGCGGCCCCTGTTTCGTTTGCGGTCAACTGCAGCCGGTAGCCGCTACCGGTGTTGACAGCGTTTGCGGTGTAGCCAAGGTCTGCGGCGTTGAGCGATGCCACCAGGTCGGTGAGCGAACCCGAACCTGCGGACGTGCTTTGCGTAACCGTAGCGGTGCCGGCTCGAAGACCGCTGGAGACCACCGCTGTGATGGTGCCTGCGCCGCCGCTTGGCAGCGTCACCGGGTCGCTATCGGAGGTGTCGGTGATGACCGTTGCGGTGCCGTTGACCGCAACGACACCGTCCACGCCTGTGGCGGTGGCACCGCCGGTAAGGCCAAGGTCGGCAAGCGCTGTGCCACCGGTGAGGGTGACGCTGTTGGCGCTGCCTTCGGCCCTGGTGGTCAGTACGATCTGGTTCGACTCGCCGAGCGATGCGGTGACGGCGTTGGATGCGCCGCTGTCAGCGGCGATCGCGGCGGACACCGCAGCGGCGATGTCGGCTTCGGTCTCGTACGTATCGTGGGTGAGGGTCACTGAAAAGCTGAAGCCGTTGACTTCAAAGTCGATGCCATCGTTGGTCCCATCGACCGTGATTGGAATGGTCGGGATGCCGGTCCCTTCAAGCCGTGCGGCCTCAGAGCTCTGGGTGACCTCAAAGCTGATGGCTCCATCAGCGAACCCGGTGCCGCTCACGCTTGAAAAGCCAAGGGCACCATGTCCGCTTGAGTTGAAGACACTTGGCCCGGACGCACCGGTTGCCGCATCCAACGACTCATAGACCCCGGTCGAATAGACCGAGGCAGCGGTTGCCACCGACGAGACCTGGAATGAGTACGCCCCGGTCGTAGCGGCAGAACCGGCGACGACCGATACGGCTTCTTCATTCGAACTCTTGGCGGTGAGTCGATTCCAGCCGGTCGTCAGGCGAAGGTCGGCGGCCATGTTGCGGATTGCGGTGACGTCGCTGCGGATGCCCGACAGCTCGGTCCGGGCCGCTGTTTCCTGATCCCGCCTGGTGGTCAATGCCACCTGGGGACGTCGCTCAATCTGCATGAGCTGGTTGATGATCGAGCTGGTGTCCAGACCTGAAGACAGGCCGTCTACGTTTGTCATGGCTGGAGCTCCTTAACCTCGATTGGGTGGTCTTGCTGCCCCAAAGTCCGGAGATGGGCTGCGTCTGCAACCGGACCGTGTCGCAACACGGCGGCGGTCGCAAGCGACAGCGTCATCTCCGGACCGGGGTTATTCATTAGCCGAGAAGTCGGAGGACCGACTGTGGGATTGCGTTGGCCTGTCCGAGCATGGCCGTACCGGCCTGCTGCAGAATCTGGCTCTTGGTGAAGTTGACCATTTCGGCTGCCATATCGGTGTCACGAATTCGTGATTCCGAAGCGGACAGGTTCTCCGTTGTGACCTGGAGGTTCCGAATGGTTGACTCGAAGCGGTTCTGGACCGCACCGAGTGTTCCTCGACTGGTCGAGACCGCATCGATGGCAGCATCGATGGCCTCGATCGAGGTACGGGCGTTTGCCGCGGTATCGACCGCCAAGCCGGTAAGGTCCGAACCACCGAGAGCGGCGGCGTCCAAGACACCGACGGTCGTAGTGATCTGGTTACCAGCGTCACCTTCGGAGCCGACCTGGAAGTTCAGGGCGGTTGCGGTGAAGACCGAAGCGCCGGAGAACGTGGTGTCAGTACCGATTCGGTCGATCTCTGAAGCCAAGGCATCAACCTCAGCCTTGATTGCCGTACGGGCAGAAGCATCGTTGGTATCGTTGGCCGCTTGAACCGAAAGGTCCCGCATGCGGTTCAACATGTTGTGAACCTCGCCCAATGCACCTTCAGCGGTTTGAGCGAAGCTGATACCGTCCTGAGCGTTTCGAGTCGCCTGACGGAGACCCGAGACCTCAGCTCGTAGCTTTTGGGAGATGACCAGGCCGGCGGCATCATCACCCGCACGGTTGATCCGGTACCCGGAGGACAATTTCTCGAGGCTCCTCCCAAGGCCTGAATTCGACATGCCCAGGTTTCTGGTGGCGTTGAACGCCATAATGTTGTTGTTTATTCGCATAAACTCTCGTTTTCCTTCCCTGTGTGAGAGCACATACCGTTTCGTCTTTGGTCACCCTGATCGCATCAGGACAACCATCAGATTCGGTAGTTGCAGCCTCGGCAGGAAGGTCTCTCGTATTAGCTTGTCGAATCAGAAATCTGAGCGAGAATTTTCTCGTCCCTTGTTTAGATCGACCGCTGCACCCAAAACCTGTAGCGGGGTCGTAGAACGACCCCGCTAGATCTCACC
>CAZSTV010000128.1:0-12905 GCA_964609665.1 uncultured Acidimicrobiaceae bacterium
GGGCCACAACCCGCGGTGCGCCCCTAGAGCCAGCCGTTCGCTTTGCTCACTAACCCGCGGTGTGGGGCAGGCGGGGGGAGAGCTTCTTGGCGAGGTTGCTCTTGGGGGCGATGGCGTTCCAGACCGGGGTGACGTCGTGCTTGGGAACACCTGCGTCCAGGGCGTCGAGCGCAATCTCGGCAACAATGCGCAGATGCATGCCGGTCATCACCGGACAGGCGCCATCGGCGTCGTGCATAGTGGCCAGACGGTCCCGGAGTTCGGTGAGGTCGATGATCTCGTCCGGGGCCAGTTCATTGATGACGGTCTCGATGTCCTGCGGGCTTGGAATCAAAACAGTGGTTCCCGCCTCCAGGTCTGCGAAGCGCTTCTCATTGGTCTTGACGTAGGACGGGCGGGCCTGGTCGTACCGCTCTTGGTAGCTCAACGTCATCACTTGGTCTCCTCGGCATCAATCGGGAACAGCATTTCTGTCAGCAGGTCCGCCTCGGCAACCTCGGCGGGGCTGTTCAGATACACCTCACGAGTGGGGCCGGTGATCGAGTGACCCCGTTCCTGGACCCACGCCGCCATTGCGGCGTAGGTCTCGCCCATGTTGTCGTAGCTGCCCCGGTGAACGATGGACGCAACAACGCCGCCCTCGATGGTGACCGTGGCCACCGCATCATCGGTAGATGGTTGGTCGTCGAGGGCAATGCCGTCTGCGACCGGGACGCACATCGCAATATCACCGGTGGTATCACCGTCCGGTGGAGTGTGAAACAGGGTGAACGGCGGCCCGGCCGGGTCAACGTCGGACTCGGTCAGCGCTGTCATCACAAGGCCGAAGCCCCGTGGGATGTCGGTGAAGACCTCGACGTGAGTCGTGGCCGTCCTGTAGCCGACGGCGGTGATCGGTGGGTGGGACTTCATGGTGATCTGAGTGGACATGGTGTACTCCTTCAAGCTGATGCGGCGCTGGAGTTCCAGCGCCATGCGGTCCAGCTCGTCACGTTGGTCTTGCAACGTGGCGAGGTGTGACGTCAACAGCTCTTCGGGATTGTCCGCAGCGAGCGCTGCCGCAATTTGCGGCAGTGGCATGTTCACCATGCGCAGGGAACGAATGGCGTCCGCCCTGGCCAACTGCTCCAGCCGGTAGTACCGATAGCCGGATTGCGGGTCGACGAACGCCGCCGGGAGCAACCCGGACTCGTCGTAGTTCCGCAACGACTTGATCGATAGTCGTGAAGCTCGTGCGAACTTCCCAATCGGTAGCAACATCACCACTTCACCTTCCGGTCTCCCCTTGGAGGAGAGTCAAGCGCGCCGAAAATGGTGCCTTTCAGCCGCCCGAAATCACTGGATCTATTGGCTGCGGTAGCGGCGGATGATGCTGGTGGCGTCCATCCGGTTGTCGCCGGCGTTCTGGGATTCGGCGAGGTAGCCGGCGGTGAGATCGGTCAACGGTGTCGCCGCTCCGAGTGCCTCGGCCTCGGACTTCACAAGCCCGAGATCCTTTGCCATCCAATCCACTGCGAACCCAAAGTCGAACTCGTCGCGGACCATCGTCTCACCCCGGTTCGAGAGGTACCAGGATCCAGCCGCACCCTGAGTGACGGCCTGCAGCACCAGTTCCATGTCCAGGCCCGCCTGCTCACCGAAGGCCAACGCCTCGGCGGCTCCCTGGATTGCTCCGGCGCAGAGAATTTGGTTGACCATCTTGGTCTGCTGCCCGGCGCCCGCGGGTCCGAGCAGCGTGACCGCCTTGGCAAAGTGGTCGATGACCGGCAGCGCCTTGTCGAAGTGTTCCTGGGCGCCTCCGCACATCACGCTGAGTTGGCCGTTCTCGGCTCCCGCCTGCCCACCCGAGATCGGTGCGTCGACGAAGCCGACGTCCTTGGCTCCGCACGCCTCGGCCAACTCTTTGGCCAGCGTTGCCGACGCGGTGGTGTGATCGACGATGACCGCACCGGCGCTGAGTGCGCCGAGAGCTCCGTCGTCCCCGTACACCACGCCCCGCACGTCATCATCAGCGCCGACGCAGATGAAGACAAAGTCTGCCCCGGTCGATGCCTCGGCCGGCGTTGGGTGGTGGGTGCCGGTGTGTTCGGAAACCCACTGCTCGGCCTTGGCGGCCGTCCGGTTGTAGACCCGGACGTCGTGCCCGGCTGCCGCCAGGTGTCCCGCCATCGGGTAGCCCATATTTCCAAGACCGATAAATGCACACGTTGCCATGGGTCTCACTCTGCCATCGGCGACCACCGGTTCAAACCGATTGCTCCCGGCGGCGCCGCTGCCATACTTGCGTCATGATCGGGATTGCAGTGATCGGGTGTGGTGGCATGGGAAGTTGGCATGCCATGAACGTTGCTCGCCAGCCGGGCCTGCGGGTCACCGCCGTTGCAGACGTAGACACAGAGGCTGCGCAACGGACCGCGGCGTCGGTTGGCGCTGCGGTGGTGGACCAGGCGGAGATCGTGGCTGCCGCCGACGTGGACGCGGTGGTCATCGCCTCATCGGATGAGACCCACGCCGAGTTTGCGACCGCCGCCATATCGCTCGGCAAGCCGTGCCTGCTCGAGAAACCGATTGGGGCGACGTTGGTCGAGGCTGAGCAGATCCTCGATGCTGAGGTCGCGGCCGGGCGGCTGCTCACCAGGGTGGGGTTCATGCGGGAGTTGGATCCCGCCCATGCGCAGGTCGCGACGGCGCTTGGTGACCTTGGCGAGGTCACAAAGGTTCGTTCGGTGCACCGCAACGTCGACGCCGAACCGCGGCCGGTCGAGCTGTTGTTCTCCCAGTCGATCATCCACGACATCCACACCATCCGCTGGTTGTCCGGCGCGGAGATTGAGCAGGTCCAGGTCCATGTGGTGTCCCGGTCCGACGGGTTTCGAGACGTGCACATGGTCTGCAACCTGGCTTCCGGTGCAGTCGGGGTGATCGAGTTTGAGGACCGAGGGTTCGCCTACGAAGTTCAGGTCGAGGTCACCGCAGCTGGCGGCATGGCAACGTCGCTACCTCATCCGCGGGCGCTCGTGCGACAGGGCGGCAGCGAAGCGCTGGCGGTGGGGGCGGACTGGTTCGCCCGTTTCGAGGACGCCTACCGGCTTGAGGTGGAAGAGTGGGCGGCGACCCTTGGCGACGGTGTGTTCCGTGGCCCAACCGTCTGGGATGGCTACGCGGCCCAGGTCGTTGCCGATGCCGCGCAGCGTTCCATCGCTTCCGGCGCACCGGTCCAGGTGGTGCAGCGGGAGATGCCAGACCTCTACCGCTGACCGGTTGGGGTCTCCGCCGTGCTAGAGAGGGGGCTCAGCCAGTACTGTCATGCGCTATGGCTGACATCTCCGGTACCTCCGACGCCCGCTTCGACACCCTCGGAGACCTCCTGAGCGGGTCCATCGATGCCGGGACCGACGTTGGCGCTTCCATCTCGGTCACGATCGAGGGTGAGACCGTTGTCGACATCTGGGGCGGCCACGTCGATGAGGCACACACCGCACCATGGCAGGCCGACACCATCACCAACGTCTGGTCGACGACCAAGACCATGATGTCGCTGACCGCACTGGTGCTGGTCGAGCGAGGCGAACTAGACGTCTACGAAAAGGTGGCGACCTACTGGCCGGAGTTCGCGGCGAACGGCAAAGAGAACATTGAGGTCCGTCACCTGCTGAGCCACACGTCTGGAGTGTCCGGTTGGGACAAGCCGTTCGCCACCGAAGACCTGTTCGACATGGAGTCAGCCACGGCCAAGCTGGCCACCCAGGCGCCGTGGTGGGAGCCGGGCACCGCCTCTGGCTACCACGCGTTGAACCAGGGCCACCTGGTCGGTGAAGTGGTCCGTCGTGTGAGCGGACGGACCCTCGGCACGTTCTTTGCCGAGGAGATCGCCGGCCCGCTCGGTGCAGATTTCCACATCGGCCTCGCCGCCGAGCACGATGGCCGGGTCAGCCCCGTCATCCCCCAGGACGAGCCGCCGATGGACCTCAGCGCCCTCGACCCGGACAGCCCGCTGGTGCGGACGTTCACCGGTCCGGCGCTCGATGCGACGGCACCGTGGCAGGAGGGGTGGCGCCGCACCGAGATTCCCGCCGCCAACGGTCACGGCAACGCTCGGTCGGTGGCCCGCATCCAGGCCATTGTCGCCAACGGTGGCGAGGTTGACGGTGTCCGACTGCTGTCGCCCGAGACCATCAACGTGATCTTTGACGAGCAGTCACATGGTACGGACCTGGTGCTGGGGGAACCGCAGCGGTTTGGCATTGGCTATGCGCTGGCCGACGCAGAGATCAGCCCTCACATGCCGACGGGGAACATCTGCTACTGGGGCGGCTGGGGTGGATCGGTGATCGTCGTCGACTGCGATCGGCGGATGACCATCGCGTACATGATGAACAAGATGTTGCCCAGTACCGACGGTGACTCACGGGGCGATGCGATCATCCGAGCCGCCTACGCGTCGATGGGTCAGGCGACCACATAGGCGACCACGTAGGTCATCACGTCGTCTGTTCGGCGATCAGGGAGCGATCTGGTAGCGATCAGGGGGCGATCTGCTCGCAGGATGCAGCGTCGAAGATGACTGCAGTCTCGGCACCGGCCGTATCGAGGAGCACGAAGAACTCGGCCGGTGCGCCCGCCACCTCAATTGGGAGGTAGCCGATGATTGCGCCGTCGCTCAGAACGGTTGCGGAGTCAACGCAGACAGCGGCGGCCGGGTCGGTTCGCAAGGTCACGTCCAACTCCTGGAGGACCTGGTTGGCGTCGGGCACGGTGTCGAAGAAAAGCACCGGCTCGTCAGGGAAGAAGCCGCCCGAGTCATCGCCCTCTGCTGGGGCTGCGGTGGCATCGCGGCCGGCGTCGCCGGCCTCCTCGTCATCCTCCATAGCCTCGTCGTCCTCCATGGCTTCGTCTTCCATGGCTTCTTCCTCCATGGCATCATCGGCCATGATGGACTCGGCTTCGGCGGCTTCATCCGCGGCGCTGGCCTGGGTTGCCAACTCTTCCATGGCATCGGCGCTGGCATCGGCGCTGGCCTCGTCGTCGGTTGCGGATTCCTCGGTGTCGGTGTCGCTGCCGGCATCTGCGGTCTCGCCGAGGTCGTTGCTGCCGATGCCCTGGTTGATGAGCAACGCACCAGCGCCACCGACGATCAGCAGCGCTGCGGCGGCGGGCAGCCATCGTGGCATCGACCGGCTTGGAGCGGCTGACGCACCTGTCGTTGCCGGCGCGGCCGACCGTGGCCGCTTTGCCCGCTCACTCAGATCTATGACCGGGGCGCTCGCCTCGCCGGCAGGAGTGGCTTCTTCAACCGGGGCAGCGGTCCCAAAGGCCGCGAGCGCCGCCGCCAAGTGCTGTTCCTTGACCGACGGGTCAAGGCCAACCGGTACCGACACCTGCTCCACGACCGACCGCATCTCTTCGACCCTGGCGAGCAGTTCCGGATCGCGCTCGACCATGGCCACCTCTTCAGAGGTGGCTTCGCCGTCCAGATACGCGGACGCAAGTTGGTCGAGTTCGTCGTCGGTCATCGGTTCATCAACAGCTTGTTCTGTTTCGGTTCTCCGGTAGTTCGGTCATCAAAGTTCTCGTTCAATCGTTATGACGTTCGTCAGGGGTGTTCTGGTTCCCGAGAATTCCCGATAGCTGCTTTCTGCCGCGGGCAATGCGGGAACGCACGGTTCCTGGCGGTATATCGAGGGTTTCAGCGATCTCGGCGTAGTCCATTCCGCCCACATCTCGCAGTACGACGGGTAGGCGAAACTCCTCGGGTAGCTCATTCAGCGCGTCGTCGAGGGTGAGGCGGTCCACCATGCGCTGGTCGATGAGCGGGTCATCGGCGCCCGTCTCCGGCATGTCCATGACCGCGATGGGGCGGCGCTTGCGTCTGCGGATCTCATCGAGGCAGGCATTCGTGGCAACGCGGTAACTCCAGGTCTTGAACGATGCCCGACCGTCGTAGCGCGGCAAACCGCGAACGATGGCCATCAGGGCCTCCTGGCAACCGTCGGCGGCATCCGCATCATTCCCCGCGACGCGACGACAGACGGCATACAGCCGGTCGTAGTGGCGTCTCAGGAGTTCGTCTACCGCACCCGTATCGCCGGTCTGAGCTCTGGTGACAAGCTCGGAGTCGGTCCGTTCGATTGGCGAATCATAGAGCGACTTGCGCTCCAGGTCAGCTCACTTATGAACGAAGTTACAGGAACGCTTCGAACAGGATGAAACGCCTCACCGGCTTGTCGTTGCGGTCATCGGTCAGGCCGGTCTCGGTGATCCACAGCAGAATCTTGGATCCGCGTGCCCCGTCGAGTGACACTTCCTCAGTCTCGCTTCCGTCTTCGATGACCGCCGCGGGGTCACCGAGTGCCGATGGGTCGAAGTCTCGACTGTCGGGACCGAACTCATCACCGACGTAGATTTCAGCATCCCAACCTTCGTTGGCGGTGACGAGTGTCAGCTGCCCGAGGGAAGACTCGGACTCGAGCGTCAGGATGAGGCCGACACCGGCCTTGAGATTGCCAAAGCCCTCGCGGGTGTAGGTGTCGGTCCGCCACAGGGTTTCCTGGTCTCCGTCGATGGCGAACGCGGTCAGGTCGGGTCGTTCATCGCCGTCACCCAGCGGATCGAATGAGACTGCTTCAACCATCGCTGCGGATGAACCGCTCGGGAGCGAACCGTTCCCAATGCTCGTGTCCGGGTTGAGCAGCGTGGCGAGGAGCATTCCCGATACGACAAAGCCGCCGATGACGAGGACCGCGACCAGCGTCTTGGTTGGACGCTGCTTGCCCTCGATTGGCATAACGGACCCGCGGCCCGCCGCCGGAGTCAATCCGCCGGGCGTGGCCTTTGCGTTTCGCTTGGCCGCCTTGCGTTGCTTGCGGTTGAGCTTGACGTCATCGGCCGGCCCGCCGTGCTGCAGACCGGTTGGCGTGGTGAGTATGGCGGTCCCGGGGTTGTTGACGGGAGGTTCGGCCACAGCGGCCCCAGGAGCCGCCGGTGGTGGGCTGGTGGCAGGCATTGCGGCGGCGCCTGCCGCACCGAGCACCGCGGGGCCAAGATCTGAGGTGTCGGAACGAATGTCGTTTATGTCAACGGTGGACAGGGCCGCCTTGAACGACAGGGCACGGTCGTAGCGCTCGTCGGGGTTGCGGGCCATCGACCGGGCGATGACCTCATCAAGACCCACGGGCACGCTGGACAACCGGTGGCGGCACCGGGGCGGGTCGTTCTGCAACCGGGCCAGAGCGGTGGCGGCGTCGGTGTCGGCCAGGAACGGCGGCTTGCCGGTTGCGGCCTCAAACAGGACGATGCCCAGGGCGTAGATGTCCGCCCGAGCGTCGACGGGCTCACCCGCCACCTGCTCCGGCGCCAAGTACTTGGCCGTGCCAAGCAACGTGCCGGTGTGGGTGAGGTCAGCGTCCTTCTGTGCCTTCGCAATGCCGAAGTCGGTCACCATGATGCGCCGGTCCGCGCTGACCATGATGTTGGCGGGCTTGATGTCTCGGTGGACGATGCCGGCCCGGTGGGCTTCGTCGAGCGCTTCGGAAATCTGCACCCCAACGTCGATCACGTCTCCGGGCGGCAGCACACCGGCCTCATCGAGCACGGCCCGCAGCGTACGGCCCTCAATGAGTTCCATGACGATGGCCTCGACGCCGCCCTCGCTCAGGGTGTCATAGACCGCAACGATCGACGGGTGGGACAGGCGGGCCGACGCTATGGCCTCCCGTCGAAACCGGGCCACGAACGCTTCGTCGGTGGCGAGATGGGGGTGGAGGATCTTCAGCGCGACCGGTCGAACGAGAGAGATGTCTTGGGCTCGCCACACCTGGGCCATGCCGCCGGATGCGATTGGACTGATCAGTTGGTAGCGGCCGCCAAGGGTCATTCCCGCTTCGGCGACACCGGGAAGGCTGCCGGAACCGGCCCCCGAGGGCGCCGCCGCTCCGCCGCTCTGACCGGGGGCATTGCCGGGGTTGGATCCGCTACCGGCGCCCGCGCCGCTGTTGGCAGCGAGTAGTCGCAGGAGGGTCGGGCGGTGGAACACCTCTACACGCTACCGCTACCAGGCCTGGCGTTGCTTTCGGATGGTGGTGGTTCATTGTCGGCAGCCAGAAGTAGGGCCTCTCGCCGCTTGCGTGCATCGACCACCCACCACGCTCCCAGCAGGCCCACAGCGCCAAGCGATACCAGCAATCCAAACCCCGGGATGGCCGTCGAGCGGATCTCAAAGCGGGTGTTGGCAAGCAACACCTCACCGTCGGGTGTCCACACCGAGACCTCCAGCGGCGAGATTCCAAGCGCTCTGGTTTCCAGCTCAACGTTGATGGAGCTGGCGCCGGGTTCAATGCTCACCACCTGCTGATCGTCGGTGGCCACCACCTTGTCGCTCGCGAACCGCAGCAGGACTTTGCGGGGCCCGACGGCGCTGCTCTCCAACCCGATGGGAATCGGAGCGGATCTGGCAGCCAAGGTCACCGGCTGGCCATCCTGCAGGCTCACCACTGCAAGGTCCTCATCGAACTGGGCCTGCAGTGTCTGCAACGCCCGCTTGCGATCCTCGGGATTGCGCTGCCTGGTCAACCCGGCCAGGATCTGCTGTTGATAGTGGGCGGGAGTGTTGCCGCCGCCGTTGTAGAAGGTCAGGTAGGTGGCAAGGACGGCCTGGACGTCCTGCAGTAGCTGGGTGATCGGCTGGAGGTCCTGCTCTGGACGTTCCGCAAAACGAATGGCGGGCCCGGCCTCGCTCCCGGACAGCAGCGGTTCGGACAGCAACGTCGGTCGGGGCGCACCGGGTTGGGTGAGGGATCGGAGGAAGGCGTTGATGGACCGGCGGGGGTCGACACCGAGCGTTGCGCCGCCGAGGATCACCGGCGAGTCATCCACCTGGCCCCGCAGCGTCAACCTGGCGAGCACCCGGTTGGCCCGGTGCGGGCCGTCGTCGCCACCGCCGAGAATGCCGCTGAGCGCACGGTCGAACCGGATGACCCGCAGGCGATTGGACCCGACACCAAGCGTGCCGATGCCACCGGTCCGGCTCTCGGTATCCAAAACGCTTTTGACGCCGAGCGAGTTGAGCACCCGAAGCCCGCTCTCGGTCAGCGGCGCTCCAAGCAGCACAACGTCTTGGGCCGGGGTCAGGCCGAGTTCCCGGAGCTCCCGGTCCGTCGCCGCGTAGGCATCGGCGTACAGCTGGGCCTGGTCAATCTCGGCCAGCGCCGATGGGTCGAGATCGATCGCCGGAACCGCAAGCGCAGGCCGCCCGCCGAGCGCGGCCGCAAATCCCGCGGCCCGTTCCAGGTCGTTGCGCAAAATGTTGGTGACGCCCGCCTGCAGCACCACCGTGAGGGGGATGGTGGGGTGATCGGTCAGCAGCTGCTGGACATCATCGATGGTGAGGCCTTCCGCGGCCGAGACGTTCAAGATGATGGACACCGGCAGCGGAGGGCGCTGGCCGGCGCCATTCAGATTGTCGGCGTCTGCATCGGCGTCGGGGTCGACCGGTGGATCGTCCTCACTCGTGACCTGTGGGAGGCGGACGATGTAGGTGCGAGCAGTGGCGATCGGGCCCTCCGCAGTCCGCAGTTCAATCGACACGGGATAGACGCCCGGTAGCGGCAACAAGACCCGTTCCTGATCATCGAAGGCGTTGCCGCTGCGAATCGGGATGTCCAGGTGGAAGTAGCCGGAGGTGGACCGCAGCAGCTCGGCGATGGGGGTTGGTGGCAGCCGGTTCAGCGGTTGGGTCAGCGGCTCTGCAACTTCGCCCTCGTCCTCAAGGCGGCCGTAGACCGTGACCGACAGCTCGTACTGGTCCGGAGCCTGTCGCAGTTCGGCGGCCGGTTCGATGGCCAGGTCAAGTCCAAACGTGCCGTCGGCAGCGACGAACGTTGTCTGGTCCATGATCTCCAGCGAGGCGATGGCCGGGTCGATGAGCAGTCGCGGCTCGTCGTCTTCAATGACGTTCGCGGCCGCCGGGCCGACCTGCCCGACAGTAAACAGGGCAGTGCACAGGACAGTGAATTCGACGGTAAATGGCCCAGCGAGGAGCGCGGTGAACAGCACACTGAGCAGCGACCCAGGTAGCAGCCGTGGGACAGGTGTTGACGAACGCCGCTGCCACCACCGATGTTCAACGGTGGTGAGTGCTCTGTCAGCTTTCGGTGTGTTCGTCCATCTGGTCCGCCGAGACCATGGCGTCACGTGGCCTTGTCCCACCGGAGTACGACGAGGCCTTCGACCTGGCGTCTGTACCCGATGTGTTCATACAGGCTAAGCGCCCGCGTGTTCGTCTCCTGGGTGTTGACCAGTGACAGGTCGACACCCTTTCGGCGCAGCCATTCGAACGAATCATGGATGAGCAAGGTGCCGATGGACTGGCCCTGTACCGTTGGATCGACGGCCAGCCGTTGCAGATAGCCACGGCGTCCCGCCCGACCGGTCACGGCATAGCCCACGACCTTGCGGTTCAGTTTGGCCACCCGGAACCGTCGGGACGGCGTTGCGGTCTTGGCCTCATTCAACGCAAGTTTGTCGAAGCGCCAGAAGCCATCGAAGGCCCGCTCGTCCACCTGGAGCACCGGCCGGTTGTGCCACGAGCGCCCCGTCCAGAGCTTTGCTGGCGAATCCACGGGGTCGAGCGCACCAACAGCGGTGGAGCATGACAGCAGGTGCAGCCGCTCGAAAAGCCGGAAGCCTGCCTGGTAGAACGGTTCCGCTTCGTATGGGCTCAAGGCCGGTGTCACGGCTCGATGGACGCCCCGGCTGCTCAGTTCGGTGACGCAGGTGACAATTTCTGTCGGCGTTGGCTGTTTCCCGGCCCGAATCGGCCCGACGAGGGCGACGTAGGGGTCGCCCTGCCACGGCGCGACCCGCACTCGCCGCAACCCGAGCTTGGGCGCGAGCGACCACCGGCCTTTGGCCAGTCCAGAACCCCGTTCGGGGTGGGGGAGTGCAGGGGCCTGATCCACTTCCTTCAACCTTACCGCTCCTTCGCCGCCCGGGGAGAGCTGCCGCTACGGTGGTAATCATGTCGGGGGAACACGAAGGAGGCGGCCGGACGGCCAGAACGGCCAGCGGTCTGCTGGTGTCCACCCATGATCTGTGCTGGTTGCATGACCCCGGACCCGGGCATCCAGAGTCGTCGTTTCGGCTCACGGCGGTCCGTGACGGACTGCAATCTTCGGAGCTCTACGACGGTGTGCAGTGGGTGGAAGCGCCAGCCGCATCGGAAGAGTTGATAGAGCGGGTCCACCCGCGAGCGCTCATCGAGCAGCTGGACACGCTCTCAGCGGCCGGGGGCGGAGCAATTGATGCTGACACCACCGTTTCCGCCGATTCGTCGGCCGCGGCGGCCCGCGCCGCCGGCGCCGGGCTTGACCTTGTGGACCGGCTGGACCGGGGTGAGGCATCGGTCGGCTGGTCGGTGGTCCGCCCGCCGGGGCACCACGCCACCGCCGACAAACAGATGGGCTTCTGCCTGTTCAACAACATTGCGGTCACGGCTCGAGCCCTGGCCGACCGTGGCGAGAAGGTGGTCATCGTCGACGTTGACGCCCACCACGGAAACGGCACGCAAGACATCTTCTATGCAGACCCGAACGTCCTGTTCGTCAGCTTCCATCAATTCCCGTGGTATCCCTTCAGCGGTCGCCCGGACGAGGTTGGCGAGGGCGACGGTCTTGGGAGCACGGTAAACATCGCCATGCCCGCCGGCGCCACCGGTGAGGTGTACCGGCGAGCGTTGGACACCGTGGTCGCTCCGGTGGTGGAGCGCTTCGGTCCAACGTGGGTGCTGATCTCGGCCGGGTTTGACGGCCACCGCGCCGACCCGCTGACAGACCTTGGCCTGACCTCGGCCGACTACGCGGACCTCATCGCCCAGATCCTCCCGTTCGCCCCGCCGGGCAAACGGATCATGTTCCTTGAGGGTGGCTATGACCTGAAGGCCCTTGCAGATTGCGCAGGTTCGGTTGCCGCTGTGGTATTGGATGAGATGTACCGGCCCGAGCTGCCAAGCTCCGGCGGTCCCGGCGACGATCACGTCGACCTGGCGTACCGCATTCACGTCGAGCACGGCGCCGACGGTGACTACCCCACCAGGGATGCCGACGGCGACTGACCCCGCAATTAGCGGCGGTGTTCGGAGACGTTGTCCCCGGTGGTCGTCATCGGCAGTGGCGCCACGTGCCCCATCGCCAGTCCGATCACCGCTGCGGTGATCTGTTGGATCGACCAACCGTGGGCCTGCCGCATATGGATGTACGTCCAGCCGACCACGTTCACCAAGAGCGGAGCGTCGGCTGCGGGGTCATCGCTGCGCAGCGACCCGTCCAGGCAGCCATCACGAATGATCCGTTCGAACGGCTCGGCAAACGCCATGCTGGTCGTGACCGACGTCGCCCGACGAGTGGGCCCAGGCCACAGCGCTGCTGTATGACTATGTGGAGTGGCTTCGAGCCGCAGTCGGCGTTGAACCGCTGGACGAGCAGCCGGCGCTGGCGCCGGAGTTGGCGGATCCTGCGTCTGTGTACGACGGCTCGGCAGCGGAACTCTTCATCGCGTTTGAGGGACTGGTCGCAGTGGGCATGGCTGCCCTACGCCACCATCACGACGGGAGGTCGGAGCTGAAGCGCATGTACGTGCGACCTATCGCACGAGGTCGAGGTCTGGCCGATCGCCTGGTGGAACACCTGCTGCGCGCTGCGAAGCAGCGGGACCGTCGGAGCGTATGGCTGGAAACCATCGAGGATGTCATGGCTCCGGCCCTGGCGGTGTACCGTCGCCACGGCTTTGAGCCGGCAAGCGATGTGCAACAGACGATCACGCTCGACCGGATCGTCGTACTTCAGCATCGTTTGTAGTTGCTGCATCGCATGTTGCTGGAACATCGTCTTCTGTCTTCTGTGCATCGCTGATGA
>CAZSTV010000128.1:12915-16430 GCA_964609665.1 uncultured Acidimicrobiaceae bacterium
GCCTAGGGCACCGTCGGGGCTGACCTCCGGGTTAGATGGTGCATGCGACTGCTCACCAGGTTTTCCGCGCTTCTCGTCGTTCTAGCCCTCATTGCTGCGGCCTGCGGCGACTCCTCGGTCGATGATGCCGCCCCCGACACCTCAGACTCCTCCGGGTCTGACTCCTCCGGGTCCGACTCGGAGTCCGACGAATCCGGGGACTCCGGCGAGGGGGATGCTGACGGCGACGCCATGGAAGATTCGGACGGGGATGAGGACGCCGACGCCGACGCACCCGCCACCGAGTCGGCTCCCATCATCCGGCCCGACTTTGGCCCCGCCCCCGACGTCCCTGATGAGTACGACCCGGCCCTGACCGGCGCCTTCAACGAAATGTTCACCGAGGAAGCGCTGACAAGCAGCACCTTTGCGCTCGACCAGCGGGAGAACCTGGACGTCATCGCCGCCTCCGGTGACCCTCGGGCGGCGTGGTTGATCGGCGACCTGCTTCGATTCATGAACCCCGCTGGCGCGGACGGTGCATTGCTGGCGGCAGCCGAAGGTAGCACCGGCATAGACATCGACGACTTCAACCCGTGGGGCGGCCTCCTCGACCATCTGATCGCCTGGGACACCCCGGCCCCGCCCGACTACCTGACCCACAAGCGCACGCTGTTCTCCGCGGTCGCCGATGCATGGACGCCCTTCTTCGATGACAACGCCACCGACCTGGTCGACTATCGGCACTGGTCCTGGGGCGGCGTACGAATTGACGACCGGGCCTACGACCAGACCGACCAGCAATGTAACTGCATCCCGGCGGCCGACAACCCCGACGTCACCGATGTTGCGGGCGGCGACTGGTACGACGACGACCGTGTGGTCTTCGGTGTGGAGATCAACGGTGAAACCCGGGCCTATCCCCGCAACATCATGGAGATCCGGGAGATGGTCAACGACACCCTTGGCGGCCGTGACTTTGCCATGCCGTACTGCACGCTGTGCGGCTCGGCCCAGGTCTTCTTCACCGACGAGGTTCCCGACGGTGTGGAACGGCCGATCTTGCGAACCTCCGGTTTGCTCAGCCGCTCCAACAAAGTGATGTACGACGTCCGGACCCAAAGCGTGTTTGACACGTTCCTCGGGATAGCCGTGACCGGTCCTCTGGCCGAGCAGGGCATCGAGCTTGAGCAGGCGGCAGTGGTGACCACCACCTGGGGAGAGTGGAAGCAGGCCCACCCCGACACCACCATCCTGGACGAGTCGCTGGCCCTCGGTCGAGACTCGGACCTGCTCAACACCCGTGATGCCGACGGTCCCATCTTCCCCATCGGTGACGTCGACCCCCGCCTGGCAGTGCAGGAGCCCGTGCTCGGCGTGATCGCCGAGTCGGGTACGCCCGTGGCCTTCCCGGTTGAGGCGGCGCGGTCACGTCTGCTCGACGGTGAGACGGTGGAGTTCGAGAACATCACCATCGATCTGGCGTCCGGCGGCATTCGAGCCATCGATGCGGACGGTAACGAACTCGGCAGCCACCAGGCGTTCTGGTTTGCCTGGTCGCAGTTCCATGGTGACACCGAGGTCTGGGGTATCTAGCCCGACCGGTCCGGGCGGCTACTCCAGGCTCGGACCGCTACTCCAGTTCGGGGTTTTGGCCGGGAGGCGGCTGGTCCCGCCGACGAATGGCGTCATCGTCGACGTCGTAGACATCGCCTCGGCCAGGACCACGAAATGGACTGCCGGCGCCGAAGAAGGTGGTGCCGCCCGTGGCGTTGGCAACCCGAAGGTCGATCCGACGTCGAAAGAAGGCGACCAGCGGCGGCCGGATCACGGCACGAATCGGTGGGATCAGCAACGCCAGGCCAACGGCATCGGTCAAGAAACCGGGGGTCAACATCAGGGCCGACGCAAAGAAGATCATGGCCCCATCGGCCAGATCGTTGGTTGGCATCTGCCCGGCCTGCATGCGTTCTCGGACCCGGCTGATGACGCCAAGACCTTCCCGCCGAACCAGCCACGCCCCGGCCGCGCTGACAGCGATAACCAACACAAGCGCCAACGGCCACCCGATCTGACCCGCCACCTGCGTGATCAGGTAGATCTCCAAGACCGGGAGAACGATAAAGGCTACGAACAGCCAGATCATGTGGTCATGCTAGGCGCGGCCAGCCGGGAAGGCCTGTCGGCCCGAACCGCCGGCAGCCTCCGCCACTGCGCACATGCGTTCACACGACCAGGACGAGCGTCTTGGTGGCAAGGTGGATGGTCGCGGTCTGACCCCAGGCAAGGTTGAGGTGGTCGTCCTCGATGCCATCGCCGAAGGCGACAAGATGATCGCTTTCGCAGCGAACGACGAGTTGGTCTGCGGCGCTGAGCCGACCAGCGGTGAGCGATGTGCCTGTCCACGGCGACGGCCAGGCTTCACGCACGAACCACGCCAGATCGGTGGAGAGCGGCGGGGGAAGCTCTTCGGTGGCGGAGCGTTCCCGATGCACGCTGGCGCACCAGCCGGTGGCGCCGGTGCCGGTACCGACGAGCAGCCCACTGCTGCTCTGGTGTTCGGTCTGGTCGCTCGCGGCAATCTGCCAGCGAGCACTCTGGTGGCCGCCGTCGCCAACGAAGATCTCGTTGAGGGCGACGAGCTGCTGGCCGTCGTCGATGTCAATCTGCACCATGGCCCGTCGTTCGAGCGTCGCGCTGTTGGTGGCAACCGCCTTGAGCACGCCGGCGACGGAGCTGGCGGCGTTGCGTACCAGCACACCGGGATTGCGGGTTGGGTCTGGGTTGACGCCGACGACGCGCTGCCCATCGAGGTATTTGGCGACATTGGCAACAAGCCCGTCCTGGCCGACCGCGATGATCACATCTTCGGGGCCGAAGACAAACCGGTCGAGATCCGCTCGTGTGAGGCTGGCCCGCCGCCAATCAACGGGGATGGCGGCCGATACGGCCTGCACCGCTTGGGCCTGCGCAGCGTGTCTACGGTCGAGCTCGTCCAGCCCGCCGCCCGAGTCGTCGAGGCCTCGCTGTTTGAGGAAGAAGGCCGCCTGTTGGCGCGACCCGTGCCGACCGAGCAATTCGCCGTACTCGGTCGGTCGGGTCACGATCAGCGCCCGTGGGGCGACGGTCATCGGCGCGGCTCCTCCGCCGGGTCGCCGGCGTTGATGGCGTCGGCTGCTCCGATGCTGCCACCGTCAGGTGCGCTGTCGCCTAGCAACTTGGCCAGGAGCGATCCGATCATGTCGGGCGCCACGACCAACGTGCCAACGTCTGGCAGGTTGCCTGCGAAATCTCGAATGGCCAGGGTCATGAGCACGCCGTCGTCCACACCGGTGTACGCCTCGACCTTGGAACGTTCCGTGTCGGCTTCGGCGACACCGAGTTCTCGCATTGCGTTGGCTTTGGCCCGGCCCCGGACTTCGACGTTCTCCGCTTCTGCCGCGGCCTTGATGCGACTCGCTTCGGCCGCGTCGGAAATCCGTTTCTGTTCGTTGGCGCCGGTCTGCGCAACGAGCTCTTCTTCGCGCCGGGCGAGT
>CAZSTV010000129.1:0-8574 GCA_964609665.1 uncultured Acidimicrobiaceae bacterium
ATTCCTGCCTCCAGCCCCTGTTCAAGCGGCCGTCAGCGTCATGCTTCAACAGGGCCTCAACATCGGCCCTCGTCGCCAAAAGGGCGGGGTCCAAACGGTGGTCCCGAGCCAATTGTGCGATCCATGCCGTTACCAATGTCACAACCGGACGTAGGTGTTTTGGCAGTTCTGGCGCCCGAGGCGGCTGCCGCTCGCTCGGACTCATGCGAAGACCCACCTGTACGGCGGTCAGGATTTCGTGATCGGCGCCGTCTCTCAGGTGCCGCCCCTCAACGCCTCGGAGCCCCTGAAGCTTCTGCGTGGTCGTCGGGGCCTGCTGGGCCACCGCCACGATGCCGAGGTCGGACAGGACCTGACGGACCGGTGTGTTTGAGTCAGCCGCTCGCTGCTCCCGCCACGCCGCAACTGCGGTGGCGACCCGGAACGCTTGACCCTTGAGTGAACGAGCTTCCTTGATGCGAAGAATGGCCTCTTCAGGGACCCGTCGATTCCGGGGCCGGTCTTTGAGCAGTTCGCATTCCTGCATTGCCCACTCCGCCCGACCCTCGGTGTCGAGTTCGGCCTGAAGAATGTCGGTCAGCTCCAGGAGGTACTCAACGTCAGAAGCGGCATACCGGAGCTGGTCATCGGTGAGGGGGCGCTTCAGCCAGTCGGTGAGGCGGTCACCCTTGGGAATGGTCACGCCCATGAACCGGTCGAGTAGCGAGGTGAGAGACGCGGTCGATACACCGAGGAAACCGGCGGCTATCTGGGTGTCGAAGATGCGCTTCGGAATGGTCCCGCAGCTCAGGTCGAGTACTTCAAGGTCCTGGACTCCGGCGTGGAAGATGCACAACCCATCGCCCTCGAGCAGCTCGGCAAGCGGTTTGAGATCCACTTCCAGCGGATCGATCAAGACCACCTTGTCGTCCCAAGCAAGTTGGATCAACGCCACCTGTGGGAAGTATGTGCGCTCGCGATGGAACTCGGTGTCGATGGCGTAGCGATCGGCGAGCAGGGCCGATGCAACGACGGAGTCGAGTTCTTTTGAGGTTGAGACGAGAGGATGCACGTGTTGGTGGGTGAGGAGGGAAGATGGGACCGCCCGAACTTGTTTAAGTCCCCGAGATTTCTCCAGCGGCCGCAGTGTAGAGCGACGCGGCACTCGCCCGACAACTGACCTTAGCAGATTGCGCTATTGGGCGCGACGATCGGTCAGGCGCTGTAGGTCCTCGGGGGTGTCAGCGTCGTCGAGGACCCATTCCGGGATCTCCACGCCTTGCCACGTGACGACGTTCAGCGCTTCTCGATATTGCCGGACTCCCCCGTCGACGAGCTTCAGCAGCGTCCGGCCAGCGTCGGCCGGCCACAGCGCCAACGAGATCTTGGGCGTTCCGTCCACCGTGGCCACGGTGGCCTGGCCGGCGATCGACGCCTCGATGAGCGCGCTGATGTGGGCCGATCTCACCAGCGGCATGTCACACGGCACGACCAGGACGGAGCCCGTCTTGGCCCACAGCAGCGCCGTTGCCAGGCCGCCGAGCGGCCCTTCACCGGGTCGCAGGTCAGCAACGGTAGGAATGCCGAGGGCGGCCCCGGCGGTACCTCCAACGGCCATCACCGGATCTATGCCGGCGCCCCGCATTGCGCGAACAACATGAGCGCCGACCGTGAGCTCGCCAAAGGGAGCCAGGGCCTTGTCAGACCCGAACCTCGATGATTGGCCGCCACACAGCACCGCTCCGACGATGGGTCCGTCGCCGAGTGGGCGATCCGGTCGATCATCGATGGAGGGGGCCATTGATCCAGAGCCCGGTCAGCCGGAGACGTTGTCCGGCGACCAGGTGGGGTCGAGCTGCATCAGGAAGGTCTGGCAGCGCTCTTCCTCGTCGCGCTCGCCTATTGCTCCAGCGGTGCGACGCAGGCCGTCGAGTGCCCGGAGAAAGCCGCGGTTCGGCTCGTGCTCCCAGTAGACGTAGCCCGAGCCGCGCCAGCCGTTCTGGCGGAGCCGGTCCAGGCCGCGGTGGTAGCCGACCCGATATGCGGCGTAGGACTCGATGGTGTCACGACCGAGGTCGCCGAGCCGGGCCCAGCCGTCGAGGAAGCGGGGATGGTCAGCGACGATGGCGGAGATGGCGTCACGGCGGGCGTCCGGCGCTCCGGCAAGGGCCTCGGCCAGCCGGGTTAGCGCGTCCGCCGGCTCGGGATCAAGAATCGTCTGAGGGAGTCCGCCCGAGCTGAGGTTGATGTTCGACATCGTCCCAGGCTATTGGCGTCGCTGCTGGATTGCCGTCGAGCTCGTCTGACTCTCCGAACTCTTCGGGATCAGAGACCGGCCCGGTCACCGGAGCCGGGCTCTTGCCGGTCCGCAGGTACTGCGCTGACGCCGCATATGCCAGGTCGGACAGCTCCGCGGCCTGGCTGAAGTCGTCGAAGCGAAGCCGAGGGTTGCTCCCGGCGGGTAGCCGGTGGACCACACAATCGGCGGGCACATTGCGCAGGTCCTCCTCCAACCGGAAGCGCCGCGCCGTCCAGTAGGCCCTCATGGCGCTGTCGAACGGACGCTGCACCTCTTCGCCTCGTCCTTCCAGGTGGCCAACGTGCAGGACGTACAGCTCGGTGGCGCCGAGGGAGATGGCCTGGGCGGTATGCACTTCGTTCAAGACGCCACCGTCGATAAATCGCCGCCCGATGTGTCCAAAGGCTGGGTAGACCGCGGGAAGTGCGGCCGATGCAAGCAGCGCGGGGACCAGGCGCCCGGAGTCGAACCAGTACTCGGTGGCGCTCTCCAGATCGGTTGCGACGCAACTGAATGGCAGCTCCAAGCCGGCGAAGGTCTTGGTCTGCAGTTCCTCATCGAGCAGATCGGCCAGTCGTTGCGGATCATGGAGCGCTTCACCCTTGCGGGCCATCTGCGCCACCATCGGGATGAACCCCGACGGCATCAGATCCGGGTCTCCCTCGGCAATCCGACGCCAGATTCGGTCCAGCCGTCGAACACCGCTGAGGTTGGGTTCAGCAGCGAAGGCCGCGCCGTTGATCGCGCCGACGGAACACCCGACGACGATGTCCGGCGTGATACCAGCCTCGACGAGTGCCCGAAGCATGCCAACTTGCACCGCGCCGAGGTTGCCGCCTCCCGAGAGCACAAACGCTGTCTTGTGGCGACCGCCAAAACGTCGAATCAAGCCGGAAACCGGCTGCTTCCAAAACGGTCGTCGATCGGTTGGTGGTGCCATGACTGTGCGGCTGAGCCGCAGCGCCGACTACGGGCAGCGAACCATCCGCAGCGTGTCGGTGGCCTTCACGCTGCCGGTGCTGCCGCCGAGCACGGCAACGATGTCGCCGGTGCGAATGTGGCCCTGGGCCTTCGCAATCTCGAGCACATTGTGCACCGTTGTCGGATTGTCGTCGATGCGGTCGATCTTGATGGGCGTTGCGCCCCAGCTCATGGTGAGCTGACGCATGGTCCGGTCCTCGGGGGTGAAGCCGAGAATCGGCGCTTCGGGACGGAACCGGGCGATCGCCCGCACCGTGAACCCGGAGCGGGAGATGCAGCAGATCGCCTTTGGTTTGATTTCCCGAGCGGCCTGCCAGGTTGCGAGAGTCATGGTGTCGGTGACGGCCAGGTCGCCGGCCCCGCGCTCTTCCAAATGGTCCCGCTTGAGCTGGTGACCCCACTGGTCGAAGTTGAACTCCTGGTCGGCTCGCAGTGCGATTCGGGCCATGGTGTCGACAACGTGGGCGGGGTCCCGGCCGATGGCGGTCTCGGCGGAAAGCATCACAGCGCTGGTGCCGTCGAATACGGCGTTGGCAACGTCGGAGGCTTCGGCCCTGGTAGGTGCCGGCGCGGTGATCATCGACTCGAGCATCTGGGTTGCGGTGATCGCCGGGCGACCAAGCGCAATACAGCGGGCGATGATGGACTTCTGCAGATGGGGCAGGTCTTCGAGGCTGCACTCGGTGCCGAGGTCACCGCGGGCGACCATGACGGCACCGGACTCGGTGATGATGCCATCGAGGTTCTCGACGGCGGCCCGAGTTTCGATTTTGGCGACGACGAGTGGGCCACGCGGGGCAGGTTCCAGCCCGACACGGCGGACATCGTGAGCGGAGCGCACAAACGACAGCGCCACCATGTCAACGTCGTGCTCGACCATGGCGTCCAAGTACTTCAGGTCCACGTCGGTCGGGGTGCTGAGCTTGAGGCGGTCCGACGGGATATGCAGCCCCGGCCGACCCTGGACCGCGCCGCCGAACAGGACCCGTGACTTGAGCGCGTTCGGGGTGTGATCGATAACTTCCAGAACGATGGATCCGTCGCCGACAGCGAGTCGGTCACCTTCGCGGATGTCGGCGAGGAGAGTCTCGTAGCCGACGGAGAAGTGACCGGGCTGTGACATGCCATCACCCGGCTCCAGCAGAATTTCATCGCCGACGGCGAGGTCCACGGGTCCTTCAAACGAGCCAAGGCGAACCTTGGGGCCGGGGAGGTCGGCCATTACGCCAACGGGCTGACCGACCGATTCTGCAATCCTGCGAAGCTGCGTGAGGCGCTCGATGTGGTCATCGATGGTGCCGTGGGAAAGGTTGAGCCTGGCCACGTTCATGCCGGCTTCGACCATGGCCTTCATGGTGGTCTCATCAGCGCAGGATGGTCCGATTGTGGCGATGATTTTGGTTCGTCGTTTCACGACATTCATGTTATCGGCCTCCCCGATCGGGTCGATTCCTATCGGTCATAGGTCACTAGCTGTTAAGCGATCTATCCCCTTGCCAATGGAGCTCCACAACTCAATTCCCGCACCGAGCATGCAAGCGGTATGGTCAAACCCGATGGAACTAGTACTCATTCGTCATGCGCGGCCCATCCGAATCGAGGATGCTGGCGGCCCGGCCGATCCAGCGCTGACAGACTTCGGTCATCGCCAGGCAAAAGCCATGGCAGAGCTGATGGTGACCGAGCACTTCGACGCGCTCTACGTGAGTCCAATGCAGCGGGCCCGCCAAACCGCAGCCCCGTTGGAGAGCGGCAAGAGCATGGAGGCCGTCGTCATCCCTGGCGTTGCCGAATATGACGCCGATGCCGACCACTACATTCCCATCGAAGACGTCAAGGCCGACAAGGCGATGTGGCGGAAATTCATCGAGGAACACCAGGCGGGCGACATGTCGAGCTTCGCTGCGACGGTCAATGCCTCAATCGAGGAACTCATCGCCGCCCACCGTGGGGACCGCATCGCCATAATTTGCCACGGAGGCGTGATCAACGTGTGGGCCGCCAACGTACTCGGCTTGGAAGCATCGATGTTCTTCGAACCGGACTACACGTCGGTCAACCGGTTCGTCGCGGCATCGAGCGGTGAACGCTCGATACAGAGCCTGAACGAGACCGGCCACCTGCGAGGTCTTACGTAGGTCGAACGTTTGGCTCGCTGGCCCCGGGCTGAACGTAGCTGCCGACCGTCTCGTACTATTCTTTTGATGTGACTGCCTGGGGGGAATCGCGCGATTTTTGGCTGCTGTGGGGCAGCGTCGTGTCTTCGAACCTTGGCGACGGCATACGCCAGACCGCTCTCCCCCTCTACGCCGTAACACTCACCAACGACCCTCTGGCCATCAGCGCGGTTTCTGCGGCGTCGTTTATGCCATGGCTGCTCTCGATGATTGGTGGTGCAGTGGTGGACCGCGCCGATCGGCGCAAGCTGGTCATCGGCGGTCAGCTGGTACGTGGCATCGCTGTCGCCGTCTTCGGCGTCCTCGTGCTGACGGGGCAGGCGGGACTGGCCATGGTCTACCTTGTCGCCCTGGTGATCGGTGGTGGCGAGGTGGTGGTCGACTCGGCGCTGCAGGCCGCGATTCCTCGCGTCGCAGGCGAGGACCTGGACACCGCCAACAGTCGGGTGGCATCCGGGCAACTCGTCGCGGGCGAGATCCTCGGCGGACCCCTCGGTGGTGCGCTATTCACCATTTCGGCATCGCTGCCGTTCCTCCTCGACGCGGCCACCTTCGCCATCGGGGCATGGCTCGTCGTCATGATCGTCCAGCCACTCCAGGAGTCAACCGAAGAGGAAGAGGCCGACCAGACCTCGATCCGCCAAGACATCGGTGAGGGGTTGCAGTTCCTGAAGGGTCAACCGATTCTGCGGGGCATGACCGTAGCGGTCACCCTGTCCAACCTTGCAGACGCCGCCTTCACTGCTCTGCTTGTGCTGCTCGTGACCAATGTTGTGGGCGGCTCGGAGTTCTCCTACGGAGTTCTGGTGGCCGTGGGCGCGGTCGGTGGATTGGCCGGGGCGTTGGTCTCGGCCCGGTTTGTGGCACTGTTCGGTCGACGGGTTGCGCTCATCGCCCCCTTCGTCGTGATGACCATCGGACTGGTGCTGGCGGGTCTCGTGACCAACATCGTGGTGGTTGGGCTTGCGATGTTTGTGGTCCTGTTCTCGATTGCGCTCTACAACGTGTCCGGCCAGTCGATTCGCCAGCGGGTCACCCCCGATCGCTTGCTCGGACGGGTGGTGGCAAGCATGCGCTTCTTCGCCATGGGCGCTGTGCCGGTCGGCGCGCTCGGTGGCGGGTTGGTCGCCCGCTACATCGGGGTCCAGGAGACAATCTTGCTCACCGCGGCCATCAATCTCTGCGCGCTGCTCGCCATTGTCATCGCAACGGCTGGCCAGGACCTGGACGAGGATGTTCGATTTGATCCGACGGTCGATGATCGGGTGGACTGACGGGACAACGTTCGTTTTTGAATGTCCTGGAGGACACCGTGCCAGACGCAGATATCAAAGGCCTTACCGCAGCCATCGACTGTCCGACGTTTGAATCCTCGGCGTTCTCCACGGCAAAGCCTCTGGCGGAATCGGTCGTGGCCATCGTTACCACCGCGGCGCTCCATCACAGCGATCAGGACGACTTCACCCCCGGTGACACCACCTTCCGAGTTCTCGACGGCAACCGGGATGACCTGGTCCTTGGCCACTGGAGCCCGAACTTCGACACCACCGGCTATGCCATGGACCAGAACGTGGTGTTCCCGATCGACCGGCTGCGAGAGCTTGCCGAGAACGGCACGATTGGCGCCGTTGGCGACATTCACCTTTCCTACGCAGGCAACCAGTTCGAGCTGAGCGAGGTCCGCATGGACTCCGGCCCGGCGGGGGCGAAGATGCTGGTCGACGCCGGCATCGACGTGGTCCTACTCACCCCTGTTTGACCTCTCTGCACGCGTACCGTGAGTACGCTCGCACACGTTCTGGAGGCCGCAGGCCTTGTGACGGTCGCTCTCGGATCTATCCGGGAACAGATCTACAACACCGCTCCCCCACGTGGTCTCTTCTGTGACTTCCCGCTGGGCCGGCCGCTCGGCAAGCCCAACGACCCCGAGTTCCAGCATCAGGTTTTGGCAGCGGCATTCGATCTTGTCGACGGTGCAACCGAGCAGACGGTTGTCGATTTCCCAGAGGCGATCGTCGACGATGGCTCAGCGGTACTGAGCTGCACGTTGCCCCCACGGTTCGACTCGTCGGTCCACCCGGCGGTCGACGAGGCAAAGGGCATCCGCGCCGCGTATGACCGGGCGGCAGGGCCAGGGGTGCGAGCTGGCGCAGGCCGCGTTGTTGGACCCGACGAGATTCCGGCGGCGATCGAAGCGTTCATCCGTATCGGCGACGGCACACCGTGGAAGGAAGCGGGCGTACCTGGCATCCCGGCGAGGGTGGCTCAGGACATCCGGGCCTACTACGAGGTGGCGGCACTGGAACTGGCGGAGCACTCGCCGTCGGCATGGGCCGGAGCCCGCTGGTTCTTGACCGAGACCGAAACCGGCGCGGTGATCAACAAGGCTCGCGACCGGATGAGCGATGACGGCGTCAAGCAACCGGTCTGGTTTTACATGGCCCCCGGCTCGCTCTAGAGGGCCACAGGGCGAGCGCGGCCTGCGCTATTCCTCGTTGGCAGCGTCCAGCTCGGCAACCCGCTGCAACAGTTCGTCGCGCACCGACTGGCCCTTCTCCCTGGCGTTGTCACCGGTGACTCGCCATCCGTGACGGGCGGAGTACAGCAGCGGCGGTTCGCCAAGCCGTCCCTCGGTGACCGAGGTGACGTTTGCCAGAAACAGGTCATGGTCAAACCGCTCGATCCGCTCGAATGTCTCGCAGTACAACCAGGCGATTGAATTGGGCACGATGGGTTGGCCGTCGTCGTCCATCTCGATGTACTCCGGGGCGGCGTACTTGAATTTGTGACCCGGGTAGGAGAAGTACTGCCCCTCGGTGATTTGGTCGGCGGCGAGCAGCGAAACGGTGAACCGACCGGAGGAGACCATGAGCGGGTAGGTGTCGTGCTTGGGGCTGACCGACGCCATCACGATCGGCTCCTCAAACGAGATTTGGCTCACCCAGTGAGAGGTGTAGGCCCTCGCCACACCGTCATGTGTTGCCGCCACCACTTGGACCCCTTTGATCATCTGGCCAAGGCTTCGCTTTATCTCGCGGTCTATCAACGCGTCCTCATTTCCTCTTCGGGTGTGGTGCTAATTCTGGGGTGCTGATTCAGGGGTGCTAGTTCAGCGGTGCTAGTTCAGCGGTGCTAGTT
>CAZSTV010000129.1:8674-15450 GCA_964609665.1 uncultured Acidimicrobiaceae bacterium
GCGGTCGCACGTTGTAGGTACGCTTCGCGTCGCTCTGGGTCAGCCGAGGCCAGGGTTTCATATTCCTCGGCGGCGCGCTCCATCCGGCCAAGCGAGGTCAACAGGTTCGCCAGATCGAGCCGGTCGGCGACGTCCGCCGATGCCATATTGGCCCGCATCTCCAGCACCGGGATGGTCATGCTCGCCGTGCCTCGCTTCATGTAGGCGACCCGCAGGTTGTTGAGGGTACGAATCGCCACGCCCTCGGCAGTCATGGGCCGCAACATCGACGGATTGAACGCCTCGATGGTATGAAACCTGCCGAACAGCAGCCTGCAGTCGTCGTAGCCAAGCTGGGCACCGCGGTTGAACGGGTCGAACCAGTGGGTCGGCTCCGGACCCTCGCCGAGCAGCACGTGGCCGGGCATGCCGATGGGTCGGAGGTCCGCCCCGACCCTGCGGCCCACCTCGGCTGCGATGGCGGCCAGGGTGAGCGGGATGCCCCGTCGGCGCTCGATCACGCGATTGATCAGTGAGTTGGCGGGGTCGTAGTAGTCAGCCACGTCGCCACTGAAACCCATGGTGCCGTAGATGTGGTTCAGAATGTCCATCGTGTCTGGTGCCGGGCACGACTCGCCAAGTTGATCCAGCTGGTGCACCACCTCTGCCTCGATCGCCGCTATCGGCCTGTCATCCTCAACGGTGGCAATAACCGACAGCACCTGATCGAGCCGCGGCGCTTCTTCGCTCAGCAGCCGATTCAGCTGAGTGGCGGGCGTCTCCACCGCTAGCGGCCTTTGAACTCGGGAGCACGTTTGTCCATGAACGCTCGCACCCCCTCGGCGTAGTCCTCCGAGGCTGCACATGCCTCGATGGCCGCAGCGACCTCATCGGGGCGCCGCTTGTCCGGTGGCCGCAGGTGATCTGCAACCGCCAACTTGGCGACTCGCTGACTCAGCGGTGCCCGGCTGGCAATGACTGCGGCCCGTTCCGCCACAAACGCATCCAGCTCGCCCTTGGGCGTGACGTGGTTGACCAGGCCCCATCGCAGCGCGGTGTCCGCGTCATACCAGTCGGCGGTGTAGATGATCTCCTTGGTCACCGACGGGCCGAGGAGGTCGACAAGCTTGCCCGTTCCGGCACCGCTGTAGCCGATGCCCAGCCTGGCCGGAGGCAGGCCGAACCGTGCGTCGTCTGCCGCGTAGCGAATGTCCGCAGCGGCAGCGATGGCGAGGCCCCCACCGATGCAGAAGCCGTGAATGAGCGCCACCACCGGCTTCCCGAGGGACTCTATTGCGTTGAAGGCGTTGCCGGTCGCCTGGTCGTAGTCGATCGCTCCTGGTCGCCTTTCCCCGAATTGTGAGATGTCGGCACCGGCAACGAAGGCGGTTTCGCCCGCTCCTCGAATGACGACCACGTGCACCGAGTCATCGTTCTCAAACGCGGCGCAGATCTCGGGAACGGCAAGCCACATGTCCATGGTCATGGCGTTTCGCCGGTCCTGATGGTCGAAAATCATCGTTGCGACCGCACCGTTGCGTTCCGTTCGTACCTCTGCCGTCACCGGCGTCTCCTGCTTCTCGTCGAGGGCCAACACTTGTAGATGGCGAAAACCTGTAACCGTCCGGGACGCAGCGCCAACGAGGGCTCGCTATCGAGCGGTTTCACTTGAACCTAGCGACCGGACACCGTCGCTCGCACTTCCTGGTCGGACCGGTCTTGGTCGTCGGAGCCCATCCCCACCTTCACCGCAGCCGCCGCCAGGCCGGCACCGCCGAGGGCGCAGGCGGTGAGCACCCAGACGATCGGGTAACCGGACCGTTCGATGAGCATCCCGGCCACGATCGGTCCGATCAGAGACCCGAGGTAGACACCGGTTTGGGTGACGCCGGTTGCCGCTGCGGGGGCCGACCGGTTGGCATTGACGACGACAAGGTTGAACAGTCCCGGCCACGCCCAGCCAGCGGCGAAGGCCAGCGGCGTGGCGACCAGGTAGGTCACCGGGGTGTGGGTTGCCAGCAGAAGTGCACCGGCCGCGCCCACAACGAACATCACGACGACTCGTACGAGCGCATCGAAAGGACGTCGATCCACCAACCAGCCGTGGATGAGCCGGGAGGTAACGCCGAGTGCGGCGCCCAACGTCAACAGGAGTCCTGCCGATGCCGGGCCGACGCCCGCATCGACAGCACCGCTGACCAGGTAGCCCACAAGAATGTTTGCCGCTCCCCCGCCGAGCACACCGACAATGGCCATGAGGAGCAGCATGGCGAGCCCCAAATCCGGTTTGGCCCGCCCCACCGGACCGGGCTGTTGCGAAGGGAGCTGGTCGGGTTGTCCGTGTTTGTCCTGCCCACCGGTGAGCGCCAGCGCGACCAGCGCCAGACCGGCAGCAAAACCATAGGCCGGGCGCCAGCCGACGGTAAGTGCGATGACCGGTACCATAAGTCCGCCAAGTAGGGCCGCGCTGGGCATGCCGGACTGCTTGAGCGCCATGACAAACCCAAGCTGTGATCGGTCGACGGTGCGTACCAGCATCAGGTTGATTGCGGGTTGGGTAAGCGCGTTGGCCAAGCCGGCAACGACCAGGGTGAGCTGCAGCGCAAGCCCGCTGTTCACCGCCAGGGCGATGACCAGATTCGTCGCGATGGTCGTCGATAAGCCAAGGCGAATAGCCGCACGAGGGCCAAGTCGCTCTGCCAGCCGCCCGAGTACCGCCGAGCCCATCGTCGAGCCGATGAAGAACGCCCCGATCGCGAACCCGAAGTCGGTCTCGGAGAGTCGCAGCCCTTCTTTGACCTGCACGGCAAGGGCCCCGGTGAGGAACGCGGGGAATATCACCGACATCGTTCCCGTAACCCCAAGAATCGCTGACCGGCTGAGCGGGGTTGTTTCCTGCCTGGCCACGTGATGAGGGTACGAGGTGCTGCCCCACCTGCACCAATGCGCCCCCGTCGAACGCCAAGGGGCGGCGGAGGGTGCTAGCTTCGTGGCCCATGACCTGGACATATCTGGATGGGCAGCCACCGTTCGGCTTTGCCCACCGTGGCGGTCGGGGCCCGGCCCCAGAGAACACGGTGGCGGCGTTCGCCCATGCGGTGTCTCTCGGCTACCGCTACCTGGAGACCGATGTACACGCCACCGCCGATGGTGTGCTCGTGGCTTTTCACGACGATCAGCTAGCGCGGGTGGCCGGTCTGCCGGGTGGCATCTCCGACTACGGCTGGGACCGGCTCTCAGAGGTTCGTCTCGATGGCGAACATGAAATCCCCCGCCTCGCCGACCTGTTCGAGCAGTTTCCAGACTCCCGGTTCAACATCGACCCGAAAGCCGACAGCGCCGTCGATCTGCTCATCGAGGCGGTCCGGGAGTACGAGGCAATCGACCGGGTCTGCATCGGCTCGTTTTCCGAGGACCGTATCTCCCGGGTGCGGTCCGGGCTCGGCGACCAGCTGTGCACCTCACCCGGCCCGACCGGCGTGGCAAAGGTGTTGGCAGCGGCGCTGGCCTACCCTAGTTGGACGCCGCCGTACGGGTGCGTACAGATTCCGACCAGGGGCGGGGTGATCCCGCTTGACTCGGAATGGCTGATCGAGCGCCTGCACGGGCTCGGGCTACAGGTGCACTTCTGGACCATCAACGATGCGGACCAGATGGCCCAACTCTTGGATCGGGGCGCCGACGCAATCATCACCGACGAGATAGAGGTGCTAAGGGACCTGCTGGTGTCACGAGGTCAGTGGCACCCGGCCGACTAGTGGTGACGACCGGGCAGCGCTGGCGCCGCGCTCGGCACTCGTCAGTTGCTATGTCAGTCAGTTGCTATGTCAGTCAGTTGCTATGTCAGTCGATCTGAGGATCGACGAAATTCGGGTCTCGCTTGTCGAAGAACGCCTTGATCTGCTCGACCTGATTCGCCGAGCCGATGAGTTGACCGATCTCCCGGCGCTCCTTGGCGAAGCCCTCGGCAATTGAATCCTTCGGTGCTGAGTTGAACAGCCGCTTCGCAGCTCGAACCGCGTGCGGCGACTTTGCCGCAATCTCGGTTGCCATGGCCATTGCATCGCCATGGGGGTCTTCGGAGAGCTTCGTGCCAAGACCGATGGTGACGGCCTCCTCGCCCGACACCATCCGTCCGGTGAACGTCAGCTCCTTCGCAACATCGAGTCCGACGAGGTTGACCAGCGACTGGGTGCCGGTCATGTCAGGGACGAGTCCCCAGCGGATCTCCAGTACCGACATTTTCGCGTCCGGCGCGACGATGCGGATATCGGCGCCGAGCGCGAGCTGAATGCCTCCGCCGAGGGCATGCCCATGGACCGCGGCGATGACGGGGACCGGCATCTCTGTCCAGCCGTACACGGCCTGCTGGCCGCTGTGGGTGATGCGACCGTCTGGCATCTCGGGCTCGTCTTCGGTTGAGTCGTTCGAAGTGCTGTCGCGGTCGGTCATGCCCTGGAACGAACCGAAGTCCAGACCCGCACAAAACGATCGGCCTTCGCCGGACAGTACGACGCAGCGAAGCGACGGGTCGGCGGCGAGTTCGGTTGCGGTGTCGTTCAACGCCTTGAACATGTCCGGATCGAGGGCGTTCATCTTGTCGGGGCGGTTGAGCCGAACGTCGGCGACGCCCCCCTCGAGGGAAATATGGATTCGATCACTCATGCCTGCTCGCTCTCACTCACGTCGTCATATCGCTGCCCCACAAGGGCTCTACGTTGCTGCCCCGTAGGGCTCTATATCGCTGCCCCGTAGGGGCAGTGCCTACAACCACGATCACAGCACCAGCCACGATCATGCAAATACTGCGCCGTCATCACGAACAATCCGGTGTGCGGATCTCGGTACCCGGGTGAGTCGTTGGCCACGGCGTCGTGATGGGCCGCCATGCACTGGTCATAGTCCGGCCTCTCGGCATCGAAGCGTTCAGGCCGTGGCTCTTCGAGCCAATTCTCACGCAGACCCCCACCGGAGCGCCCGGGGTTGAACGAGGTGGTTGGGTCGGATGACGTGTCTGGATCGGGCGGTGTATCTGGATCGGGCGGTGTGTCTGGATACGGCACTGCCCTCAGCTTAGGGTCGGCGGGCCGCTGCGATCGCCGGTGCACGCTCTTCGCTAAGCGCCGCAACGCCGAGCCACCCATGACCGGTCGCGCTGCCACGATGACACCGTCAACTGTGGATAAGTTTCGAAATCCACAGGGTTTCCCCTCTAGAACCGCACAAGACAGCGATTCTATGGTTACTCCTACGCTCAACTCCGACGGGGGAGATGAGCAGCCAGGCCTCAGCAGGACTGGAGCAGGACCGAGCAAGACCGAACGAAATGGGAGTGAACAATGGCGTTGTTCGCAGTGACACTGACCGACCAGACCACCGACTTTGTCGAGGACGCAGACGCATACCAGCAGGAAGGACCGATGACCACGTTCTTCTCGTTGCGCGATGACCGCCATGTGATTGACTCGTGGAGCGTTCGCCTTGCCAGCTACCGCACCGCAGACATCAGCGCCATCCGCCGAAGCTCCACCGCTATGGCGCCACCAGGGCATATCGAGACCGACGCCCACCTCGCTCCCCACTCCGACCAGGAACTGTCGGTCGCCTGATCTCACGACCGACGTGAATATGAGAGCCACGGGGTCAAGCCGCTAAGTTGTCGGCCATGACAAAGCCTGTCCTCCTGGTTCATGGGTTCACTACATCCGCGGCGCGGACGTGGCGCGAACCCGGCTGGATCGATCTGATCACCGAGGCCGGACGCCCGGTGATCGCCCCCGACCTTCTTGGTCACGGCGACGCTGCAAAGCCGCACGACGTTGAGGCCTACGCCGAGGTGGAGAACCTGGTGGCGGCCGACTTGCCTGACGGCCCGGTCGATGCGATCGGCTATTCCGCAGGGGCGGCGATTGTCCTCGCGCTCGCCGCGGAGAATCCCGACCGATTTGATCGCATCGTTGTTGGCGGCATTGGCGGATCGATGTTCCGCGAGCGAGAAGGCAACCCCATCCTCGACGCGCTTGAGGGTCGGGGGGACGAGAGCAACCAGGTCAACATGCACTTCAAGTCGCTCGCCGAGAGCGACGGCAACGACCCGAAGGCGCTCGCGGCATTCATCCAGCGGCCACGACCGCCGCTCACGCCTGAGATCGTCGCGACGATTCCCAACCCGGTCCTCGTCGTCATCGGCGATCAGGACTTTGCAGGCCCGGGCGAGCCGCTGGCCGAAGCACTCCAGAACGGCTCGGTGTTGACGCTGCCAGGCGTTGACCATTTCGGTCTGCCGAAAGCCTTCCCGTTCCTGGAGAAGGGACTCGACTTCATCGGCGCGGCACCGTTCTAAGGCCGTCGGAGCCGTCTACGACGGCGGTGGTGGCCCAGCCGAGGTAAAGCGAGTGTCCGGCGGGTCGATCGCCCACTGGGCGGCCTCACCCCATCCGTCGTCAAACACCAGCTCTGCCATCGGTCGACGCCGAACAGGGCCGTGCCTGCCAGCTGGTCGACCGAGCGGGATGGTGGCGGCGATCGCAAAGTCATCCGGGATGTCAAGCAGCGTTCGCAGTTCGTCCTCGACGCCGGCATGCCAACCGGTGAGTACCCCGCCATACCCGAGAGCGCGGGCCGCGAGCAGAAGGTTCTGGCACGCTGGGTAGATCGATGCGCCGTCCTGCATCGACGCGTGGCGAATTCGGACACAGGCCAGGATGACCACCGGCGTCTTCTCAAAGTTGTCGACGAAGTGCTGCATGGTTCTGGCCATCCGAGCTTTCGGCGAGTCACCGGTGTTGCCGCTCCCC
>CAZSTV010000129.1:15460-16337 GCA_964609665.1 uncultured Acidimicrobiaceae bacterium
GCTCATACCCGTCGGACTCAAGCTTCTTGGTCCAGTTCACCCGGAAGGTCGTTCCCAGAAGTGACTTTGCCTGCGTCGCACGCTCGCCGTCGCGAAGGGTCAAGAACCGGAAGCCCTGGCGATTGGAGCCTGTTGGGGCTCTCGTCGCATGAAACAAGACCGACGAGAGGTCCTCGTCGGGAATCGGATCTTCGGTGTAGCGACGGATGGCTCTGGTGGTGGCCATGCCGTTCAGGAGCCCGATCTCTTCATGCATGGACCAACTGTGCCCAGCGAGGCTCACCGACGCAAACCACGACTCAGTCATCGACCCAATCATCGACCCAAATCGTTGCGCGTCGAAGCGCCCGCCGCACCCGTTCGCCGGGCGCCACGATGTTGGTTTTAGATTGGTTGGACTAGCTGACCGGAGCGTTGGCCATCGTCATCGCATGACGGACCAAGGCAATGATGGTGTCCCGGACCGCAGCGCGGTTTCGGGCATCGGTGACCACTACCGGCACATAGGACGGCACATCAAGTGCCTCGCGTACGTCCTCGGGATGATGCCGCAGCACACCCTCAAACGCGTTCACTGCAACGATGAACGGCACACCGGCCTGTTCCATGTAGTCGACGGCGGCGAAACAGGCATCGAGCCGGTCGGTGTCGACCAGAACTACCGCTCCGATCGCTCCACGAACCAGCTCGTCCCACATGAAGTGGAAACGGTCCTGCCCCGGCGTACCGAAGACGTAGAGGATCAACTCTTCACTGAGTGCCACACGACCGAAGTCCATGGCCACCGTGGTGCCCTGCTTGCTCGTCGCTTCGCCGAGATCATCCACATCGGCACTGACGGCGGTCATGTTGGCCTCCGTCGTCAGAGGGTCGATGT
>CAZSTV010000130.1:0-11953 GCA_964609665.1 uncultured Acidimicrobiaceae bacterium
CCGGGTATCCCCCGTACCTGTGCCAGTTCTCCGCCGGTGCCGCTCTCCAGGAATGTGGCGAGGTGATTTTCACAAGCGACGTCGATGACGCTGAAGTCGTCAGCCCGGACAGCGAGTTCCGCTATGGCGGCGGACAGTGGCAGGTGGCGGGCGCGGTTGCCGAGATCGCATCTGGCAAGTCCTGGGACCAGCTCATCGACGAGATCTACGCCCAGCCCTGCGGGATCACCTCCCTTGGGTTCAACAACCACTGGGCCGAATACGGTGCCGCCTACCCCGACGGCCTGGACCCCAGCGTGCTGACGGCCACCGAGAATCCCCAGATCGAAGGTGGCGGGTATCTGACGACGGGAGACTACGGGAAGCTCCTGCTCATGTTGCTGCGAGACGGGAAATGTGGCGAGACCCAGGTCCTGTCACCCGCCGCCATATCGCAGATGACAACAGACCGCATCGGGCCGCTCTATGGCGACGCGGCGAACGAAGAGTTCGGCTACGGCATGGGGTGGTGGGTCGACTACGACAGCGGCCGTATCACCGACGACGGCCTTTACGGCGCAGTGCCGTGGCTCGACCTTGAAGATGGCTACGGCGGCTACCTAGCGGTCGAGCAAGAGGGCTGGGAACGACCGGGCAGCAACAAAGAGACGATCTATGAGTTGGTAGACCAGATCATGGCTGACGCCCAGTAGCTGGCTCCAACGCGCTGAGCGGTCGACCTGCAAGATTGGGACCGGAGGTGTGGAGGTGACAGCGCACCTCTCCCCCGCCGTCTATGGGATACGGCTCGGGGAACTCTGCGTGACAGATGTCCATCACGTGCGCGCAGCGGCTGGCAAACGGACAGCCGGTTTCGGGAGCGTTCCCGGTCGCGCCCAGTTCTCCGCCGACGGTTAGTTCTCTGCGCCGCTTGCTCTTTGCCGGCTGCACCACCGGGGCCGGGTCCGGTATGGACGCAAGCAGCAGTTCGGTATAGGGGTGACGCGGTTGTTCGCACACCTGATCGGCGGGCCCCTGCTCGACAATGCGACTGTGGTACATGACCGCGATCCGGTCGGAGATGTGGCGGACCACCGCAAGGTCGTGGGCGATGAACAGGTATGCCGCTCCCGTCTCGGCCTGGAGCGCGTCAAGCAGGTTGATCACCTGACTCTGCGTGGAGGTGTCCAGGGCGGACACCGGCTCGTCCAGTACGAGGAGCTGTGGTTCGGTGGCCAACGCTCGGGCCACTGCGATCCGCTGCCGCTGACCGCCGGAGAACTCATAGGGGTAGCGGTCGAGGTGGTGACGCTCCAAACCGACCTGTTCCAGCAGGTCGCCGGCCCGGCGTTCCCTGGCGTCGGAATCCAGTCCGAAGTGGATCTGCAGCGGTTCGCCGATGATGTCGCCAACCACCATCGATGGGTTCAGCGATCCGACAGGATCCTGGAAGACCACCTGTACCGCACGCCGATACTCGGGCGGCACGGACCTGCCGAATTGGGTCACGTCGAACTCACCGAGGCGGATGGCTCCACCGCTTGGCTTGATGAACCGCAGAATGGCCCGACCGATGGTGGTCTTGCCAGATCCGGACTCGCCGACCAGGCCAAGGGTTTCGCCGGGGGCGATGGACAGGCTCGCGCCCTGCACGGCCCTGACGTCGGGTTGGCGTTGCCACGGCAACTGGCCCTTGCCTCCGGGGAACGTGATTGTCAGGTCGCTGATTTCCAGCATCGGCTCAGTCATGATTCCGCCTCGTCGCCGACACCTACCAGATCCAGATCATGTGCTCGCACGCAGCGGGTGAGCGAGAACCCTGCCGGGCGCAGTTCGATCTCGCCCGAGGTGCACTCGTCGGTGGCATAGGGACACCGAGGGGCGAAGTGACAGCCGGACGGCCACTCCCAGGGCGGGGGTACAACACCGTCGATCGTCGGCAGGTCACCGCTTCGCTGCTCGTTACGAGGAATCGCCTTCAGGAGACCCTCGGTGTAGGGATGCTGCGGATCGTGGAACACCTCAGCCAGCTTGCCGGATTCGACAATCTCGCCTGCGTACATGACCGCCACATCATCAGCCAGGTCGGCCACAACGCCGAGGTCGTGGGTGATCAACAGCACGCTGACCCCGAGCTCTCGGCTCAGCTCACCGATCAGGTCAAGCACCTGCCCCTGGACGGTGACATCCAGCGCTGTGGTCGGCTCGTCGGCGATGAGCAGCTTGGGGTTGCAGGACAGCGCCATGGCGATGACGACCCGCTGGGCCATGCCGCCCGAGAACTGGTGGGGGAAGCTGTCGATGCGGACCTCCGGGTTGGGAATACCAACCCTGGTCATCAGCTCTATCGACCGCTGCCTGGCCTCCTTCTTCGTCATGCCCAGGTGGTAGATCAGCGGCTCCGCAATTTGTCGACCAACGGTGTACGCCGGGTTCAGAGCGGCAGACGGCTCCTGGGAAATCAAGCCGATCTCCTTGCCGCGGACGCTGCGCAGATCGTCAAAACCGAGCCCGACCAGCTCTCGTCCGTCAAGGCTGATCGACGATGCTGACGCTCGTCCGGGGTCGGGGACCAGACCGAGCAGTGAGAGAGCGGAGATGGACTTGCCGGACCCGGACTCGCCGACCAGTGCCATCACCTTGCCGGGGCCGATGTCGAAGTCCACGTTGCGAACAACGTTGACGTCCTCCGTGGTCCCCGGTCGAGGGAAGCGAATTGAGAGGTCCCGGACCGACAGCAGCGCCGTGTCATCAACCAGGCGAGTCCCGGAAGCGGCCGCCGACTCCACATCGCCGACACCGACGCGGCCCCCGCGGGCTTCTCGGCCGAACGCATCTCGAAGACCGTCGCCGAGCACGTTGAACGCCACCACCGTCACAAAGATGGCAATCCCTGGCGGGAAGGCAGGCCAAATCGCCTGATCGATGGATTCCTGCGCGCTACGAAGCATCCGACCCCAGCTCGCCTGGTTAGTGCTTGCGCCGAGGCCGAGGAAGCTGAGCGCAGCCTCCGCCAACACCGACGTTGCAAACAGCAAGGTGGTTTGCACAATCAACACCGGGGCGATGTTCGGCAGAATGTGGCGGAACATGATCCGGCGGTCCGATGAGCCGGACGCCCTGGCGCCGTCGACGTACAGCTCCTCCCTCGCAGCGAACACCTCTGCCCGGGTGAGGCGGGTGATGATCATCGAGTACACGAGCCCGATAGCGAACATCGAGGTGACGAGGCCGGGCCCGGTCACTGCGATGATGGAGATGGCCAGGACAACTGCGGGGATGGCGACAATCGCCTCGACCACCCGCATGACAATGCGGTCCAGCCAGCCACGGAAGTAGCCAATGGCAAGCCCGAGCGGGACGCCGATTGCCAGTGCCGTCAGCACTGCCACCGCTCCGGCGGTAAATGCGAAGCGGGTCCCGTAGATGATGCGGGTGTAGATGTCACGACCGACCGAGTCGGTCCCCCACCAGTACTCGGTGCCCGGCCCCTTCAGGAAGTCGGCAAAGCTTGTTGCCAGGTTGGGGTCATGTGTCGTGATCAACGGCGCCAACAGCAGGAGCACCAGCTCCAGAATCAGGAACGCCCCTGCGGCAAGCGCAAGTTTGTTGCGACGAAAGCGGCCCCAGAAACGGCTGCCGGTCGGCGCTGATCCGTCGCTGAGCGGCTCGGCTCCACCAATGCCGCCGCCGGCGCCGACTAGATCTTCGGTGGCCGCGAGATCAGACATGGGGATGCGCTCCGGCGGTCATGCTCGACGCACCTTGGGATTGAGCCAGGCGTAACTCATGTCCAGCAGGATGTTGGCGACGACGACAACGACAGTGGTCACCATGACAAAGCCAAGTGTGATCGGCTGGTTGTTGCGCTGCACTGACTCCACGGCGATGGTGCCGAGGCCAGGAATGTTGAAGATGAACTCGACGAAAATGGAACCACCGATCAGCGCCGAAAGCTGGAAGCCGATCAGGGTGACGATTGGGATAGCAGCATTGCGCAACGCGTGTCGGTAGATCACCCGCCTGACGGGAAGCCCTTTAGCCAGCGCCGTTCTGATGTAGTCCTGCTGCAGCACACCGATCATCGCGGATCGGGTTTGGCGGGCGATGGCGGCCGAGGAGGCAGTCCCGAGAGCGAGACAGGGCAAGATGATGGAGTAGATCCAGCCCCATGCCGTCGCGGTTCTGTTGATACTCCAGAGCGCGGGGAACCAGCCAAGGTTCACTGCAAACACGGCGGCCAGAATGATCGCCACCCAAAAATTGGGCACAGCTATCCCAAGTGAAGAGACCACGGTTACCAACCGGTCCTGCCATCGCCCGGCCTTGAGCGCGGCAGCGACACCAAGTGAAACGCCGAGGACCAGCGCAATGAGGATTGATCCCGCCACGATGGAGAAGGTCACCTTGGCCCGACGGATCAGCAGCGTCGTCACGTCCTCGCCATTGAACCAGGACGTTCCCAGGTCACCGGTGACAGCATCGCCCAGCCACGAGGTGTACTGGGTCAGTAGCGGTCTGTTGAGCCCCAGCTCCTCCCTGGCGGCGGCGACCGTCTCATCGGTGGTGTCATCGCCCAGCAACGCGGCGGTCGGATCCACCGGGTTCAGCTGCTGCAGGAAGAACACGATGGTGCCAACCAGGAACATCAGCGGAATGGCCGCCAGCAGCCGGGTTATGAGTAGCCGGAGCAATCAGCCTCCTCAGGCAGGTTCGGCGAGACTACGAGATGGCGTGGAGTGGGGCCGTGTTGCGCACCCACTCCACGTCAACTCGATGAGTTAGGGACTAGTTGATGTACAGATTGTTGGACTGACGAACTAGCCGTCGACTCGAACGCCGTACGGCATGATCGCCTGCATGTTCAGACCCATGACGGCACCAGAAACCTCCGGCCGGAAGGCACCGTTCTGGGCGCCGTGGGCGAGCGGAATGATGACGTTCCGGTTGATCAGCTCCGAGCTGATCTCGCCGTAGAGCTCCTTCTGGGTTTCAAGGTCCGGCGACTGTGCCGCCTCAGCAGCGATGTCATCCAGGTCCTTCATGTCGGTCAAGCCGAAGGGGTTCCACACCCCTTCCTCAGCGGTGTACTTCGGGTACGTGGCTGCGGGGTGGTAGAGCAGCTCACGGCCCCACCAAATGCCCCACTCGCCGGCGCGGACCCGAGGTCCAAGTTCGCCGTTGTTGATCTGGGTTTGTTCAACGGTGATGCCGACCGCTCCGAGCATCTGGGTGACCAGCTCAACGTGGGGCTGGATCGCCGGCATGATCGGCGACTGCAAGGTGATGCCGTCAGGGAAACCGGCCTCGGCCAGCAGCTCCTTCGACTTCTCGGGATCGTAGATGAATGTGTCGTCCAGATCTGGGACGTGCCACTCACTGAACGCTGACGGGTAGATGCCGCCCTTGTCGTCGCCTCGCCCGGCGTGGATCGCCTGGTTGTAGGCATCTCGGTCGATGGCATAGGCAACGGCCTGTCGCACCAGGTCCTGCTGCAGCAGGTCGCCATCAACCGTGCCTTCGCCACGACCGGTGACGCCGAGGTACGGGAAGTAGTTCGGCACCGAGATGACCTCGTTGCCTGCTTCGAGGGCATCACCAATCTGAGCGTCGCGTATGGAGCCCATGATGTCGGTCTCGCCTGTGAGCAGAGCGTTCAGTCGTGCAACGTTGTCAGGGACAGCCGTTGCCTCAATACGCTCCACGCCCTGGTCTGCGGGGTTCCAGTAGTCCTCGAACAGGGTGTACACCTCTGTCACGCCGGCTTCTGATTCGCTGTCTTGCCAGATCCATGGTCCAGAGCCCTGCGGATCTCTGGTGAGGTCCGTCTCTGCGGCCATCGCTGCCGGGCTGATCATCATGCCCATCACCATGGACATCTCGATCGGGAACTGTGGCTGTGGCACGGCGAAGTTCGCTGTCACCTCATACTCGCCGGTCGCTGTGGCCTCGGTGAAGCCCGCCCACGTGGCACCATTCGGGTTGCCCTCGGTGGCCTTCGCCCGGTTCATGTTGTCGGCGACGACTTGGCCCGTCAGCGCCTCGCCGTCGTGGAACACCACGTCATCTCGGATCTGGAAGACCCAGACACCAGGTTCGGGCGACTCCCAGGAAGTGGCAAGCGCCGGATCGAGCCCGAACTCGGCGTTCTGCCTGGTGAGCGTGTCGTAGACCGGGTAGAGGTACACCGACTGCGCGGTCTGCGCCCTCGCCGGGTCAAAGGTCGTAACCGGTGAGAACTCGACGTATCGAAGGGTGCCCGATGCTGCTTCAGCAGGGACAGCCTCTGCCGAGTCTTCGTCCTCTTCATCCGACGCAGGTTCCGCTTCATCGTCGGAGTTGGTCCCGATACCGGACAGCGTCGATTCGGTTTCCTCTTCGGCATCATCTGCCGATGCGTCAACTTCGCTATCGGCACTATCGTCACCACCGCATGCCGCTGCGAACAACGCAAACGAGAACATAAGCACCAACAGGCGCTTGAAAGCCGAGACTGACATGTAACTTTCCCCCTTTTTCACCTCCGGCCGATAACGACCGGACCGCGATGGCGCCGAACTTAGCTATGACCGAACGGGGGTGCAAGTCTCTGCTTCGCCATCTACTGCTTGGCTTGACACGACAACGCAGCGGCCACGACGATGACGAGCGATCAAAGGAAGCCACATGACGGTGAACGAGCAGCCAAGCGCAGCGATCAGCGTGTCGGAAACGACGCCGACCTGGGACCCACCGAAACGGCCACCTGACGGAGCACCGAACGTCGTGGTCATCGTCCTGGATGACACCGGGTTCGCCCATCTCGGTTGCTTCGGATCAGACATCGATACGCCTAATATCGACCGGTTGGCCGCTGGCGGTCTTCGCTACACCAACTTCCACACAACGGCGCTCTGCTCCCCCACCCGGGCGTCGCTTATGACCGGACGCAACCACCATTCGGTTGGCATGCGGTTCATCTCCAACGTTGACACCGGTTTCTCAAACTGCCGGGGCGTGATCACGCCGAAGGCGGCAACCATGGCCGAGGTGTTGCAGAGCCACGGCTACGGAACCTTCGCCCTGGGCAAATGGCACCTCGCAACGCTCGAGGATTGTTCGCCTGCCGGGCCAATGGACAACTGGCCGCTGCAGCGTGGGTTTGACCGCTACTACGGCTTCATCGGTGGGGCGACCGATCAGTTCTCACCGGAGATCACCATCGACAATCATCCCGTCGATCCCCGATCTCACGATGACAGCGACGGCGCCGAGCCCGACTACCACCTGTCGGAGGATCTGGTAGATCAGGCGATCGCCATGATCAATGCGCATCAAGGTTCGTCGCCGGGTAACCGCTTCTTCACCTATCTCGCCTTTGGGGCAACCCACTCGCCGCATCAGGCACCCCGCCGCTATATCGAGAAGTACAAGTCCAAATATGACGACGGGTGGGATGAGGTTCGTCAACGCTGGTTCGAGCGACAGATCGACATGGGAGTCGTCCCGGAGGGCACCACGCTTGCGCCCCGGAACTACGGCGTGGAGCCATGGGACACCCTCAGCGATGAACAAAAGACGCTCTATGTGAAGATGCAGGAGACCTTCGCAGGATTCCTGGATCACACCGACGATCAGATCGGGAGGTTGGTCGACTACCTCGAGTCGATGGAGTTGCTAGATGACACCATGATCGTCCTGCTATCGGACAACGGCGCCAGTCGTGAAGGCGGCAAGCACGGAACGCTCAACGAGCTGGCATTCTTCAACAACATGGCGACGCCGGTCGACAAGATGGTGGACCGGGTCGAGGAGATCGGCGGCCCCAATCTGTACAACAACTATCCGTTGGGATGGGCCCAGGTTGGAAACACTCCGCTCCGATATTTCAAGAGCGAGACATATGAGGGCGGCATCCGGGACCCTCTGATCATCCACTGGCCAAACCGACTTTCCGATCGAGGAGCGCTCCGGGACCAGTACCACCATGTCTCCGACATCTGGCCGACAATCCTTGAGAGCATCGGGATTGATTCACCAGCGGTCTACAAGGGCATCGAGCAAATGCCCATCGAAGGCACGAGCATGGCCTACAGCTTCGACGCGGCAGATGTCCCGTCTCGCAAGCAGAGCCAGTACTACGAGATGGTTGGCAACCGGGCCATTTGGCATGAGGGATGGAAGGCGGTGACGCTACATCGGCGCGGTCAGTCGTTTGCCGAGGATGTGTGGGCGCTGTACCACACCGACAGCGACTTCTCCGAGTGTCACGACCTGGCCGCCACCGAGCCGGACAAGCTGCGGGAGCTCATCGAACGGTGGTGGGCCGACGCCGGCCGGTACAACGTTCTACCCCTCGACGATCGTGGAGGTGCAGAGCTGCTCATCATGCGTCGACCCGGCCATCAGCCCGTCGGCAACACCCAGCGCTTCCGCTTACCGTCCCCTCACCTGGAACGGTCAAAGACTCCCGACATCCGCAACCGGTCCTTCGAGATCCGGGCCAGGGTCAACCGGGCCGCCGGTCACGACGGCGTGCTTGTCGCCAGTGGCGCCAGAACCAGCGGGTACGCGATGTTCGTGCAGAATGACCGTCTCGCCTTTACCTACAACAGGCTCAACGACTACTTCGACGTTCGCTCCGACACACCGCTGCCCGATGGAGAGATGGACCTGATCGTCCGGTATCGCAAGAGCGACGAGCATGTCGGCGTTGCCCAACTCCTGGTCGTGCCGTCCGCCGACGACGGCAGCGGTAGCGGTAGCGGTGAAGAGGTCGTCTTGGGGTCCGGGCCGGTCGAGACGCTTCCGTATCGCCAAACCACCTACGGCATGGACATTGGCCAGGACGCCGGACCCACCATCTCACCGGCGTACGTCGGTCCGTTTCCCTTTGCCGGCACGTTGCGGTGGGTGGACTTCGTGCTGGAAGACGACCGCGACGATCTACGAAAAGCGGCCGAGCAGGAGCTGGAGAATCAGCTCGCGGATCAGTAGCGGAACGAGAAGCCGACCATGGCACTCATTGAACATGTCGCCAGCGAGATCTTCGCCGACGGCGATCTGATCAACCTGATCGTCAGAGTCATCGACAGTGACGGCACGGAAGGTATTGGCGAGGCCTGGTGGGGCATCGGCGATCCCGAGGAGCCGAGCAGGGCGGCCCGCCCCATCGCCTCGGTGATCGATGACCTGCTTGCCCCACGGGCTATTGGTCGCAACGCCGATTACATCGAGGCCATCTGGCACGACCTGGCGGACTGGGGGTCACGCTATGGCGATCACGGCATCTTCCTCATGGGGCTCTCGGGATTGGACCTGGCCCTGTGGGACCTCAAGGGAAAGCGGCTTGGCGCCCCGGTGGTGGACCTCCTTGGCGGCCCGGCCGTCGCCGCCATTCCCGCCTATGCAAGCCTCCCGGTGCTGCGCACGCCCGAGTTGCTCCGTCGCGAAACCGAGCGAGCGCTCGCCGCCGGTTTCACCGCCATCAAGCTGCACGAAGTGGACCCGGAGCTGACGGCGTTTCTTCGAGAGGAATTTGGGCCCGAGCTGTTGCTCATGGTGGACGTCAACGGCCACTTCGACCCGATCGAGGCCATCGCCCACGGTAAGCGGCTTGGCGAACTCGACGTGCTGTGGTTCGAAGAGCCGGTCAGGCCAATGCGAGACATCGATGCGATCGCCCGAGTTGGTGCGTCGGTGCCCTGTGACCTCGCGGGCGGCGAGAACGAGTACTCGCTCGCCGATTTCGAGCGGCTACTGCAGACCCAAGCGTTGTCATACGTCCAGCCGGAGATCACCAAGATCGGCGGGCTCACACCGGCCAAGCGGGTCGCCGCTCTGGTCGAGCGGGCAAACGTAGCGCTCTGCCCTCACAATTTCCGCCTGGGACCTTCGCTGTATGCATCGATCCACTGGGCGTTCAGTTCGCCCGCGAGCCGGTGGCTCGAATTCCCGTGGGTTCCAGAGGATGTCTCGTTCTCCTACCCGGTGGCGCTACCGGTGTTGTCCGATGGAAAGGTGTACCCGCTCCCCGGTCCGGGCTTTGGTTGCGAGCCGACAGAGTCAATCAGTTAGTAACGGATCAGGTAGGGCTTCGGCCTCCGGCGACATTCTGTACTTTCGGCCAGTTCCCCGCCGCCTCGCCGTTATCTACGATGGAGCTGTGCTAGCCGACGTGTTCCGCGACCTATGGGCAGAACCTGCCGCCGAGACGCCGGGTCGTTCACGGATGGACGTGATCGTCATTGTGGTGCTGATGAGCTTGGGTCTGGCCGACGGGCTGGCGTCGGACAACCTCGGTTGGCCGAGCATCACCATCCCGTTGTTCACCGTCCTACCGGTCGCGCTGTTCTGGCGACACTCCCACATACTTGCGGTCACGCTCGCCGTGTCCGGTGCGTACGTCGTCGTCCACGGCGCCATGTTGATCGCCGGAGTCTCAAGCACGTTCCTGAATGTCGGTGTGATCGCAGTGACGGTGTACACGCTGAGCCGCTGGGCATCCGGCCGAAAAGCGATCGTCGGACTGGTCATCGCGTCGGTCGGCATCTTGGCAGCTGGCAGCACCGAAATATTGCGAGAACTCACCGGGGCCGTCGCACTCCCGGGTTTCCTCGCCCTCTTCGCGCTGCTCGGGGTGGCCCTACGACTCTGGGCCAGCCGCAACACCGCCCGCATCAGCGAAGCCAAAATGAGCGAACGGAACCGGATTGCCCGGGAGCTGCACGACACCGTCGCCCATCACGTTTCCGCCATCGCCATTCAGGCCCAGGGCGGCCAGGAGATCATTGCCACAAACCCTTCCGCCGCCAACGAGGCCCTCGCCGTCATCGAACAGCAGGCATCGCTGACCTTGACCGAGATGCGGCTGATTCTTGGAGTACTCCGTGATCACGAACCGAACGACCTCACTCCGAACCCCGGCCTTGGCGACCTGGCTGGCTTGGCCGACAACGCAACGGGCCGCCCACAGGTTGGCTCCGATGTGCAGGTTGAGGTGACGTTGGACGGAGACCTTGAGGCCGTCAGTCCGTCGGTAGGTTCTGCGGTGTTTCGCCTTGCCCAGGAGGCGGTCACCAACGCTCGCCGCCACGCCCGCAACGCCACTCATATTGCCGTGGCTGTCACCGGAGTGAGCGACCGCATCGAGCTGACGGTCACCGACGACGGCCATTCCTCCGCCCCGCCTGGCCCCGGCTACGGGTTGCTCGGCATGACAGAACGAGCGTCGCTGCTTGGGGGCGAATGCCACGCAGGCCCGCACCCCAACGGCGGCTGGGTCGTCAGCGCCTCGCTGCCACGAAACGGCAGGTCGGCATGACCATCCGGGTACTCATTGCCGATGACCAGGAGATCATCCGCGGCGGCCTCAAGATGATTCTCGACGCCCAACCCGACATTGAGGTGATTGGCGAGGCTGCGAACGGACTGGAAGCAGTGCAGCTGGCGACCAGGCTGCAACCTGACGTCTGCCTGTTCGACATCCGCATGCCGTCGATGGACGGCATCGAAGCCACCCGTCAACTGGCGGGCCCGGATGTCGCAGACCCGCTGGCGATCGTCATCATCACCACCTACGACCTTGATGAACACGTCCACGATGCGCTGAAGGCGGGAGCCAGGGGCTTTCTGTTGAAGGATGCGGGTAAGGACCTGTTGGTCCAGGCCATCCACGCCGCTGCAAACGGCGACGCGCTGATCGCGCCGAGCATTACCGCCCGTCTGCTGAAGACGTTCTCGATGTCGTCAGGGGCCAGCGTTGCGGCCCAACCCATCGACCCGCTGACCGCACGGGAAGAAGAGGTCCTGGCCACGGTGGCCCGAGGTCGAACCAACGCCGAGATAGCCGAAGAGCTCCACATAAGTTTGAGCACCGTGAAGGCCCATCTGGCAAGCCTCATGAGCAAGCTGGCGGCCCGAAACCGGGTCGAGATTGCGATGTGGGCCTACGAGACCGGTCGCGTCACCGATCCCTAGCCGGCAGCGGTGCGGG
>CAZSTV010000130.1:12002-16246 GCA_964609665.1 uncultured Acidimicrobiaceae bacterium
CAACGTCGGACGCGGAACCGGCAGATGTTGCCCAGTCAGCAAGCACCACAATCACCGTCTCGACAGCTACCTCAGCGACGACCTCGACCACCACATCGACCACCAGCTCGACGACTACCTCAACCACCACGACCACGGCGCTGCCAGAGCCCGCCGCCGAGACCGACGTTGAGGTCCTGGCGGAGTTCGTCGATCAGCACAACGGCGAGCACCGCCTCGACGGCCGTGACCTGACCGTCACCGAACTCGACGTTGGCGAGAACAAGGACAACATTCCGGCCGAGTACTTCGCCGAGCTCCAGCAGTGGCAACTCTTTCAGACCATCGGTCTCGTCGGTCCCGAGTACGACCGGCTCACCGTTGGGCAACACCGGATCAACACCATCCGAGGGCTCTGCTGTCCGGTGAGCATGTGGGACAACGACGACCACCCCCTGCTACGGAGCAGTGTGTTGGTCCATGAGTTGGCCCACCTGGCAGACAACAGCCGGGGCCGTGGCGAGGAGTTGAGTGAGGAGGACGCCGGCATCGCCGAGCGAGAGCAGATCGGCCTGCTGGCCGTCCCGTCGGAGGGAAACGCAAGCCGCATCCAGCGGCTGTACGAGGAGGAACTGCAAGACAACGGCGCACGACCCGAGCGATTCCTCTTCGGGTGGGGTGACGCCGACGTACCGGACGCAATGGTCAGGGTGTGGGAGTTTGTCTACGTCGAGGGTCAGCGATTCATGCAGGAACTGTCCGAGCGAGGCGGGCAACCGTTCATCGAGATGGCTTTCGACCGCCCGCCGGTCTCCTCAGAGCAGGTCTACGACGTCGACGCGTACCTGGATCAGGAGATGCCGCTCGATGTGCCAGAACCACAATTGCCGGCCAACGCTGCATCTCTCTCATCTCCATTGACCCTCGGCTCGTTCGTGCTCCAGCTCTTGGCGGAGGAGACAACGTCGCGGGAACTGGCTCAAGAGCTGGTGACGTCATGGGCGGGAGACGCCGCCGTGCTCTACAACGTCGACGGGCTCCAATGCGTCGAGGCGAACATTGTGATGGACACATCGACCGCCGCGGACGAGCTTGTCTCCGTCCTCGAAGACACATCGATAGATGCGCAACGCGATCTGCAGCAGCCGGAACTCGTTCGGATGAAACGCTGTATCCCTACGCCAGTCGAGGACCAGTAGGCAGTGCGCGATCGCTTCGAAAAGATCAGGAGCGAACCAGGCGGCCCGGACGTTCGCCCGTGTCGCTGTCGTTGTCGCGGGTGACCACGCCGTTGCAGAGGGTTGCCACGTAGCCGGTGACCGGTTGCATGAGTCGGGTACCGCCGGCGGGCAGGTCGTCGTACGCCACGGGGGCAGCGACCGTCAGGTTCTCATGGTCGATCACGTTGACATCGGCTCGTTTGCCAACTTCCAGCGTCCCACGGTCATCGAATCCGTAGAGCGCCGCGTTGCGGGCTGACTGCTTTTGCACGATGAACTCGATGGGGAGCCGGTCGTCGCTGTGACGGTCACGGGCCCAGTAGGTCAGCTGCGTCGTAGGCATGGTCCCATCGCAGATCAGGGTCACGTGGGCTCCGGCATCACTCAGTCCCGTCACCGTGTTGGGGTCTCGCAGCATCTCACCGAGGACGTCCATTCGAGCCCCGATGTCCACCGTGCTCAACGATGCGAATCGGGTGCCTCCGTCCTCAAGCAGGAAGTCATAGAGCGCCTCCAGCGGTTCGCGCCCGGCAGCCGACGCCTGAGCGCCAAGGGTTTGGTCCCGGGTCGGTGCAAGGTTGACCGGGTTGTCCATGGGGTACAGCACGGCGGCGGAGCGACGGAACAGCCCATAGACGTTCTCCATGGAACCGGCTGCCTCCGGGCGAATATCGCCCTCGGAAAGAAGTGTCGCCTTCATCTCGGGGTCCAGCATGGCCGCCACGCGCTCCGCCAACGGAAGGTGTGCAAGGCGTTCGAGGTAGGTCGGCTTGCGCATGAAGGCGTGGTAGGAACTCAAACCGGTTAGGAAGCCGATCGGCCGCGATGACACCTGGGGGAACAGTTGCGCCCCGTCAGCGTTTGCTTCGGCGGTCATACGAAGAATCGTTCGCCACAGGTCCGGGTCATAGTCCGGCGATTGAACAAGCGTGAAGGTGACGGGGCGGCCGCTGGCCTTTGAGAATTGTGTCATCAACGCATGCTCGGCCTCCTGGGTGGTTCGCTCGCCACCAAGGTTCTCCAGCTTCCCAACCGTGCCGGCAGGAATCATCTCGAACACGCCCTTGCCGATCTGGCCCATGCGTTCAGCGATGGCCAGCAGCTCCTCGTCCGCGGCAAACGTTCCCGGCACGGGCTCGCCCCAGAGCGACCGGTGCCCGATGGTCCGAGAGGTACTGAAGCCGACAGCACCGGCATCGATCGCCTCACCGACGATGCGGCCCATTGCGTCCATGTCTTGCGCAGTCGCGTCCTGGTTCAGTCTGCCGCGCTCCCCCATTGCGTAGTACCGGACGGCGCCATGGGCGATCTGGGCGCCGACATCCAGGGCATACTCCCGACCGGCGATGTAGTTGAGGTAGTCGGGGAAGGTCTCCCACTCTCCCCAATCCATGCCTTCGGAAAGGGCGGCTCCCGGAATGTCCTCCACGCCTTCCATCAGTTCGATAAGCGTGTTTTCGTCGCCAGGGATCACGGGAGCGAAGCCAACCCCGCAGTTCCCCATGACCACCGTGGTGACACCGTTGTGCGACGAGGGCGCTATCTCGGAGTCCCAGCTGACTTGGCCGTCGTAGTGGGTGTGAATGTCCACCCATCCTGGCGTGACGAGCGCTCCGTCGGCATCGATCACACGCTTCGCCTGAGCCGTGATGGTGCCGCCTACTTCGGTGATCACCCCGTCGGTGATCCCAAGATCGCCCGACTGTGGCGGAGCGCCGGTCCCATCGACAAGCTGTCCGTTCTTGATGACGATGTCGAACATCGTATTTCCTCCGCTTCCGGTGGCAGCCTTGTCCGGTAGCTGCCAGACCCTCCACGCTAGTTGTTAGGCGGCTGCGGCTCATAAACCGCCCGGCTTAGGGCGGACGATCCCGGCACCGTAGACTCGGGTCCGTGGAGCTGAGCATTCTCGACCAGACACCGGTGTCGGCCGGATCGACCGCACCCGAGGCAATTGCGAACACCATCGACTTGGCGGTTCGCGCCGAGTCCTTCGGCTACAAGCGGTACTGGGTGGCCGAGCACCACAACAAGGTCGGCTACGCAGGTGCTGCGCCGGAGATCCTCGTCGGAGCGATCGCTGCGGCCACGACGTCCATGCGGGTCGGCTCCGGTGGTGTCATGCTCTCGCACTACAGTCCGCTGAAGATCGCCGAGGTCTTTCATGCCTTGAGCGCGCTTCATCCGGGCCGCATCGACCTTGGTCTTGGGCGAGCGCCGGGAGGTGGCGCCGACGCGGCGGCTGCGTTAGCCAGGGGCGGATCTGGCTTCGGCAACGACGAGTACCCGGCGCTTCTTTCCGAGTTGCAGGCCTACCTGGCCGGACCGGTGGGCACGGTGCATGCGTCGCCGCTGGACACCACGACACCTCCCATCTGGCTGCTCGCTTCAAGTCCGTCAAGTGCTTCGTTGGCAGCCGAGCGCGGTCTGCCGTTGGCCTGGGCGCACTTCATTTCCGCCCACGACGGCCCCGATGCCGTTGCGCTCTATCGCCGCGAGTTTCGCCCATCCGCCCAGCTCGACGCGCCGACCGTCACCATTGCCGTGTCCTCGTTGGCGGCCGAGACCGACCGGGAGGCAAACTTGGCGGCAACCACCATTCAGCAGTTCAAACGCAACGGCTTCAGCGGGAAAGTCCCCACCATCGACGACGCACTCGCTCAGGGGGCATCGATCGACGGTCCTCATGAACCCAGGTCTGGTGTTGCTCCCGCCGTGGTCGGCTCGCCCGCAACGGTCGCGTCAGGGATTGAGCAGTTGGCGACCAAGTACGACACCGATGACGTGACCATCATCGGCATCTGTCACGACCACGAGACCAGAGTCCACTCCCACGCGCTCATCGCCAAGGCAGTGAAGTGAACCGGTGAACACATCCAGTGAGATGAACGAAACAGCCAAGCCGATGGTTGCCATTGTCGGCGCGGGTTTCGGGGGCCTTGCCGCCGCCAAGGCGCTGCTCGACGCGCCGGTCGAGATCACGCTCATCGACCGCCGAAATCACCATCTGTTTCAGCCGCTGCTGTACCAGGTGGCCATGGCCGC
>CAZSTV010000131.1:0-16230 GCA_964609665.1 uncultured Acidimicrobiaceae bacterium
GTCAAGAACCGACTGCTCTACCGCACTGAGCACGTCATCGACCTCGACGAAGCTCATCTCCATGTCGAGCTGCATGAACTCGTACTGGCGGTCCGCCCGCAGGTCCTCGTCACGGAGGCAGCGAGCAATCTGGAAGTAGCGGTCGATGCCGCCGACCATCAGCAGCTGCTTGTAGAGCTGCGGTGACTGCGGCAGCGCGTAGAACGTGCCTGGCTTTTGCCGTGACGGCACCACAAACTCCCGAGCACCCTCGGGGGTGGTCGGCATGAGCATCGGGGTTTCCACCTCGACGAAGTCCTGGCGGACCATGGCGGAGCGAACCGCGGCGTTGACCTTGGACCTGATGCGCATGTTGCGCTGCATGCGTTCGCGGCGAAGATCGAGGTAGCGGTGACGGAGCCGGACCATCTCATCGACGTCGTCGGCCCGCTCATCAAGAGGAAAGGGAGGTGGTTCGGCGGCAGAAAGCACTTCGACGGTGGCGTCGGTAAGTTCCACCTGACCCGTGTCGAGGCCGTCGTTGACCGTGCCCTCGGGGCGCTGGGTGACCGTGCCGGTGATCTTCAGCACGTACTCGCTACGAACGTCGACGCTGTTGTCGACGACGCACTGGATGACGCCGGACTGATCACGAAGATCGACAAAGGCGAGGTGTTGGCTGTGCTCACGGCGCTTGTTGACCCAACCGGCAACCGTTACCTGCTCGCCGATGTGTTCCTGGCGGAGCTCTCCACAGAGATGACTTCGCATCATGACAACTGATACCTCACAGTAATGACCTGACCTTTTCTACAACCTTGGAGCGCTCGACCGGGGCCTGCTCGCCCTCACCTCGAAGCGTCCGAACAGAGACCGTACCGGCGGCAGCTTCGTCCTCACCCACGATGAGGGCGATTGCCGCTCCCGACCGGTTTGAGGCCTTCATCTGCGCCTTCATCGAACGAGGGCCACCCTCGTCACCGGCGTAGCTTCTGCCCGCTCGCACCCCAGCAGCCCGCAGTTCTTCCACGAGCTCAATGCCATCGGTGCCCTCGGTGGTACAGACCACCCAGACGTCGGTGGTGGCATCGGCCGGGCCGAACACGCCCTGGGCCTCACACGCCAACAGGGTCCTGTCGACGCCGAGCGCAAACCCGACGCCCGGCTCCGGTGGCCCACCGAGCGCTTCGACGAGACCGTCGTAGCGGCCGCCGCCACCAACCGCGGTTTGGGCGGCATCCAGGCCGGCCGAAACAAACTCGAAGGTGGTTCGTGTGTAGTAGTCGAGGCCACGGACCAGTCGGGGGGCAACCTCAAAGGGCACCGACAGCGCCTTCAGACCAACCTGGACCCGTTCAAACGCCTTTGCCGCGTTGTCGGACAGATAGTCCACGATCAGTGGGGCTCCGGCGACGATGGGGCCGTCTTCGCGGCGCTTGGAATCAAGCACCCGCAGCGGGTTGATCTCCATGGTCGCCCGTGACTGTTCCGACAGATCTGCGGCGTTGTCCTGCAGGTAGGCCTTCAGCGCGTCCAGATAGACCGGACGCTCGGCAAAGTCGCCGAGGGTGTTGATCTGCAGCTCCACGTCGGTGAGTCCGAGCTGGCGGTAGAACTTCGAGGCGAGCGCGATCAGCTCGATGTCGACGTCGGGATCGTTGCTGCCGATGACCTCAGCCCCGACCTGGTCGAACTGTCGGTAGCGGCCCTTCTGCGGCTTGTCGTAACGGAAGCTCGGCCCGGCGTACCAGGTCTTCCACGGCAGCAGCGGCCGGGACTGCGCGAATGCCCGACATACCGATGCGGTGAACTCGGGGCGCAGCGCGATCTCCCGGCCCCCCTTGTCCTCGAAGGCGTACAGCTCCTTGGACACCACGTCGGATGCCTCACCGAGGCGTACGAACACCCCGACATCTTCGAACATGGGAGGAACAATCTGGCCGAACCCGGCGAGCTCAGCGAGCTCGGCGAACAGCTCGACCAGCCGCCGGACGCGGCCGGACTCCGGTTCGAGAAGATCGCGTGTCCCGGGAAGGGTTTGGAACTCAGCACGTGCCATAGCCTGGCTGATCGTACTCCCCTCCGGAAGCGTAAACTGCCCAATTACGTCGGGTTTGGCCCTATCGGACGGCTCTGGCGGCTGATACCGCAACCGCATCGACATTCCAGGCCCGGTCGACGGCTTCGATTGCCTCGACGAGCAGGGGCGCGGTGGACGGGCCAGTGGCGACCGCACCGGCTTTGAAGTCGAACACGAGCAGCCCGCCGTCACCGCTCGGCCCCCAATCGACCGTGGCAACGATTGCGGTGTCGGGATCCGCGGCTTTGCTGGTGTCTGCGGCTTTGCTGGTGTCTGCGTCGGTCTCGACATCTCGCAGCTGTAGCGTCCCGGCCGGGGACAACACGATGGCCCCGGAACGGTTCGGCTCCGGCAGCCGTGTTGTTTTGAAGAACCCTCTGGCCCAACGGTTGGCATCGTGGTGGCGCAGCACCCAGGACTCGATCGGGGCAAGGTCGACATCGTCCAGGACACCTTCGACCAGGCACAGATTGACAAGAAACAGCTCGATCGGGTCTCCCTCCAGCGTGTCGATCTGCGACGCCAGGGCTGCCCCGTAGCGGGTGTTCACCTCGGTCGGGACAAAGCCCGTCGCACTCATGACGCCATCGACGGTGAAAACGCCACGAAATCCGACGGTGTTCCGCAGTTCAACGCCAACCCGCCGGGCGACATCACGCATGGCCTCGCGGTCTGCTGGTGCCGGATCCCAGAAGTTTGCCGCCCGGCCGTAGATCATTTGATGAGCGGTGTTGTCGCGCAGCACCATCATCTCCGACGGACGGAACACCGCCACGCCATCGGGATTCGCAGGCGAGGCGGACCCGGGCGGCAGGACCATGCCATGAACGCTGCATGGCACACCCTCGACGAAGGGCATGATGCGGACCTTTTCGTACCCCAACTCATCAGCAAAGCGAGCGGCGACCTCGGCGTTTGGCACCCAGTGGGTCCCGGCGCCACCGCCGTGCCAACCGTCGGAATTGTCTCCGGCCCAGACGGTGCCGAGCTCGGTGGCCAGTCGGCCATGCTCGGCCAGCAGCCGCTCGGTGTCGGCCAGCGCCACCTGGGCGCTCGGGGCTACCGGAATGCCAGCGTCCGCCCACAGCGCTTCGATGGCCAACTTGTCTTCAAGGTCCAGCCAGGCCTGGGGTCGCAACCCGAAACTTGGTCTGCCTGCAACGGGGCCCTCGGTCATGGTCAGCCCGCCGATGGCCCGCGCCCGACGGTCGGGATCCCACGCATCGATCTGGGCCTGCACTGCATCGTCCGGCGCTTCCAGGTAGGCCTGGGCGGACTGAATGTCGGCGACCATCGAGCCGGCCGACGGCAGGTCCATCGACACCAGCGGTATCTGATCGTCGTCATCGATTGCGCCGGTCCCTCCCCTGGCGCCAACGGCGAGCGTCTCAGTCGCGCCAGCCTTCCGTAGGTCGCCCGCCAGGCGCACTGCGCCCTGATCGATCTCCACCGCGACAATCCACGGGGTTGCGCTGAACACGTCGTACAGCGCTGCTCTCAGCTCTTCCTCGAATTGGATGCGGGACTGCGCGGCGACGCGGTCGTCGTTCGAGTCATCTTCGTTGGAGCTCATGGTGCAACGCTGTCACCACGAGATTGAGCGGGCAACCGATTTAGCGCACTACCGGCTCGGGTCCTTAGACCGGGGCCCGCTGCTTCTTTTGGCCCGGCACGACGCGGTACACGTCATACACACCGTCGACAGCGCGGACACCGCGCATTAACGACTGCAGGTGCGACGGGTCGGCAATCTCGAAGTCGAACGACAGGGTTGCGATCCGCTCCTCCGACGTGGTGGTGGTCGACCCGATGATGTTGACGTGCTGCTCGGCAAACGCCCTGGACACGTCGGCCAGCAGGTGCGAGCGGTCATACGCCTTCAGCTCAACGGAAGCGACGAAGTGCTCGGCCTCGTAATCGGTGTCCCATTCGGCGTCGATGAGGCGGTCATTCTGCGATGACGCCAGCGACTCTGCATTTGCGCAGTCGGTCCGGTGGACCGAGACACCTCGACCTCGGGTGACGAAGCCCATGATCTCATCGCCCGGCACTGGCGTGCAGCAGCGGGACAACCGGACCAGGACATCGTCCAAGCCCTCGATCCGCACCCCGGTCGCTCCCGGCGGTTCCCGCCGATGGGGTTGGCTGCCGTCGTGGCCGCTTGGCAGCACCGGCTTCGGTGGCTCTGGCTGTTCGGCTTCGCCAGAGCGAAGCTTCATCATGCTGGCCGCAACCGACGGTGCGCTCACATGATGCTCGCCAATGGCGGCATACAGCTGGTCGGCGTCGGCGTAGTTCATGTCGACGGCGATCTTGCGAATGGCGGCGCCGGTGTTCGGACCAAAGTCCGACCAGCTGACACCTTCGCGTTTCAGCGCACGGCGCAGCTCGGCCTCTCCGGTGGCAATCGCATCCTCGCGTCGTTCTCGGGAGAACCACTGCTTGATCTTCGATGCCGCCCGGTGGGACGAGACAAAGTTGAGCCAGTCCCTCGACGGTCCGGCGCCGACCACCTTGGAGGTGAAAATCTCCACCGTCTCGCCAGACTTCAGCGGCTCTGAGAGTGACACCAGCCGCCCATCGACCTTTGCGCCGACGCAACGGTGGCCGACGTCGGTGTGGATGGCGTACGCGAAGTCGATCGGGGTCGAACCGTTCGGGAGGGTGGTGACCTGCCCCTGCGGGGTGAACACGAAGACCTCTTCGTCCTCAAGGTCAACCTTGAGGTTCTCCATGAACTGGGTGGGATCGGAGGTCTCCTTCTCCCAGTCGATGATGCGGGTCAGCCACGGCAGATCGACGCTTGCGTCGGCGTCCGCTTTGTCCTTGTAGAGGTAGTGAGCGGCGACGCCGGACTCGGCCCGGTCATGCATTTCCTTGGTTCGGATCTGGACCTCGATGGGCTTGCCTTGCGGGCCGACCACCGTCGTGTGCAACGACTGGTAGAGGTTGAACTTGGGCATCGCCACGTAGTCCTTGAACCGGCCCTGCACCGGCTTCCAGGTGGCGTGGATGGAACCGAGGGCTGCGTAGCAATCTCTCACGCTGTCCACGATCACACGAATGCCGACAAGGTCGTTGATCTCGTCAAACGCCTTGTTCTTGAGCTGCATCTTCTCGTAGATGGAGTACAGATGCTTCTCTCGGCCCACGACGTCTGCGTCGATGCCAAGCTCGTCGACCCGGGACCGCACGTCTTCGAGTACCTGGGTCAGGTAGAAGTCACGTTCCGGGGCCCGCTCGGCCACCATGTGTTCAATCTCGGCGTACCGCTTGGGGTGCAGCGCTGCAAAGCTCAGGTCTTCGAGCTGCATCTTCGTTTCCTGCATGCCCAGGCGGTGGGCCAGCGGCGCGTAAATATTGAGCGTCTCAAGGGCGCTCCGCTCTCGCTTCCAGTCCGGCAGCGCGGCGATGGTCCGAAGGTTGTGGAGGCGATCGCACAACTTGATGATCAACACCCGAAGGTCCTTGGACATCGAGATGAGCATCTTGCGGAACGTTGCTGACTGCTGGGCTTCCTTTGTGTCGAAGCGGATCCGATCCAGCTTGGTCACGCCATCGACGATGGCCGCCACCTCGGGCCCGAAGGCCCGTCGGATGTCGTCGAGTTCTATGCGAGTGTCTTCCACCGCGTCGTGGAGCAGGGCGGCGGCGATGGCCACATCGTCCAGGCCAAGGTCGGCCACAATCCGTGCCACCGCCAGCGGGTGGACGATGTACGGCTCGCCTGACTTGCGGCGCTGCGGGGCGTGAGCCCTGGCCGCCATCTGGTACGCCCTGGTGACCGTCTCAATCTTGGCGTCACGGTCCGGGCCGACGAATTTGGCCACCAGCGGCTCAACCTGAGCCTCGATGGTTCGGCGCTTGCGCCGCCATGGCAGTACCCGTTCGACCGTAACCACGTTGGTGGAATCACTCCTAATCGTCCGGCTTGCGTCAGACCTGGAGACCCTGCAACCGGCGTCGGCGACAGGACCGGAGCACGGCAGGCGCTGGCTCCGCTTCGATTATAGTCAGTTCTCCCAACCCGCTACGAGGTCAGCCTCGCTTACCCTTCTTGCGAGGGCGAGGCGCACTGCCTCCGGGGCTGATCAGCGTGGCATCTCGGTCTTCGATGAACCTGGCCGCACCGTCGGAATCGACGCCAGCCCGCTCGTCCCGGGCAGCTTCGACCTTGGCGCTGCGCCTGGCTTCGGGCCGGATGGCTCGCAGCCAGACCAGAATGGGGGCCGCAACGAAAATCGACGAGTACGTACCGAGGATCAGACCGACGAACAGCGCCAGCGCAAAGTCCCGAATCGACGCGCCACCGAGCAGCACGCCACCGATGACGAGCATCGAGAGCACCGGCAGCACTGTGGTAATGGTGGTGTTGATCGAACGCATCAGCACCTGGTTCATGGACTGGTTGACCAGGTCCATGTCGTCCAGTTTCTGTCCGACCGGTCCACGCTGGTTCTCGAGAACCTTGTCGAACACCACGACGGTGTCATAGAGCGAGTAACCGAGGATGGTGAGCAACGCAATAACCGTTGCCGGGCTGACCTCGAATCCGAACAGCGAGTACACGCCAGCGGTGATCAGCAGATCGTGGACCACAGCGGCGAGTGCGCCAATCGCCATTCGCCATTCCAAACGCCAGGCAAGGTAGAGCGCAACGGCGAGGAAGAACCAGCCGAGGGCCCACAGCGCGCTTGCGGTGATCCTGTCACCCCAAGTCGGGCCGATGGTCGAGGTGCTGACGTCGTCGTTGGTGACACCGGCGAGCTCGGCCAGCGCTTCGACGATCTCGCCGCTGCGAGCAACCGCCTCGGTCCCGGACTGCACCCGGAGGATGTCTCCGCTTGTGCCGCCGACAATCTGAATTCTGGCATCGGCCAGGGCGGGCAGCGCGTCACGAGCGTCGGCAACAGAAATCTCGGAGCTGACCGGGACCTCCCACACGCCGCCGCCATCAAAGTCGATGCTGAGGTTCAGGCCCCTGGTGAGCAGGAGCACAATCGAACCGAGCAGCAAGATGCCTGACACCAGCAACGTCCGCCGCCACTTCGGCTGGAAGTCGATGGTCGAACGGCCACCAAAGATCTCTCGAATCGTGCTCATTCTGAACCTCCGACAGCAGGCAACCCGAGCAAGGCCGGGTTCTCCTCAACGGCACTTCGTCTTGCCAACCACCCGAGGGCGGGACGCATGAACATCCAGGAGATGATCAAGTCCAAGATCGTTGCGAGGCCGAGGTAGAACGCAAAGCCTCGAACCGCGCCGACAGTCAAGATGTACAGCAGGACCGCGGCGATAAGGCTGACGACGTCGGCCTTGACAATGGTCGAGATTGCCGACTCGTAGGCCCGCTCGACCGCCGTCGGTACCCGTCTACCCGCTCGGTAGGAGTCCTTGACGTTCTCGAAGTACACGATGTTCGAGTCTGTGGACACACCAATGGACACAATGAGGCCGACCACCCCCGCAAGGCTGAGCGCCAGCCCGAAGGTCTCGCCAAACCAGGCGATGATGGTCCACAGCAGCGCTGCCGACAGCAGCAGGCCGCCGATGGCAACCAGACCGGCAAGGCGGTAGTAGGACAGTAGGTAGAGGGCGACGAGCGCCAGGCCGATCAGGCCGGCTATCACGCCGGAGCGCAGCACGTCCTGGCCAATGCTGGCCGAAACGGTGCGGGTTTCCTGGGCGACGAGTTCAAGTGGCAGCGCACCGAAGCGCAGTGCCTCTGCGAGGCGACGGGCCTCCTCCTCTTCGAACGGATCCTGCGAGCTGCCGGAGATCACAATCTGGTCTCGGCTGAAGCTGCCGGCGTTGATCGCCGGAGCAGAGATGACCTGGTGATCCAGCACCACCGCAAGCTGACGGCTCGGGCAGATGTCCTGGTTACCGAGAAAGCAGACCGCAGCGATTTCATTGAAGCGGCCGATGCCGTCATCGCCAGCGTTGAACGTCGGGTTGACCTGCCAGCCGGTGCCGGGGTTCAAACCGACGCTTGCGGTCTCGATCATGTCACCGGTGAGGCGGTTACCTTCGAGGACCGCCGGGCCGAGGCAGTAGCGGAATCCCTCGTCGTCGGTGAGTACGACGACCTCGTCGATGATGTCATCGTCATCAGAGGTGACCTCGCCTGCGAAACAGGCGGTGAGGGTGTCGGGGAGCGCATCGCCGAGATCGAGCTGCGTCTCGTCATCGGTTGCGTCAGCATCAGGCTCGGGTGCCGGATCTGCATCGGGCTGCTCATCCTCGTCGGTGTCGTCCTGGGCGAAGAGTACCGGTCCAGCCCGTCCGGTCACCGCAAGCGACTCTTCATCATCGGCCGTATCTTCATCGTCGGCCGTATCTGCATCAGCGTCGGTATCTGCATCGGTGTCAGCTTCATCGGCGTCGGTCTCGTCAACCGAGCCGGTGTCATCGCCACCGTCGACTCCAGCCTCGAGGTCCAGTTCCGGACCGAGGTTTAACAGCACAGGCCTGAACCGAAGCTCGGCGGTCTGGCGCAGTCTGGCCAGGGCCTCTTCCTGTTCTTCGACCAGGCCGGGAAGGCCGACGACGATGTTCTCGCCCTGTCGGGAAATCTCCGGCTCGGCAACACCGATCTCATCGATGCGGGCACGAAGCAGCTCGACGGTGAGGTCGAGCGATTCGTCATTCACGGTGGCCCCGTCGCCGTCGGTACTACCCGTCGGCTCCAACACCACCGATACGCCGCCCTGAAGATCGAGTCCCAATAGAGGCTCGTTACCTGAAATCAAGGTGTAGAGGGCGCCGAGAAAGGCGCACCCCACCACGATCAAGGCCGAGACCTTTTGACTCGTAGGCATGGTCAGCTGTCCTCGTCGCTGTCGTCAACGGTGTCCTTGAGGACCACCTTGTTCGCCACGGATGCTCGCGAAACTTTCAACTCGACGTTGTCCGCGACCTCAAGCCACAGCACGTCGCCGTCTATCGCCGCGACGAATCCGTAGGTCCCGGAACTCATGAGCACCTCGTCGCCAACCTCTAGCGACTCCAGCAGTGCCTTGTGTTCCTTGTTACGACGCTGCTGGGGCAAAATCAGAACGGCATACATCAAGACGCCGACGACAATGAGTGGAATGAACTCCATGGTCTACCTCCAGCCGGTTGACGTTAGCGGTTCGTGGCGCCAATTCGGCGCCATGGCCTGTGCTTTCACACCTCTGGAAGGGTTTCCCCCGGCGCCCAGGTGGACCAAACTTCGGCCCGAAGCTCCTCGAATCGCCCGTTCACGATCGAATCACGCATCTTCGCGGTGAGATCGGCAAGCCAGGCGAGGTTGTGCAGCGTGATGATGCGGCCCGCTGTCGGCTCCCCCGTCACCAGCAAATGGCGGATGTAGGAGCGGGAGTATCGCCGCGACAGCGGATGATCAAAGCCGGGGTCGATCGGTTGATCGTCTTTGGCGAAACGCAGGTTCTTGAGGTTGAGCCTGCCCTCGCTGGTCAACGCGGTGCCGTGACGAGCAAGGCGGGTTGGCAGCACACAGTCGAACATGTCGATCCCGTTGTGGACGGCTTCGACCAACCCGACCGGGTCTCCGAGTCCCATGAAGTAGCGGGGCCGGTCGAGCGGCAGGACCTTTGTGGCCGCGGCGAGCGCGGGGACCATGGACTCCCTGGTCTCGCCGACCGAAAGGCCACCGACGGCATACCCGTCGAACCCGATGGCCACGGTTCGCTCTGCAGACTCGGACCGCAGGTCCGGTTCGACGCCGCCCTGCACGATGCCGAACTGGGCTTGGTCGGCCCGGTTGTGGGCGGCCTTCGAGCGCTCGGCCCATCGGAGGGTGAGTTCGAGTGACTCCTGCAGCTCCTTGCGGCCGGACGGCAGCGCCGAGCACACGTCGAGCACCATGGCGATGTCGGCCCCGAGAAGTTGTTGCACCTCGACCGAACGTTCGGGCGACAGGTCCACCTTGGAGCCGTCATACACCGACCGGAACACCGCACCCTGTTCGGTGATCTTTGGTTCGAGGGAGAAGATTTGGTAGCCACCCGAATCGGTCAGCAGGTGACCGCTCCAGTCCATGAAGTTATGGAGGCCGCCCATCTCGGCGATGAGTTCTGCGCCCGGTCGCTCCATGAGGTGGTACGTGTTGCCGAGGACGATGGGCGGGCCCAGTCGCTCCAGGTCCATCGTGTCCAGGGTTTTGACAGCGGCGCGGGTGCCGACCGGCATGAACACCGGTGTTTGAATCTCACCGCGACCGGTGGTCATCGTTGCCGCTCTGGCCCGGCCGTCGGTGGCGTCGATGTTCATCGAGAGCTTCATCGTTGGCTTCCTATCGCCCCTCGGTCCGTTCCAGCAACATGGCATCGCCGAAGGAGAGGAACCGATACTGCTCGTCGAGGGCGGTCTTGTAGATGGACTCCCAGCGGTCACCGATGAGAGCGTCCACCAGGACCAGCAGCGATGATCGTGGCACGTGAAAGTTGGTCATCAGCACATCGACCACCTGCCAATCAAAGCCCCGACGTATAAACAGCGAGGTGTCTCCGGCAAGTTGGCCGGTGGCCGCCACCGACTCAAGGGTTCGCACCACGGTGGTCCCCACCGCCACCACCCGTTCAGCGGAGCGAATGCGGTCCCATGTGTCTTCGGTGACCGCGTACTCCTCAGCGTGCATGTCATGGTCTTCGATGAGATCGGCGGTGATCGGTCGAAAAGTGCCGAGGCCCACCCGAAGCTCGACCTTGGCGATCTCGACGTCGTTTGCCGCCAGTCGGCCGATCAGGTTCTCGGTGATGTGGAGGCCGGCAGTTGGTGCTGCCACCGAACCCAACCGACGTGCGAACACCGTCTGGTATCGCTCCGGATCAGCCAGGGGCTCGGTGATGTAGGGCGGCAATGGCACCTGGCCCGCAATGTCGACCGCTTCGGGGGTGATGTCCACCACCCTGCGGCCGTCGCCTAGCGCCGGCCCAACGGTGGCGACCGCTACTCCGTCATGGGACAGCACGGTGCCGTCGGCCACCCGCTTGCTCGGTTTGACCAGCGCGTGCCAGCGGCCGTGCTCGCCAGTCGGCTCCAGCAGCAGCACCTCGACGGCTCCCCCGGTCGGCTTGTTCAACAGCAGTCGTGCGGCCAGCACCTTGGTGTCGTTGACCACCAACAGGTCACCGGGCCGCAAGATCTTGTCCAGTTCGGCAACGGTGCGGTGCTGGAGTTCGGCCCCGGCCCCGACTCCGGCTCCGGCCTCGGCCACCAGGAGCCGGGCGTGATCTCGTGGTTCGACCGGGGTCTGAGCGATGGCCGACGGAGGTAGGTCGTAGTCGAAATCATCTGCCCGGCGGGCGTCACTTGTCTGGTTCTGCTGCATCTGTTCCGAGTCCGCTCCGCGGCAGCGCCGCTAGTCGAACAGCGTAGTGACGTCAGGCGTGTTCAAAGACGGGTCCGGCGCTTTCAGCCCGAGATGCTGCCAGGCGGCGGCCGTGGCCACACGACCTCGGGGTGTCCGCATGAGCAGTCCCTGCTGGATCAGGAACGGCTCGATGACCTCTTCAACGGTCTCGGTCGGTTCCGCCACGCTGATCGACAGAGTGGAGAGCCCCACCGGCCCTCCGGAGAACCGCTCGCACAGGTTGCTCAACAGAATGCGGTCAACCTTGTCGAGTCCTCGTTCGTCGATCCCGAACAGGGCAAGACCGTCAGCGGCGGCCTCCTGATCGACCACGCCAACGCTGCGGACCTCGGCAAAATCTCTCACCCGGCGAAGGAGCCGGTTGGCGATACGGGGGGTGCCTCGGCTGCGCCCGGCAATCTCCGCCGCGCCATCGGGATGCACGTCGATGCCCATCACCTCGCCGGCCCTGATCACGATCTGTTCCAGGTCTGACTGGTCGTAGTAGTCAAGGCGGAACGCAAAACCGAACCGGTCGCGGAGTGGTCCGGTGATCAGACCGGTGCGGGTGGTTGCGCCCACCATCGTGAACGGTTCAAGGTCAAACCGGATCGACCTGGCGGCCGGGCCTTTGCCGAGCACCACGTCGAGCTGCAGGTCTTCCATCGCCGGGTACAGCACCTCTTCCACCACCCGTGGAAGTCGGTGGATCTCGTCGATGAAAAGCACATCGCCCGGGAGCAGCTTTGTCAGGATGGAGGCCAGGTCTCCGGCCCGTTCGATGGCGGGACCAGAAGTGATGTGGAGGTGGGCGCCGAGCTCGTTTGCGACGATGCCTGCCAGAGTGGTCTTGCCGAGCCCCGGGGGGCCGGCAAACAGCAGATGGTCTGCCGCCTGTTGACGGCCTCGAGCCGCCTCGAGGATGATCCCCAGCCGCTCCTTCAGCTCTGCCTGGCCGACGAACTCTTCAAGGCTTCGTGGGCGAAGCGCCGCCTCATCGAGGCCGCCGCCATCGCCCGGGTTGGTGGCAGCGTTGCTGTTGTTGGCGTTGGCGGCGCCGGCATTGCTGATCGTGATGCGATCTTCAAACGCCTCTTCAGGGCTTGGTGTTGGGTCGAGCAGTTCGTCTCTTGGCATGGGCTATCCGTTCGCCAAACTCAGCAGGGCTCGCTTGAGGAGTTGCCCGGCGTCATCATTGTCCTCGTTGCTGCCGAGGCTGGCTACCGCTCGCCGAATCTCCTCGCTGGAGTAGCCGAGGTTCGCCAGCGCTTCACGCACGTCGACGAGGGGGCTGGCCGACCCGCCGTTCGAGCCGACGCCATTGAGGTCGATGGTGGCGCCGCCCATCTCTTCGATGACGGGAAGCACCAGGCTGGACTTCAACTCGACCAGGAGTCGCTGGGCGGTCTTCTTGCCAACGCCGGGGACCTCGCACAGCGCGCCAAGGTCATCCTCGGCCAGGATCCTGGCCAACTGGTCGACGGGGTGGGTGGCCAGCACGGCGAGGGCGAGCGAGGGGCCGACACCGTGGGCCGACAGCAGACCTTCAAAGGCGGAACGTTCTTCCTTGGCCAGGAAGCCGAAGAGCTTCTGGTCTGCCTCTCTGATGTGGTGGTGTACGTAGAGCAGCACTACTTCGTCTGCTGGCAGCCGAGACATGGTGGCAGCGGTGACGGTGACGCGATATCCGACGCCGCTGACCTCGATGGTCAGTTCGGCGGCGGCCGCTCGATCCAGTGGGGCCTCACGGTCGATGACAACGCCGCGCAGTGACCCGATCATCGACTCGTCCCCACCGCGGCGCCGCTGAGCGAAGCGGACCGCAACCCGGGGTCATGGGCGAGGTGGCACAGGGCGAGGGCCGCTGCGTCGGCGGCGTCGGCCGGCTTCGGCAGTTCGGGCAGGCCGAGCAGTACTTGCACCATCTCCTGCACCTGGACCTTGTCTGCCTGCCCGTCCCCCGCCACCACCGACTTGACCTGTGATGGCGAGTATTGGACCACCTGGATGTTGCGAATCGAGGCGAGCGCCAGCGCCAAGCCCGAGGCCTGAGCAACGCCGACCGCGGTGCGGATGTTGTTCTGGAAGAAGATGCGCTCCACCGAGACGACCGCTGGCGTGAACTCGTCGAGAAGTTCAACAAAGTCGACGTGCAGCTGACCGAGTCGTTTTGGGGTCTCGTCGTCGGGCGAGGTCCGCAAAACGCCCATGGCCAGGGCGCGTCCTCGACCCCTTGGGGCTGGTTCCACCACCGCGTAGCCGCACCGGGAGAGCCCCGGATCGATGCCCAAAACGAACATGCGTACGAAGATAGCCCGGAATGAACCACTTGAGGAGGACCCTCAGCGTGCCGATAGGACCATGGTGGACCACGCTCGGGTAGACCAAACGAATCAGCCGCCGCCCCCGGCTGACCCGACAAAGATGGTGGCGACCGTAGCCAACGTCGACAAGCGTTTCGGCAAGGTACAGGCGCTGAAACGGCTGAATATTGATGTGCCGAGGGCAAAGATCACGGTGCTCCTGGGACCGAACGGTGCAGGCAAGACCACGGCTATCCGCATGATCACCGGGGCGATGACACCCGACAGCGGCGCCGTTCAGGTCTTCGGCGGAGATCCCGGCGGGGCCGAGGGCGAGGACATCCGGCGGCGCTGCGGTGTCGTGTCGGCGAAGCCGTCGCTCTACGACAGGCTTTCCGGACGGGACAACCTTCGCTACGCGGCAGAGCTGTACGACTTGGGCCGCGGAAGCGCTGTCGATGCTCGGATCCTTGAAGCTGCGGCTCAGTTCGGTATCGAAGACGCGCTCGATCAGCAGGTGGGAGGCTATTCGACCGGGATGAAGACCCGATTGGCGCTTGCCCGTTCCATCCTGCACGACCCCGATCTGCTGCTGCTGGACGAGCCGACCTCCGGGCTTGATCCCGAGTCCGCACAGTCGGTGCTCGCAATGGTGAGAGAGATGACCGAACGAGGCAGGACGGTGCTGCTGTGCACACATCTGCTGCTCGAAGCCGAGGGTCTGGCGGATGAGATGGTCGTGGTCCAGGACGGGACAACGCTCATGTGGGGAGACCCGGAAGAATTGGCGCGTCGCTACTGGCCGCACCCCGAGGTTGAGATTGCCGCCGCCCCTGGTGAGGACCTCGGCGCCGTTGCCGACATGCCGGGCGTCATTGATGTTGCGGCCTCCGATGATGGGCTCCGAGTGGTGATGGAATCTCCGGCCGTGATCGGCGATGTCGTGCAGCGTCTTGCGCTCGACGGCATTTCGATTCGTTCGGTGGTGCCGTTCAAGCCCAGTCTGGAAGACCTGTACTTCTCCATCAGGCGGGAGTATCAGATCGATCAAACCGGTGCTGCTGGTGACCCGCTCTGGGACCGGGTCCGGCTTGAGTCTTCTGTCGCTGGAGCTCCTCGATGAATTGGTCCCGCGTGGTGACAGTGGCCAGAACCGATCTGCGACAGCTGGCGCAGGCGAAGGACTTTTGGATGCCGATGACGATCCTCGGGTCGTTCTTCTTCGTTTTGATTCCAGCGGTCTTGCTGCTGACGGTGACTCGCATTGGCGATGTGAACGCCGTCGGGAAGATTTCCGAGACGCTCGAGGTGCTACCGGAGGCGGCAAAGTCGCAGATTCGAGGGGCGACACCCGAGGGCCAGACCGGCTATGCGCTAGCGGTGTTTCTGTTTGCCCCGGTAGCGGTGATCGTGCCATTGACGATTTCCACCGCTGTCGGTGCGTCGACCATCGTCGGTGAGCGGGAACGAGGCACAGGAGAGTTCCTGGCGCACTCCCCTGCATCGGCGACCGAAATCTATGTCGGCAAGCTCATCGCCAGCCTCGTGCCGGGGTACCTGACGGTCGTGGTCGGGTTCAGCCTCTACTCGGTCCTGGTCAACCTCACCGTTGGGCCGAGCGTCGGCGGGTGGTTCTTCCCGACGGCCCAGTGGTGGATCATGATCCTCTGGGTCCTGCCACCGTTCCTCGCTATCTGCCTCTCGTTTGTGCTGCGCCTGTCGGCCAGGGTGAATTCGACCGCTGCGGCTCAGCAGGCGTCGGGCTTGATCAGCTTGCCGCTCATCATGATCGCTTACAGCCAGGCGACGGGCATCCTGTTCGGAGCGGGTTCGCTGCCATTCTTCGTTGGCGGTGTGGCCTGGGTGTTGGCTGGTCTCAGCTTGACCCGGGGTGTTCGAAGCGTCACTCGGGCACGGTTGCTTGGTGTGGCCGACGGCACCTGACAGCGCCGCTGTCACAACTCCCGCCCATCATGTCTGGATGGGCTACTGGCGACCTCTCGATTACTCAGGCGAACTCCGCGGCAGACCGCTGAGATATCTGCTGGTGACCATGCTGGCCGATGCTCGGCGACCGATGACCGTGGCGGAGCTGGTCCAGCGATGCGCTGACGAAGGCGTGACCTTTAGTGGGCGTCCGTCAAAGATCATCTCCGATGCGCTGCGTTGGGAACGTCGGCCTGGTCGAGTGAGGCGACTACGTCGAGGGGTGTACGCCTATGGCCGAGCCCCTCGCACGACCATGCGGTGGATACACCATCGGGTAGAACAGTCAAGGGCGTGGCTGAACCTGTGTGTGCAGCAACCGCCGCCCAGACGTTCCGACACCGAACTGTGGTGGGTGTGGAAACCAAACCACTGGGTCCCCGACTGGCCAATCTGGCCCGCCCCCGAGTAGCCGCAGCCTCGCTGTGAGAACCACAGCCGACGTTGCCACCAGTCCCAGCCGTCCGAAGCCTGCGAGTTAGCCGCGCCCTCATCCCCACTTCGCCCGCAGAGTCGTCACAAAC
>CAZSTV010000132.1:0-16111 GCA_964609665.1 uncultured Acidimicrobiaceae bacterium
CCTCGCCATACTCGGGTGCATCAACGGCACGGAACACACCGAACGGGGTCGGTGTGAAGTTGTCGTTGGAAATGTTGCCGAGGGCGAATGCAAGCGCCGGGTCTTCGACGGTTTCGTCGTGTACGACCAGCTCTTTCTCATCCACATCGGCAATGTCGACCGCGAGGGCCTTGCCATCTCGGATGACAACGCCACGCTGCTCGTCGTTGCCGAACTTGATGGTCTCGCCGTGGACGAGATCGATCATCATTTCGCCGCGATTGTCACGCTTGAGAATGGGGTCATAGGCGCCGTCATTGAAGACGTTACAGTTTTGGTAGATCTCCACCAGCGCTGCGCCCTTGTGCTCATGAGCCCGCCGGAAGACCTCGATCATGTGCTTGCGGTCAAGGTCATGGGTGCGAGCCACGAAGGTGGCGTTGGCACCGAGGGCCACGCTGATCGGGTTGAACGGCCGGTCGATTGAGCCCATCGGTGTGGACTTCGTGACCTTGCCGACCTCGCTGGTTGGCGAGTACTGCCCCTTGGTCAGACCGTAGATCTGGTTGTTGAACAACAAGATGGTCATGTTCACGTTGCGACGCAGGGCGTGGATCAGGTGATTGCCACCGATCGACAGCATGTCGCCGTCGCCGCCGACAACCCAGATATCGAGGTCGGGGCGAGACATGGCAAGCCCGGTGGCGATAGCCGGTGCGCGACCGTGGATGGTGTGCATGCCATAGGTCGACATGTAGTAGGGGAAGCGGGCAGCGCAGCCGATGCCGGAAACGAAGACCGACTCTTCACGCTTGACTTCGAGCTCGGTGTGCAGGAACTGCATGGCGGCCAAAATGCCGTAGTCACCACAGCCGGGACACCAGCGGATTTCCTGATCCGAGGTCCAGTAGTTGCGCTTCGTTGGATCCAATTGAACGTCGGTCATTTACTTCAGCCCTTCTCGAATAGCGGCAACAAGCTCGCCCGCTGTGAAGGGGGTGCCCTCCACCTTGTTGATGGGCTTGGCGTCCACCAGGAACTCCGCCCGGAGTAGTTTCACGAGCTGACCCTTGTTCAGCTCAGGTACGAATACGTTCTTACGATTTGCCAGCAGCTCGCCGAGGTTTGAGGCGAACGGATAGAGGTGGGTGAGGTGCACCGTGTCCACCGGGACGCCGTCGGCCCGAAGCCGATCAGCGGCGGAGGTGATGGCGCCCTTGGTTGACCCCCAACCGACGAGGAGTACGTCTGCGTCGCCTGATCCATCCACTTCGAGGAGCGGAATGTCTTTAGCGATGCCTTCGACCTTGGCCTGACGAAGCTCTGTCATGAGACCGTGGTTCGTCGGGTCGTAGTTGACGTTTCCGGTCTCGTTCTCTTTCTCGATACCGCCGATGCGGTGCTCAAGGCCGGGGGTGCCCGGAATGGCCCATGGGCGGGCGAGGGTGTCCTCATCGCGCTTGTAGGGCAGGAACACCGGCTCGCCGTTCGGGCCTTCGGCGTTCGGCTCGGACAGGAACGAGACCGTGATGTCCGGCAGCGTCTCGATGTCCGGCAGGAGCCACGGCTCGGAGCCGTTCGCCAGATAGCCGTCGGTCAAGAGGATGACCGGCGTGCGGTACTTGATGGCAAGCCGGGAGGCCTCGATGGCCGCAAAGAAGCAGTCTGCGGGAGTTGTCGCTGCAACGATGGGCAGAGGCGACTCACCGTGACGGCCGTACATGGCCATCATCAGATCGCTGGCTTCGGTCTTGGTCGGCAGGCCGGTGGAGGGGCCACCGCGCTGCACATCGATGATGACCATCGGCAGTTCGACGCTGACAGCCAGACCGATGGTCTCACCCTTCAGCGCAACACCCGGTCCCGATGTGGTGGTGAACGCAAGGCTGCCACCGAACGCTGCTCCAAGGGCAGCGCCGACACCGGCAATCTCGTCTTCGGCCTGAAAGGTCCTCACACCGAAGTTCTTGTGACGGCTCAGCTCGTGCAGGATGTCCGAGGCCGGAGTGATCGGGTAGCTACCGAGGAACACCGGCAGGTTAGCGAGTTGACCCGCCGCAACCATGCCCCATGCGGTAGCGGTGTTGCCGGTGATGTTGGTGTAGAGGCCGGGCCGCTTCGGCGCGGCTGCCACCTTGAACGGCGAGCCGAACATCTCGGCGGTCTCGCCAAAGGCGTGACCGGCCTTGAAGGCCGCGGTGTTGGAGGCGACAACGGCTTCGAGCTTGCCGAACTTGTCTTTGATCCAGTCCAGGGTGGGCTCGGTCGGCCGGGAGTACATCCAGCTGATGAGGCCGAGGGCGAAGAAGTTCTTGGAACGCTCGGCGTCCCGCTTCTTGACCTCGAGGTCCGATGTTGCGTCGAGCGTCAACTGGGTCATGGCGACCCGGTGGACGGTGTAGTCGTCGAGCGAACCGTCGGTCCGAGGGTCAACCTCGTAGCCGGCCTTTTCAAGGTTTCGCTCGTCGAACGCATCATCGTTGAGAATCAACGTGCCGCCAGAGCGGAGGCGATCGAGGTCGCTCTTCAGCGCTGCTGGATTCATGGCGACAAGAACATCCGGGGCGTCGCCCGGCGTGTGAATGTCGTGATCCGAGATATGAACCTGGAACGCCGAGACGCCTGCCAGGGTTCCCTGAGGGGCCCTGATCTCAGCCGGGAACTCCGGCAAAGTGGCAAGGTCGTTTCCGGCAAGAGCGCTAGCCGACGTAAACCGATCTCCGGTGAGCTGCATGCCGTCGCCGGAGTCCCCGGCGAACCGGATCACCACGTGATCAAGCATGCTTTCGTCGACGCGATCAACTGTGTCTGTCACGTGATCCCCTATGTGTACGAGACTGCGTGTCAGTGAGGTTACGGCTCATGGATGAACCGGGTGCAGCCTCTTTCTTACAATGTGTACACCAACACCGTAGCTGGACAGAATGGCGACCACGTATTCCGGGATGGAGATAAGAGATTTGCCCGCAACCGTTCTGACATCTTAAAACCAGCGCCAAATCACAACATTCTTGCTGCTTGACTCCCATGCCACCGAATCGCATCAACATCGTTGGTATGGCGTTGATCGCCAGTCGGTCCACTAGCTTGTCGGAATGACTCGGCTCCCCCATCTCAGCGCGCGGTTGCAAGGCTTCGGCACCACGATCTTCGCCGAGATGTCGGCGCTCGCTGCACAGACCGGAGCGCTCAACCTGGGCCAGGGTTTTCCGGACACCGACGGTCCGCCCGAAGTTGCCGCCGCGGCGATCGAGGCGATTCGTTCGGGACAGAACCAGTACCCGCCGGGACCGGGGACCCAGGACCTGCGCGACGCCGTGGCCGAGCATCAAGCTCGGTTCTGGAACATCTCGGTCAACCCCGACTCCGAGGTGTTGATCACCGCCGGAGCGACCGAAGCCCTGGCGGCAACAATGATCGGCCTCTGCGAGGTCGGAGACGAAGTCATCGTCTTTGACCCAACCTACGACTGCTACGCGGCCGGCATCGCCATGGCCGGGGCCAAGCTGCGGCCCGTGTTACTCCGGCCGCCGTCTGACCCCGCCGGAAACGAAAGCCGAAGCGACGACCGAAGCGAGGGCAGAAGCGACGACAGAGCGTCGGGTTCGGCCTTCTGGTTCGATCGACGTGAGTTGGAACGGGCATTCAACGCCAAGACCAGGTTGCTGTTGCTCAACACCCCGCACAACCCCACCGGCAAGGTCTTCACCGACGACGAACTCTCGTTCATCGCCGAGCTGTGCGTCCGCCACAACGTCATCGCCGTAACCGACGAGGTCTACGAGCACCTGGTGTTCGACGGCGTGCATCGGCCACTCTGCACCTACCCCGGCATGGCGGAGCGCACGCTCACCATCTCCTCTGGAGGCAAGACCTTCTCTTTTACCGGTTGGAAGATCGGCTGGGCGGTCGGCCCAAGCGAACTGGTTGCCGCTGTTCGTACCGCAAAGCAGTTCCTTACCTTTGTCAACGGAGCGCCGTTCCAGCCGGCGATTGCGGCGGGGCTGCGCCTCGGCGACGACTACTTCGAAGACTTCGTCTCGACCCTGCGAGCGAAGCGTGACCTGCTGTGCCCGATGTTGGCCGAGGCCGGGTTCGATGTGCTGGAGCCGGAGGGGACCTACTTCGCCACTGTCGACATTTCGCCGCTCGGGTTCGATGATGGCATCGCTTTCTGCCTTGGCCTACCCGAGCTTGCGGGCGTCGTCGCCGTACCGAGCGCGGTCTTCTACAAAGACTCCGATGACGGTGCCCGCCTGGTGCGCTTCTGCTTCGCAAAGAAGGATGACCTGCTCACCGACGCGGGCAACCGCCTGATCACCGCGCTTGCGCCCTACCGGTAACCGAACAGGCCGCTTCAACCAGTAACGGGCGAGCCGCTATTCAACCGGTGGGTTCTCGTCCGCTGCAGCTTCGGCCCGCCGCTGCACCGCGGTGAGCTCACCAAGGTTGGCGATGAACAACAGCGCTCCCGCAGCGGTGATGGCACCACCGATCGCAAGGAGGCTCACGGTCAACAAACCCGAGTACACCGCGCCGATGAACGCGAAGAACACACCGATGGCAACGTAGATCCCGGTTAGTCGAAGCACTGCCTGGAAGTGTCTCCGTACCAGCTGTTCGAAGATGGAGAATCCTGCGGCGGTCGCCAGCAGCAAGGTCGGAACGCCAAGGCTCTCGAACAGGAACAACGCTCCAACGGCCACCAACAACAGCGGGATGCTGATCGCCGCCCACAGCGCCAAGATCCGCCCCGCTTCCTGCGGTGGGGCCAACGGGATGGCGGGATTGGCAAGGTGACCGCGGATATCGCGCTCGGGCCGCTCGCCCTGTTCCATCCGAGCCCGCTGGTCCTGCAGCTCCGCCCGTTGCCGCAGCAGGTCACCCAAACGGTCGGACCCCTCTTGGAACTCCGACGGTGTCTCTGCCTGCTGGATGAGCGGCAGCAGACGAGAAGTCCGAACGATCTCCTGGTCGAGGTAGGACAGGGTCTTGTCAAGGTTGTCCAGGCCCGCCTCGAGCGGCGCGCGGGAGGGAGGGCTCGAACCGTGAAGCCCGGCAAACCCGACAGGGTCGGCCCAGGACCTGCGAATCTCGCCCGAACGGTCAAACTTGGGGCCGGACGGGCCACGCTCGCCGTTGGTGGGGTCGCCGGTGTCGAGGCCCCACAGGCCTCGGTAGCTGCCGAAGCAGGGACGCTCGTCATCGAGCAACTGGATGTCCCAGTTCTGGATCGCCCGACCGTCGCCGGTGGCGGCATCGACGAATGGCATACCGAGAGCAGGGCCGAGGCCACGCTCAGCGGCTTGGTCCCGGATCCGAAGGGCGCCGCGCGACCATCGCTGCAGTCGTAGCAACCAGCGCAGGCCGGGAACGTCAATCCTGGTGACGTAGTCGCCCGGCCGGAAGTACAGAGCATGGGATCCGGCACCGGCGAACAGGATTGGCTGATCATCGATGCGGCGACACTCAGCGTCGGTCCAGTGGCGCCGCAGGTCCGGCCCACCGTGGTCGTGGTTTGAGGAGACCACCCAGATCGGTTTCTGGTCCGCCGGGTCGCAGAAGATCCAGGCCTGCTCCCAGTCAGCTTCGTGGTCGTTGAGGCCGCGGTAACCGCTGCGCCAGTCATTCATTGCGTAGAAGTAGGAGTAGTGCAGCACCAGCCAGCCTGCTACTTCGACGACCCGGCCATACACCACCGGTTGCTGCTGCAGCTGCAGCCGCTCGACCTTCAGCGCGATGGCGGCAGTGGTCAGCCGAGGAGTCGTCGGCCGCACGAACACGCTGAGCAGGAACAGTGCGTCGAGGATGCGTCCGAACAACCCGACCCGGCCAAGCCGCGGGCCGAGGAGCTTTCTGGCAAGCCGCCTGGCCTCCGCTCGCACGACCGAGCGGCGCTCAAAGTCGGACACGAACTGCACGAAGGACTGCTCCGGCAGGCGATGATCGAGTTGCTTCTCGTCAATCTCTCCCTGAGCAAACCACTCTTCGCCATCAGCGACGAGCGAACTGTTCGACAGGAAGCCGTCAACCGAGATGGGGAAAAACAGCTCCCGACTGTCGAAGCGGACAATGGGAGCGTGGCGCTTGAGCAGCGCTAGTTGTGCGTCGGTATCCATGTCGTCTGCGTTGTTCACTACGCGGCCAATTTTGCCACGAAAACGAGCTGATGCCGGACCACCGGCCCGGCATCAGCACTCGATTTGGTTGAACAACCCGAATGGGCTGTTTGTTCTAGCCCTGTGCCGGGATGCGCAGCACCTGGCCGGGGTAGATCAGGTCCGGGTCCTTCAGCATCGGGCGGTTGGCCTCGAAGATCACCGGGTACTTGCCTGCGTCGCCGTAGTGCTCCTTGGCGATGGCGCTCAGCGTGTCGCCACGCTGCACCACATGAAGGTCCGACTCGTCAGCTTCGTTGGTGACTTCAATGTCATCCTCGACCTGGCCGATGTCCTGGACGTTGCCGATGGCGAGGATGACCTTCTCGCGAGTCTCCTGGTCCTTTACCTTGCCGGTGACCTGAGCGAGCCCGTCATCAACCCGGATGTCGAGATTCTCGACCTCGAACCCGAGGTTGGTTACGTACTCTTCAAGACCTCGAGCCTTGCGGCTTTCTTCGAGGCGCTCCATGCGTTCCGCCTTGGCGGCGCTTGCCTTGGCCTTCGCTTTGCGCTCGCGGACAATCTTTGCAACCTCGGCCGCACGCTCTGCCGAAGCTGCCTCGGCCTTCGCCGTCTTCTCCGCCTTGCTTTCACCGATGCCGATCTTGGCGCCAGCTTCTTTCACAAAATCAAACAAGCCCATGTTTACCTTCTCTATCGTTCGGCCCTCTGTTCGGGACCCGCTGTTGAAGGTAGCAGCTGATTAGAGCAAGTACCCGTGGTACCACCGTGGGTGCCGGGACGCTCACCAACCACTAGGGTTTCAGATTCCGGTTCGGAATCCGATCAGCCCCGATTCAGCAGCCGATTCAGAATTTCGCCAAGGACCACCGATGCGACAAATAGCCGACTACGACATCGTCCAGCAGTTGGGTGAGGGCAGCCAGGGCCAGTTCTGGCTGGCAAAGACCCCGGCGCGCCTGGAATTGGACACGCCAGTGGTGGCGCTCAAGACGCTGTCGCACGCCGCCTCCGATGACGACTTTGCACGGCTGACCGCCCACCTGAGGCTGTATTCCTCCATCCATTCCGCCAACCTTGTCCCGCTGTATGACCTTGGCCAGCAGGGGAACCTGATCTACATGGCGGGCGAGTACCTGGAGGCCGGCTCGCTGGCCCAGCCGGCAAGGCCGCTGTCACGGATAGACATACTGCGCTCGCTTGCAGACGCCAGCCGCGGCGCCCATGAGCTGCACGAGGTCGGCATCTCCCACCGTTCGATCCGACCCGGCAACATTTTAATGGGCCAACAAGAAGCGAAGCTCGGCGACATCGGTTTGTCCCAGTTGCTCAGCCCCGGGCTGACCATTACCGGTGCGGGCAAGGTCAACGCTCTCGAATATCTCTCGCCCGAACTGATCCAGGGTCAGCAGGCATCACGGGCCAGCGACATCTGGGCCATTGGGGCAACGCTCCACAAGGCACTGACCGGGCAGCCGCTGTACCCCAACCTGCCAACCGATTCTCTTGTGACAGCGCTACGCCACATCCTCAACGAGCGACCGACCTTGAGCGACGCGCTGCGCAATGGGGAACGTCGAGCAATTGAATCCGCGGTCGCAGCAGACCCTGCTGACCGGCCCGCCACCGCCGAGGCAATCGCCCAGGAGATCACCGATGAGGCTGACCATCAGATGAAGAGGGCGAAGCAATGACCGACCTCGATCTTCGCGCCGGCCAAATCCACCGAGGGCTCGGCGTCGTTGCCCGTTGGCCAGACATCGCACTGGTGATTCCAAGCGATGCCGCACACGACTCAGTCGTCGACGAAATGTTCCAGCGGCTCGGTCCGGCGCCGACATCACCAGAACTGGTGAGCGCCATCGACGGGCTGCTCGCCGAGGGCAAACTGCAAACGGTGGCAATGCTGGTCGAGGCAACGGGCGGTCCGCTGGCCATGGCCTACGGACCCGCCGAGGTGTTGGTCGACGGACAGTCAATGCTTGATGGAACGAACGGTGGGGTACGCCAACAGCTGCCGGCGACCGCCACCCGTCTGACCCTGCGCGCTGCCAACCTCGCAAAGGCAGCGGAGCCGGTCGCCCCGTATGACCTTCGGCGAGGCGTCGCTCCTGGCGCCGGGCTGACCCTCGTCACCATCCCTGGTGCCACTCCCCCGGCCCCGGCCATGTTGCAGCCGGCAACGCCGGTCCCGCCGCCAAGTCCCCAATCCCAAGCGGGCGTTGCCGCGAAGCCGGGTCCTGGCATCGACGAACCGACGCTGCCCCCCGAGTCGCTCCCGCCTCAGGTGCAGCGGGCCGAACCCGCCCCGGCGCCGGTGCAGCGCCCCGAGCCGATGCCCGCGGTTTCCCCGCCTGGCGTTCGGTCCGGCAGGTACGCCGAGGATGAAGCGTCGGATGCGCCACTGTTCGGCACCCAGTCCGAGCGGGTGCAGCCAGCAATGGCTCCGAGCCAGCCCGAGGTGCCGTTCCGCTCCGTCGTACTCATCGGTTCGCCCGCTCCGGCCGAGATTGTTCCGCTGCCGGTGGCCGATGAACCAAAGACCGGCCAGCTGTCGCGCAGCGACCTCGATGCTGGTCGCGTCGAAGTGCAGGGCATCCTGTGCTCACGGCAACATTTCAACAACCCGAACTCGACGAACTGCATGGTGTGCGGCAATTCGATGCTGCATCTCACGCACAACCTGGTTCGTGGGCCGCGGCCAACGCTTGGCTTTATCGTCTTCGATGACGGCGCCACGTTCGGCCTCGACCGGTCCTATGTCATCGGTCGTGAACCGGTGCCGACCGACCGGTCCACCGCCGAGCTGCTGGTACTGCACGACAACAACGAGACGCTGTCGCGCACCCACGCCGAGCTGACACTGAGCGACTGGTCGGTCCAGCTGGTCGACCTGAACTCCACAAACGGCACCTACATCTGGGATGCCACATTCGAGCGCTGGAACCAGTTGGCCCCCGGCCACCCTGTCGAGCTGAACTCCGGTGACACCGTCGCCCTCGGCCGCCGGACCTTCGTCTTCGAAAGCGTCAGCCGAAGCTAGCTTTTCCACCTCCGGGTCGCACGAAGCTTCGCACGTCCTCACGACGTCAGATTTTTCTTGTCCCCCCACCGAGGGTCTTCGTGCGAGTAACGCACTAGGAGCACTCGAACGATGGGGATTCGCAGCTATGAGGACGAAGGCAAAACTCAAAGGATGGGTGGCGGTTGCCCTGTCGCTGCTGGTGTTCGGCACCACAGTCGCAACGCCAGCGCCAGTAGACGCCAGCGTCGCAGCGCCAGAAGGGGTACTCGGCCGAGTCATCGGCGGTGAGGTACTCATCACCTGGGAGGCGGTCACTGCTGCCGCCGGGTACAACATCTACCGAAACAACAACTACGTGGGAACCGAGCATGACCTTGACTTCGTCGAGTCGGTTAGCGAGGGCACGTACTCCTACTACGTCACAGCATTTAGCGCCGGAGGCGAAAACTACTCGCCTCGGTCTGATGAAACCACCGTCACCGTTGGGGCCGACTCCATCGATCCGACCCCCAGCGACAGGCCAGCCGAGCCGACCGAAGAACGTGAAGCTCCACGCGGTGAACTAGGACCTCCAACAGTCCACCAAGCGATATGGGGCGGACAAAGTGTGCAGGTTAGCTGGACGTTCGACGACCCTCGGGTTGCCGGCTTCAACATCTACCGCGATGACCAGTACATAGCGACAACCGACCTAGAACAAGCGGTTCTCATCGATACGAACGGGCTCTTCACCAGTACGTACTACGTGGTTGCCTTTGACGAAGGCGGCAAGAACTTCTCCCCTCGGTCGAACAAAGTCAAAGCCGTCAGATCCACGACGCAACTACCATCGCCCAAAATCGCCGAAGTGGTCGCCGGAGCAAAGGGGGTCTACGTCAGCGTTAGGGATACCACCCATCCGCGAATCCACGGCCTCAACATCTACCGCAACGGCGATTTCGTCGGTTCGATGAACGAAGGCACTGAATTCTCAGACCAAGACGGTCGCGCCGGGGACAGCTACTACGCCGTTGCCTATGACATCGGTGGAGTCACCTACTCAGATCCGTCGCTGGCGGTTCGCGCAACACCGCTCCTTCACGGGACCCCGCACTATGTCTTCGCCCACGCGCTAACCGACATTGCGCCGTCGGAAGGCGATGACGGCGAGTTGCTGAGGACTCACCTGTCCGCGCTGTTTAGAGAATTCGATCCCACCCTCAATGACTCGACCTCACGGGGATCACAGGCAGCACAACGGGAGCAGAACCTTGGAATCGCCGCAGCGGTTCTCCAATGGCATCAGCCGGCAACAAACGATCACCACCGATCGATCAACTTTTACGCAGCCCTCCGCAACCGAATCATGGACGGCTTGCCAAACCACTACTACGGGAGCACAGCCGACGATCGGCTCTTCTGGAACCAGTGGAACTCGGCGACGCAGGCCGATCGGCTTCGCTATCTGGGAATTGATGCCGACCTCTGGGCAACGGCCTTGCCGTTCATTGAGGCTGCGGTCTACAACGAAGACAACTTCCAAGCCCTACGCGATGCCAAAAGGAAGTTCATCGAAGGAGCGATACTTGGCCTAGTCGCCAGCGCTCTCACCGTTGGCATGCTCCCGCCGGGTACATCGGTATTTGTCAGGGGCGCAGTCGCCGGAGCGGTCGGCTCGGGCACAACCACGCTGTACGTAACCGGAGACTTGCACGAAGCAGTTGAGACCGCGGCTCAAGGTGCGCTCGTCGGAGGCATTGGCGGTTGGGTTTCCGAACTCGACGGCCTCAACAAGATTCTCGGCAAAGTCCTCCTGGCATCAGCGACCGCCGAAGCAAAGGGCGAAGACGCGGAGGACGCTGCACTGCAGGCGCTGGTGTCGGCGCTGACCGGCAAGGCGGTTGAGGCCGTCGAGGGCAAAATCACTGTGGAGACAGCGACTCAGGCGCTCGGCCAGGAACTTGCACCGGTCGTGGGAATGGCCATGACCAACAAGATCGTGAACTTCGCGGCCAACTCTGCGCCGAGCATGATGGCCGAACTCACCGTCTTGTACGCCCTCGACCCCAACATTGACGTTGAGTCCGAAGCGAGTCGCATTCTGGTGAGTCATGTTGCCAGACTTACTGGCGACGAAGCTGCGGACTTGATCGAGCCGGTGTCAGTTCATCTTGGTGATGTTGTCGGATCGATGATCACGGCGGGAATCACATCAGACTGGGACAGAGAGAAAGTGGAAGAGGCAGCGGCCAAGTCGCTTGCGACCCCGGCGGCGGCCTTGCTCGATTCGCACTCGTCTGGCCCTCACAGCTTCTTGGAGTTTCTGACAATCGCAGTCCTTGAGGGGTACGGCGGCGGGGATGAAATGCCCCACGTGGACATCATCAAAGAGTGGGTTGTCCAGCTGCTGAACGACAGCTTCGGCTTGGAGTTAGAAGCGTAAGGTTCAATGAAGGACGACTACGTCCCAGCGCTCGTTGTCGACGAGCCAGCGACCGACAGGCCGAGACCTACCTCGACGTTGAGACGTTGTAGGCCGAAAGCACGGCTGCCGCCTGCTCCGGGCCCTTCGCAACCTCGGACCGCATCCCAGCCGAGCGGGCCCCGTCAACGTTCATCTGGTTGTCGTCGATGAACAGGATGCTCGCCGGTTCGCACGCCAAATCGGCGATCACGTAGTCATAGATTTCTCGATCCGGCTTCATCAGCCCAATCTGGTACGAGACGTAGTTGTGCTTGAACAGGCCACGGACGATCTCGTTGTCCGGCTGGTTTTCCCAATGGACCATGTTCGTGTTGCTGAGGACGCCGGTCCGCAGATGCTGCGGTACCGAGCGCACCACCTCAACTGCTCCAGGGAACAACCCCCGCGGCACAGCGGTGAACCGGGCGATGACTTCGGACCGCTCCATGTCGAGCGAGAACTCCTCGGCAAGCCCGTCAGCGAACACGTCCACATCGGCGCTCCCCCGTTCGAGCGAGCGGACCGCAGGACTGGTCAACCACCGGTCCCAGAACTCCTGGGAGGACATGCCGGTGACGCCAAGCTCCTCGTCGAGGTTGCCGAGCCTGATGAGGACGCCGCCCATATCGAACAGCACCACCTCGATCTGGTGATCTATCGGCTGATCACTACTTTCGGCACCGGTCTTGGTCACGGGCAACTCCCCAACTATGGGCGTATGGAACGCTTCCCCCAACGGCGGCAGCGGTGGAGAAGACTACCCAACAGTTGTACCCGAGCGACCTACGGACGTTGCGCCACAATAGTTTCAAAGGAGCTCAGCAACATCGTTGCTGAGAACCTGGCTCCCAATCTGGGATGCCTGCGTGGCCCGGTCTTGGTGGTGATCGGGCCACGCTTCTTTTTTGCCGGCGGACCGCTGGTTCCTCAACCAGCTGCTCCGCGGCGGTCAGTCGTAGGAGGCGCCGAGGCCCGCTTTGGCGTCACTTTGGATGCCGTAGGGGGGAATCGGGTACCGCAGTCCGTTCCTCGACAGGGCCTCAAGGCCCGCCACAGCCTTTGGCAGGAACTCCGGTGGCGTTGCCATCAGCAGCTCGTCGTCTTGCACCCCGCCATAGCGGCGCTCGGCAAAACACGGGATGGACACGCTTGGCTCCTTGAGCGTCAACGCTCGGCCCCATGAATCCGCACAGGCGGATTCGCCGACGCAGCCCCACTCAAAGTTCTTGTAACCGGACCACTGCAGGCCGTTGATCAACAGGATCATCTGTGCCGGAGTGGCGTAGATGAGGCAGATGTCGGGCGGGTCCAACCGGCCGGTCACCAGCGGCGATACCGCCATGGCCTCGTAGGTACCGAACGGCACGGTGTGCATGGCGTGCTGGTGGTCCGAAGAGTCTTCGACCGTCTCAAACCACACGCCCGCCATGTGCTGGCCGGAAAGCCACTTCTCGTCCTGGGGGTGAAGGCCGATGACCGCACCACACTGCGCACCGACCAGATCATCGTTGGTGATGCCAACGGTCCAGTTGAGCCGAGCCGCCATGCCAACGATTTGGTCGGTGGTGTGGATGTCTCTCGGGCGGCGAATCTTTGGCACCGCTTCCATCTCGGCAGTTGAGGTGAAGAGCTTCATGCCGATTGGGGTTGTCCGCAGACGAAGGAGGCGATTCAAGTCGGCAACCATCGTCCCCCAATCGATCGGGGCACCGGCGAGATGCACCGCCTGTTCCTGAGCGGCTGGCTGCTCCACTGTGGACTCCTCCGTTGACGACATCGGGACCTCCGATGTTGACCTCTCCAACTATTGCCCAATCACCCGAGTGAGCCAAACTGCCGGTGCCGATCCGCCGCTAGGTTGCCCAGATGTCGTCCGCAATACCAGCTCGCTTCATCGACCGACTCACCGCAGTTGACGTGCACGCCGAGGGCGAGCCGGGCCGGGTCATCACCGGCGGTATGCCGGAGTTGCCGGGCGACACCATGTTGCAAAAGATGCTCTGGCTCGAGGCCAACGGCGACCATATTCGGCGTCGGATGCTGCGAGAACCGAGCGGCTACCCCGGCCTGTGCTGCAACGCCATCGTTCCGTCGAACAATCCGGCAGCGGACACCGGGTTCATCATCATGGAACAGAGCGAATACCCGCCGATGTCGGGCAGCAACACCATCTGCGTGGTGACCGCCCTGCTCGAAACGGGGATCCTGCCAATGGTTGAGCCCGTCACCGAGCTGACGCTGGAAGCACCGGCCGGCCTCATCGGGGTCCGAGCGGACTGCGCTGACGGCAAGGTCACCAGGGTGACGTTTCGCAATGTCGCCTCCTTCGTCATGCACTTGGACCTGCAGATAGACGTGCCGACCATCGGCACCGTTGCCGTTGATATTGCCTGGGGCGGCATGTTCTACGCCATTGCCGACGCCGATGCGCTCGGCGTTGAACTGTCGGCGGACAACGGGGCCGAGATCAGCCGGGTTAGCGAGATGATCCGCGTGGCCACCCGAGAACAGATTGAGGTGGTGCACCCGCTGCACCCGGAGTTGACCGGGCCGACCATCTCCCAGCTGTCGGGCGCCGCAACCGGGCCCGCTGCTCATGGCCGCAACGCCGTCACCCTGGCCACCGGGGTGCTCGACTGGGACCGGCCCGAAACGTGGGGCGGCGCCCTCGACCGCTGCCCCTGTGGCACCGGCACCGCGGCCAAGATGGCGGTGCTCCACGCCCGGGGTGAGTTGCCCGTCGGCCAGGACTTTGTCTATGAAGGCCCACTCGACACCACGTTCACCGGACGCATCATCGAGGAGACAACCGTCGGCGACTATCCGGCCATCGTTCCTGAGATCGGCGGACAGGGTTGGATCACCGGTGTTGGCGAGTATGTCCTCGACCCAACGGACCCTTTCCCGGCGGGCTACACCATCGGCGATATCTGGCCCTGACGACCCTCTTCGGCCCTTTGTCGGCGATGACGGCGGCCTAGCGGCCGTTGGCGTCTGCCACCGCTTTGCTGACCCGTCGGATCAAGCCCGACGGTCCGGCTTTGAGTGCGGCCCGCAGCATCTTGTTCTGGGCACCGGGGATCACAATCGCTTTGCCCTTCGCCAAGCCGCGGAGCCCGGCTTCGGCCACCACGTCGGCGCTCTGCCAAAGTGCGTCCGGGATGGCATCGGTCTCGAAGTTGGCCCGCTGCTGGAACTCGGTCCTGGTCAGACCGGGACACAGACAGCTGACGACAACGCCGAGTGGACCAAGCTCCATATGCAGCGCCTCGCTGAAGCTGGTGACGAAGGCTTTGGTCGCGGCATAGGTGGCAGATTTCGGCGACGGGCCGAACCCGGCAACCGAGGACACATTCAAGATGCCGCCCTGCTGGCGTGACGACATTGCGGTGCCAGCGGTGTGGGCCAGCCGGTGCATCGCTGAGACGTTGACATCAACCACCGAGCGTTCCAGGTCGGGGTCCAGCTCGATGAAATCACCGGCAAACCCGAAGCCGGCGTTGTTGATCAGCAGGTCGACCGGCGAACTCAGCGACTGCAGCCGTTCCACCACAACATCCAGTTGGTCCCGGTCGGAAAGGTCCGCAACCAGCACCTCGACCTCGACACCGTGGGCGGCGTGCAGCTCCTCGGCCAGCTCGTCGAGTCGGGTCTTGTCCCGGGCCACCACAATCAGGTCGGTGCCGTTCTCGGCCAGCAACCGGGACATCGCTGCTCCGATCCCCGACGACGCGCCGGTCACCAGCGCCCTGTTCCAACGGTCGAGGGCGACCGCATTCGTTCCCACCATCAGGACCTCACCTCTCGTGGAGCTAGGCGGCCTTTTCGGCCTGCTCCGGAAACATCGTCTCGAAGAAGAGGACCAGGTCCGCGACCAGGTTCTTTTTCTTCATGATGCCGACCTGAAGTTGGCCGCCATCCTCGTATTCGTTCGGCTTCCACAACCCGTTGGCGAACAGCCTGGTGAATCGCACCTCTTCGCTGACCTTGAGTTTCACCGGCCCCATCTTTGCGATGTACTCCGGCCCACCGAACCCAGGTCCGCCGATGACCATCAGCTCGGTGATGCCCACTCGGGAACAGTGAGCCCGGATTCTGGCAACCTCAAGCAGCCGCTCGGCAACGTCGGGAATGGGTCCGTAGCGGTCCTGCCACTCGGTCCTGATCGTCTCGACCGCTTCGACGTCAGCGACGGCAGCCAGCTTTCGGTATGCCTCGAGACGCTGCGCTTCGCCTTCGACGTAGTCGGCGGGGAGGTTTGCGTCGACCGGAAGGTCGATCTGGATATCTGTCGGCTCTTCGATGGGGGTGCCGTTGAGTTCGGCGACGGCCTCGATCACCATCTGGCAGTACAGGTCATAGCCGACCGAGGCGATGTGGCCGGACTGGCCGGTGCCGAGCAGGTTGCCGGCACCTCTGATTTCGAGATCTCGCATGGCGATCTTGAACCCGGCGCCAAGGTCGGTTGCCTCGCCGATGGTTTTCAGCCGCTCGTAGGCGTCTTCGGACAGCGACGCGTCCGGCCGTGTGAAGAGGTAGGCG
>CAZSTV010000133.1:0-1346 GCA_964609665.1 uncultured Acidimicrobiaceae bacterium
AACGAGCCCGCAGTATCCGCACAGTCCTCGTTTGTCGAGGAATACAAGCAGCGGTTGCTTCTGCGCGCCAAGGCGGGTCGGCCACTAAATCAGGATGATGTCGTCGCGGTAATGCCCCGGGTCGAGCTGACGCCGGAGTTGCTGGCCGAGGTTCGCCAGTTCATGACCGACAACGCCATCCCGTTTGATGAGCAGCCACCGGACACCAGCCAGCTGGACGCCGTCGGCGGTCGTCGTATGCGTCGGCGTCAGGACCCGGCCAGGGTTGCTGCCGCTGCAATGGCTCGCGCCAGCGGCTCTGCTGATCCCGTTCGGATGTACCTCAAGGAGATCGGCAAAGTGCCGCTCCTCACAGCGGACGAAGAGGTCTCGCTGGCAAAACGGATTGAGGTTGGGGCAGGCGCCGCGGCCGAGATCGCCGAACTCAACGGTGCTGGCGAGTGGCGCGGCGTGCCAACTGACCGCCAGCGTGTGCTCCGCCGGGAAGTGGCCGACGGTGACCGGGCTCGCCAAGAACTGACATCTGCCAACCTGCGCCTGGTCGTGTCCATCGCAAAGCGACACGTCGGCAGGGGAGTGCCCATCTTGGACCTCGTCCAGGAGGGCAACCTCGGGCTGATGCGGGCGGTGCAGAAGTTCGATCACACCAAGGGCTTCAAATTCTCCACCTACGCAACGTGGTGGATTCGCCAGGCGATCACCCGCGCAATCGCTGATCAGTCGCGGACCATTCGGGTGCCGGTCCACATGGTCGAGTCCATCAACAAGGTGCTGCGGGCCCAGCGGATGCTCGGCGCAAAGTTGGAGCGCGATCCCACCATTCCGGAGCTGGCCGAAGAGGTTGATCTTCCACCGGAAAAGGTGGAGGAGATCCTCCGCATCGCTTCTCAGGACCCGTTGTCGCTCGACACTCCCATCGGGGACGAGGACGACACCTCCATGGCGGACTTCATCGCAGACAAGGGCGCAGCGCCGCTTGATCTCGCCGCACGAAAGCTGCTCGAGCAGACCGTTCGAGATGTGCTTGGGGACCTTTCCGAACGTGAGTCCGAGGTGGTGCGGCTGAGGTTCGGCCTGGAAGACGGTCGGCCACGGACGCTCGAAGAGGTCGGCAAGGAATTTGGCGTGACCAGGGAGCGGATTCGCCAGATCGAATCGAAGACGCTCGCCAAGCTGCGCCACCCGTTGCGGAGCGACCGCCTTCGGGATTACCTCGACTGATTTGTTTGGTCCGGGCTGGGGCGGGTGCGCTTCAACCTGCCACGATTTCGCCGAGAGTCGCTCAAATGGTGTTCAGCGGGCCGTTCCATCCGCTATCCTGACGATCGCAATCCGGGGTAGCTCAG
>CAZSTV010000133.1:1356-6424 GCA_964609665.1 uncultured Acidimicrobiaceae bacterium
GTTAATCAGTGGGTCGTGAGTTCGAGCCTCACCCCCGGAGCCACATTCTCCCAGGTCACAGACCTGCAGGAGCCAGGCAAGACGCATCGAACTTCTAGCCTGAGAACAAAACTGAGAACATCCCGGAGGCTTACGGCCTGTATGCGGCCCTTCTCAGCCCGATCGGCGGAGCTAGACATTTGTATCCATGGATCGCCGCTATTGGCATCTGGCTTCAGATGGTGGGCACCGTCGGCGCTGTCCTCGGTCTGACGAGCACCTATCGTCAGATCTTCGCGCGCCACTCTTTGTGGCGAGACTTCGGACGCAGCTTCCTGGTGTGGTTTCGGCACTCCGTGCTGCGCCGACCACGAGATATCACTATTCACCCGCTCACAGCCCACGCCCGTATGCAACTGGACGTACAGGCATTCGGAAGAACCCGACCCGGGCCCCCGGGCCCGAATGCGTGTGTTGAAGAACGCCTCGACTTTCTCAGTGCCTACGTCGAGAAGATTGACGATGAATTGGTTGAGACCCGGCGCCAAGCCCAAGGGGCTCTTCGGGACGCAACCCTGGAGCTAAGAGCAGCCGATGAAGAGCTGCGCTCTCGAATCCGCGAAGCCACGAGCGAGGTGACTGGACTTCAAAATGCGTTGACAGGCGTCGACGGCTTCGGTCTCCAACAGACAGCCGCCGGTCTAGCGATGAGCATCGTCGGTATGGTCTTGACGGTCTTCGGGCTTAGTTTCGGTTGAATCGAAGAGAATTTGACCGAGCTTGTCAGCCGCTTCCCGCTGCATTGTCTCGGTGACGTGGCTATAGACGTTCGAGAACATGCGAGTGTCTGCATGACCGAGCCTCTCGGCGGCGACCTTGGGTTGAACTCCACCAGCGAGCATCAGCGTGGCGCACGTATGCCGTAGTCCGTGGGCGGTAAGGCGAGGCAAACCTAGCCGCTCAGTCTCTCGACCAAGGGTCTTCGAGATCGTGTGTGGATGGTAATGATCTCCACCTGGCTTGGTGAATACGAAGTCCGTTACCAGGTAGCCGTCGTTCTGCTGCTCGAGGAACTGCAATCTGGCCTGCAACTCCAAGATCTCCAGGAGTCGCACGTCAAGATCGATGGTTCGGATTGCGCTGTTGTTCTTTCCATCGGACCGCTTCAACTCATAGCCGATCACCGTCGGCAAATCACTTATCCGAGCAAGACCCGCCTCTCGGTCGATGTTGGGCCAGCGAAGCCAAACCAGCTCACTCACCCGCACCCCTGAACTAAGCATGAAGGCCCAGAGCGGGTAAAGTCGATCGCCCTCGTAGAAAGCCAAGAACTGACGAGCCTCGTCAGGCGACCAATGGGCGGGAATCGTTTTGCGCATCCTGGGCGGCTTCACGGCATCGACCGGGTTGTCGTGTACGACACCGGTTGCGACGCCGTACACAAAGGCCTTCCGGAGCAGCGACCGAGCGAGCCTAACCGTGTTCGGACTCAGCGGGGTTCCTGTGCTTGCACCAGCCCTAGAGAGACCAATCATCCATTCTCGAACGGCAGTCGTCGTTACCTCCGCCGCAGTATGCGCCCCGATTGTTGGATCAATGTAGTTTCGTCGGTACCCCCGCTGGTCGTACAAGGTACGTTCCGACAGACGGTTCATCGCTTCTTCCTCATCGTGGTACCGCATCACCAACGAACTCACCGTCAGATCGGACTTGCTCACCCCAGGAGGATCTCGTAGTAGTTGGGCTGCGAGGTCGGCTCTCGCCTGCGAAGCTTCCGCCGCCGACCGGAATCCCCGACGAGTTATTTGCTTCGCATCTCCGCTATCTATATCCCGGGGAGCACGAATCTTGAAGTACCAAGTCCCATTCCCAGCCCGATAAACACCAACAGCCTTTGGCATGAGAACCCCTACGCCGCTCGGCTCGTAGCGACCGGTCGCCGCTGGGTACAAAGCCAGTCGTTTAGCTCGTCCCGGTCGAATCGAATGTAGTGACCGATCTTGTAGTACGGAATCCGACGCTCGGATACCAGCCTGCGGATGAAACGATGCGAAACGCCAAGACGTTCAGCCGCACCGGCGATATCGATCATTCCTTCGGCGGACATCGGTATGTCAATCATGGAAGTTGCCTCCTTTGGCCTTTGGGCCATGGCGTTGGTTCGGTTTGGGTTCGGGCGATGTTGACGGCGAGTGTCGGGCCGTTGTTGACGAAGGCGGTGCATCCGGTTTCGGGGCCGGTAAGCGACCGTGTGTGTCTGCGTCGTCTGACAGAGCGGATCTCGATCGGGTCCGGCCCGTGTTCCGGGTTCGGCCCGGTGCGGTCGAGTTTCTGCAGGGTCCGGTACACGGTTCGCTGTTTGGTAAGGGGAACCGAGATTTGTCCGAACGCGTCAGGTCGGCGGCCACGAGCCAGCCACTTGGACTGTTTCGCTTCGGACAGTTCGTCGAACTGGACGGTTCCTCGTTGTGCTCGTTCACGTGCTCGAAGCAGGCGCTTCGTTTGGATGAGGTCGTCAGGGGTGATGCGGACTTCCTGTTCGGCTGGTTTGACGCCGAAGTAGCCCCAGAACCGGCCGGACGACCCGTTCTCATCGACCCAGCCTTGCTCAGGGACCTTGTGCTGGTATTCCTTGTCTTTGGCGGTGGAGTATCCGGCGAAGTAGAGCGCAAGTCGGAGAGCGTCCGATGCATTGACTGACTGCTGGACGTCGACGTTGGTTCCGGCTCGTAGGTGTTTCTCGTCGCCGGAGCCGACCGAGTCGTACCAGGCTTTGGAGATCCACTTCGTGATTCGTTCGCCGTCGATGGTACGGGGTGTGATGAGGATGAGGTGCCAGTGGGGTGCGCCTCGTCGTTGGAATTCGAGTTTCCAGAAGCCACGGGCGTCTTTGCCGGTGGCGTACTTCAAGCGGTCTTGGAACGAGCGGAGGGCTTTGTATCCGCAGCGTCGGTCTTTGAACACGGCTCGCCAGTCGGGTGGTGCGGTGACGGTGACGAAGTGGATTCGTTCGTCTGGGCCGATGTATTCCCCCCAGGGGATCGAGAGGCACCGCCTTATGAGCCGGATCCTCGATTTTTGGGAGAATTCGGTGATTGGTTCTCTGGTTGGGATCTTGCGTTTCACGACGTTTCCTTCCTCGTCGATTTCGATGTCAGCGAAGTAGGGGTCGCTGTGGTCCCGTGGGTCGGTGACCCGGAGCCCGACCGTGCCGGGTGTGATTACAATCCGGTAGTCCAGCGGGGCCATCTCGGTCCGGTGACGCCCTTCACTGCCGAAGGTGTTGACGAAATACCCCGTGTCCAACTCAGCTCGCTCTGTCTTCGGTTCGGGGACGATTTCGCCGGTGCCCTTGTCGATCCACACCGGACCGTTGGCTCCGTTCGCAACGGTGACGTACCGACCCCGCTCACCATCACGCACCGGCACCATCGGGTCTCGTTGGATCAGTCGTCGGTGGTTCTCGGTGCGGTGTTCGAACCAGGACGCTGCGAACTCGACTGCTTCACGGCTGGCGAAGCCGAGTGCATCAACGTGTTCGGGCCAACTGAGAACCGGCGGCGGTAACGCCTCCGCAACTCTGTCGCCCAGGATGCTTGGTGCTGTGTTCACTTGGCGGCTCCTTGAGGGTGTTCGCAGGTATGGCATAAGAACAAGCCCATGCGCCTTGGTCGCTTTCGCTGCGGGCCTTCGCTCCGCTCGGTCCTCGCTCCAGCTCCCAGTCCCGTGCAGGTCAACCCACAGCTCAAACCAACTCGCCGCAGTTCATGGCACCGCTTCCGGTCGCTGTCGTTGCTGTGTCGAGTGCGTCGACTTGTCTGCGTGTCCGTGTCGTTCATGCCGTCTCCTTCGCAAGCTGGACGCATTGAGCGAAGATCAAGCCGAGACCGCAGAGCAGCCATCCGACAAAGATCGCCAGGCCGAGGACGGGGTCGACCGTTCGTGTAGCCATCAGCGCACCCAGGACGGCTTGCCCAAAGATCGTTGCCACCGTGGCCGCAATCGGTGCCCGGTATCGACAGGTTCGGGTAGTCGGGTGGGGGAGAGACGCGCCGAAGGGGGTGTGAGCCTCTGTGGCTGCTGGGATTGGTGGTTGGGTTAGGTCGGGTACGGCGGTGAGGTGTGTTGTTTGGCGGACACCCACGAGGTGGCTAACACGCTCGGGGTACGGGTCCAGGATCTCTGCCGGTCGGATCAGTGAAGTAGGCTGTGTGTCAGCCATGAGGGTTTACGCTCCTGAGTGGTTAGGGCCCCGGACCGAGCAGTAACCGTGCAAAGTTGGCTGCTCGGCCAGGGGCCGACTGTCTAGTTGATGGTCTGGCTTAGGCGGCGGCTGCCTCCCTTGCTGCTGATGGTGGTGAGCGGAATGTGACGGTGTCGGCTGAGAGTGCGATGCCGGAACTGGTGCCGTAGTCGTTGGTGTTTTCCCAGTGCCGTGCGATGAGCCCGGCGAACACGGGCCGGTCGGTCGGCCCGGGGTTTGGCCGGTCTGGGGTTGCGAATCCGACCTCGACGACTTCGGGTTTGCGGGCGGTTGGTGCTTTGTAGAGAAGCTGCAGCCGCCATTTGGCTGCGCCGTCTCGGTCGGTTTTCTGTTGCTGGGTTTCGAAGTCGAGTACGGGTTCGATATCGATGATCGCCCGTACGCACTGGTCGAACACTGCTGGGTCAATAGGTACTGAATTCACTGGTCTTGGTTTCCCTTGTGTTTTGGTTACTACTCCGAACTGTTCGGGGTAGAGCTGTTGAACAACACCAACGGCCGATGACCATTCACCGACGCAGAAGGTGCTGGAGTTCGATCAGAAGTAGTGACCGCATCGGGGTCCGTGGCCGCTTCGACGGCGTGGGTTGGTGTTGGGTTGCGGAGTTGGCGGTTGATCTCGACGAGGGCGACAGAGCAGACCACTGCGAGTCCATCCACGGAGAGTGGGAGAACCCAGGCGACGAGTTCTGATTCCCCGACCTCGAGCGCAACATGACGGACATGCGAGAACGACGCCAACGCCGCCACGCACGCGACCAGAGCGGCAGCACCGGCAGCGGCACGACCCGCCCAACCCGACGCCAGCGGTGCACGACCTAGCAC
>CAZSTV010000133.1:6434-15999 GCA_964609665.1 uncultured Acidimicrobiaceae bacterium
GATGTTTGCTGCGACTGATGCCAACAGAGCGGCAGCCAAGACGGCGTGGACCCGTCGACGGAGCCGGTGAAGTTCGGTGCTGGTCACGCTGCCCGCCTCTGGTCGTAGAGTGCGGCTCGTTCACGTTGTTTGCGGGCGACGAGTTCGGGGCACGCTTTAGCTGCGCACTGGGCGAAGAGTCGCTTTCGGTGTGGTTCGGCCATGGCTTTGATCCGCCGGATCAGATGGGCGGCTTCGTCGTACCCGATCCGGTCAACTGGTGTTTGGGTCATGCGGGCACCGCCAGGCTGTCAGCGTTGCGAGTTGCGCCATCGGTCGGGGTCTGGCCATGGCCGTTCTTCACGGCCGTTGAATCGGGTGGCGAAGTCTTGTTCGTTGTCGCCGGTGTCGAGAACCCATTCCAAGAGCAGTTCTCGGAAGGGGTGAACGTCAGGGTCGGTGATGGCGTCGTGGACGTGTCCACGGTTTCGCCGCTCATCGCTGCGGGCTTTGCGGGTTTGCCGGTCCATGGCAGGGTTCCTTTCACACGACCCCACACCCCATGGGGCGGAGAGGCAACGGGTTTGATTCGACGGCCTCGGCCTGGTCGTGGACCTGGGCGGGTGGTGCTGTCGAACGTGACGACGAGGAAGCCGTAGGTGGTGAAGTCGTCGGTGAACACCAGATCCATACGGACCACACGAACAAACGAAGCAGCAACCGATGTCAACACATCCTGCAAGGCTGATGCGTTGCGGCCGGGTGGGACGGTGCAGTACGTGACAGCGGTGTTGGCTTCGAACCGTGCGAGACGGCCGACGGCGGGGTGGTCAAGGATCGGCCGGTTCCCCGAAGCCAACTGTTCCTCGCCATCGATGGCGCCTTGGATGCGGGTTGATTTGGCGGCCACGATCGCGTATCGCATCGGGAGGCCACGGCGGAGTTCGCACCACCAGCGATGCAACCGAAACCGACCCCACCCGACCGCTAGGAGCAAGTCCCAGGCCCACGCCATCGCTACGACAATGGCCAACGCTTGCGGGGCGACTTCGCCGTGTGACCAGGTCAACCTACCAAGGCCACCAACCGACACGATCACGATGAGTGCGGCGATGGTTTGGTGGCGGTCCATGCTCACCAGCCACACCGCCGCCAAACCAGCGACACCAGCGAGCAGCGGGACCTGCATCGAGACGAGGGCCACCAGCGCGATGACTGGAATGGTGGTGAGGGGCCAGCCGCAGGCGAGCCAGGCCAGCCAGCGGATAGCGATAGCGAGGCGGATGGGTGGGGTGTTGCGGAATCGTTGGAACACCGGGCGGGTGTTCAACACCAGCCCACGAGCCCGACGCGTGAGAGGTCCAGGTGGTTGGAACCGGGTACGACCGTCGCTCATGCTGCCACCGCCGTTGGTTGGGTGAGGAGTGCGGTGCGTTGTTCTTTCGGGCACCAGGCCACCTGGACCGGGATGTCATCAACCACCGAGAACGAATCACCAGCGGTTGGTTTCGCGCCTCGTGACACGCCCCGCCCTTTCGGGGTGCGAGGGTTCGACAACACCCGGCGCACGTTGGGTGGGATGTGTTCGGTTGAGCGTTGGAACACGATCGGCTGAAACGCCTGCTCCAACCCCGTCACCGCCAACCGAAACGACAACTGACGCAACGTTTCCGGGGTGCCGAAGTTATGGGCGTACGGCTCTTGAACCAGGATGAGGAGGTGTTGGCGGATCTTGCGGCCACGCCTCGCCCGAAAATCCGTGCTAACCCGGATCGCCTGCTTATCATCCCGAACCTGGCCGGGTTCCCATTTGCGGTCTTCGAGGAAATCGCCTGACTCGTCGACCACCAGTATCGACGGGCGACCTTGGAACCAGTCGTGACCGGCAGCGGCTTTCGCTCGTTCACGGACCGGGACCTGGCTCATTTGTTCTTCCATCACCACACGAGCAGCCGCAATATCCGATGGTTCGGCGCCTGCGATGACGGTGTGGCCGAGTTCGGCGAACACGTTGAAAGCCGGGTCGTCGTGGGTGGGGGTGAGGATGACGAGTTCCCAGCCCTTCAAATGCAGTTGCATCAACGCCATCGCCGCGGCCTCGGTCTTTCCGCCGCCGGACTGACCGACGATCAGGCCGTGGTACTTGTCCAACAAATCCCACACCAACGGCCCACCTAACGACGTCTGACCCAAATACACCTCATCAGCCGATGTGGGGATAAGGGCGGGGTTGAACGACAGCACCTCGGCGAGTTCGGTGAAGTTCAACACAACCCGAAACACACCGGGCCTGACTTCAACCGTGGACTCAGACATCGCACGACGGCTGGTCAACAGCATCTCCGACAACAACTCGACACGAGTTCCCAACAACCCGGGTAGCTCGATGTCATACACCTCAAACGAACCGTCACGGACAAGGCCGACAAGGCGAGGGACCCACCGGTTGCCGGTCGTGTTCGGAACCGACAAACCACAGTCCTGACAAAACTCGACCCACTCACCCACAATTCGAGCCCGGCTGTCAGAAGCGGTGAACGACGGCAGATGCGAACGCTCCACAAACTCGACACCACGATCGAAAAACAACGACGGATCGGAAACAGATGCGACGGTCATAACCAACCCTCACAAACACACGAACCGCACTCGGTCGACGGGGCTCCGTTCAAGCGAAGCTCGTCGCCGAATAGCCCAGCGGCGCCGAACGGTTCCAGGGCCTCGCGCAACCGCTCAACCTCTTCGTTCCGGTCAGTATCGACAGCGGCAACAAGAGAGTCCACTAAATCGACTAGTGCTGGATCTTGAATTCTTGCAAGGATTATTGCGGTCATCTCCGAGAGTCCTTTTTCATTAGATTGCGGATCGGTCGACAAGTTATTTCGACTACCGGCGCCCGCCCCGGCTGACTGCCCCGGCTCGGCGGCGGTAGTAGCGGGGGCTTCGAAATCTCTCACGCTGATTGCAGAACCAGAAACTGAGGCCAATGCCACAGCTGGTTCCAGCACCGAAGACCACCAGGTACTCGTTCATTTGTCCCGTCCTTCCGTCCGTTGTCCTCATTCCAATATCGCCAATAAAAATGGTCAAAGCTACTGACCAATTAGGACAGATAAGAGCCATATTGGACCACAATTTGGTCTACGATTGACCATGAAGGAACGGCAATGGGCCAAGGTGGACCAAATTGGACCAACGTGGCCATGGTCCCCACCTTCAGCCTCGGTTAGGGTGGATTTCAGAAGCCCTATCCGAAGCGCCCACGCCGATCGAAGGGACGCAAAATGACTAACTGGCAGGTCGAACCCCGCACGGTCCTTGAGCACGTGATCCGACAACAGGGACTGAGCTACGAGGAACTCAGTGCACAGTTCGACCAGTTGGCCGAGAAGATGGGTCTGGGCGTCACGCTCAGTCCCCGACACTTGCGTCGCCTCGCATCGGGAGAACGAACCGGTACCCGTGCTCAGTCCCAGCGGGTTCTGCAGGAATTGTTCGGCCGGTCAGCTGCAGATCTCCTACAGCCCTGGGTTTCTGCGAACACAACTATTGGGCCCGCTAACGGCCTGCTCATCCCCGATGAGCTTGGACAAGTTGGCCGAAGCCAAGAGGAGTTACTGACCGTGACCGTTCGACGAGCCCGCCAATTCACGTTGGATACCGGGGAGTACGTAGCCAGCGAAGCTATCGACCAACTGCAAGGCGATCTGCGAGAGATCGCCGTGTCCTATCCCCAAAGGGCACTCGGCGAGATCCTGACCGATCTTGTCGAAACGCAGGACACCGTCTTCACGCTCCTGGATAGACGGCACCGGGCAACGGAGTCGACGCAGCTCTACATGCTCGGGGGAGTGGTAAGCGGCATCCTTGCCAAAGCATCCCACGACATGGGCGATGCCCACTCAGCTCTCACTCATGCACGGACCGGGTTCATGTGTGCCGATCACGCGGAACACGACGGACTTCGAGCATGGATACGTGGTCTCCAGTCGTACGTGGCCTACTGGTCGAAGCGGCCCCACGAATCGCTTCGATACGCCCAGGAGGGAACGGTCTTTGCTGAACTTGCCGGAAACACAACAGGTGTCTGGCTCGCGGCCAACGAGGCGAGGGCATGGGCGACACTCGGAAACTCCGCCGGTGCTCGAGAAGCGATCCACCGAAGCGAAGCCGCAGCAGAGAGCGTCCGGTTCGATGAGATCGACATGTACGGAGGCATCTGTACCTTCGGCCGAAGTCGCCAGCTCTACTATGCAGCCGATGCACTGGCCTTGCTGCCTGACGCTGCCGACGACGCCGAACAGTACTCAGAACAAGCGTTGTCCGCGTACAGCGATACCTCCGCACCAGACTGGTCATTCAGCGATCAAGCAGGAAGCTACGCCGATCTGGCCATCGCCCGAATCATGAAAGGCGAGATCGACGGAGCCGCCGCAGCATTGGAGCCGGTGCTCGAACTTGAACCCGGTCGCCGCATCCACGGCATCGTCTCCAGCGCTGAGCAAGTGCACAAAGCACTCGGTAAGGCAGAATCATCTCAGGCCGTTACTGATCTTCAATTGGAGCTAGAAGCCTTCTCACGTACTCCCTTGGTGGCCATCGCTCCTTAGACTGATCAGCGATGATCCTGACAGGCGAACGAACCCGACTACGAGAGTTCCGAATGGACGACGCTGACGACTGCGCAGCGATAATCGGCGATGACCGAGTAACAACGTTCATGTCCTTCGACTCACGCCCGCACGAAGCGGCCGTAGCTCTCATGGAACAAGCCGCTGAACTCGCATCGGCGGAACCACGCACCGAGTTTTACATGGGTATCACCAGCCATGACGATGACACAGTGATCGGCTTCATCCGCCTGGCGCTATCAGGAGTCAAGGCAGCCAAGCTCGGCTATGCAATTCATGCTGACCACTGGCACCACGGCTACGCCAGCGACGCCGCCTCGACCATGATCGATTTCGGATTCGAGACTCTCGGATTGCATCGAATCACCGCGGCGATCGGTCCCATAAACAAACGATCTATCAGCCTTGTCGAGCGCATCGGCTTCAGGTACGAGGGTCTACTTCGAGACCACGTCTTCACCAACGGTGCTTGGCGAGACAGCGAGCTGTATTCACTGCTCGAAACCGATCGAGCGGAGTAGCTCAAGAGGTTCGCAGCGGTTCGACTGAACTGCCTCCATGGAACCTTAGGCAACTCGTGATGGTCGTCTTACCATGTGGGCGAGAGTTGCCAAGGAGGAAGCGGCCGAGATTCCTTGAAGTTTGAGATCAATCGGGGCCGCCGCGAAGTCCTGGTCGGTGCAGTGGCGCTTCCTGCAGTCGTCCAGTGACAACACCGGTTCGTCAATCCGGTCAACCAGCCTGTTCGAGGACGGCCCTGAACGACGCAACCTCGGTCGACTCAACTAAAAGCCAGTTGGCACCGATGGTATTCGTAGGACCTCATCAAGGAGCTGCACCAATGGGTTTTCAGAAGTTTAGGACTCTTGGGTCGTTCGCCTTCTCAGCGGTCATGTGTATTGGGTGTGCATCGGCGGATGACCAAACACTGGCGGCGACCGAACTCAAGCTGGAACCTGCCATGGACGCCGAATCTCGCACTGCTCCAGCCGAAACGGTCGGGCGCCGCTTCGAGTTCCAGGACACAGTCGTGCTAACTCGGACTGATCTCGATGCTCTACCGGAGCAGGCAACAATTGTTCGGTTCACCTCAACACTAATCGACTCCGGTAACGGACTAGAGCTCTGCCTAGGAGGAGTCGCCGAGTCAGAACCTCCTCAGTGCGCCGGGCCGGTGGTCGATGGTCTTGATCCGGAAGGATGGACCAAAACGAGCACCGACGTGACTTGGGGAACACGTTCGGTGACCGTTGCGTGGCCCCCCGTCGATGGTCAACTTACCTTGATAGGGGACGAAGCGAGCACTCAGCTGCAGCGAATCGGCGACGAGCAGTCCCAAAACCAGCCGCACGATTGTGAGCGAATCGTCGATGTCGTCAACGATGACGCGCTTGCCCTCTATGCCGACGCAAACCCAGATCGGACGGCCGGAGTTAGCTACGAGGGCAACAATGGTGGCGCGGTCCTCTTCGTCCCGAGCGAACACCTAGCCGACGTCCGGAGCGAACTCGCGACCCTCGACTCGGAACCATGCCTTCAAGCGGTGAAGTACTCTACGACGGAGCTGGACGCTGCTCATGCTCGTCTCCTCAGCGAGGGTTTGCATAGCCCTGTCGGACCCATTCTAAGCAGTGGGCGAGACAGTTCCTTAAACCGGATCACAGTCGGCCTCGCAGTGGCCGATCGCCGTACGATCTCGATTATCACAGCGGTCTTCGATGACCCTGCGATACTTCGCTTCGTCGGAGCCGGAGAGATCATCGAGTGAATCGGACGGAACTTCTGGCTTCGCAGGTTCTCTGATGCTCGACTGTCTGAGGGCGCAGAAGGAATCCAACAATTTGACGGTTGGCAATGGTGGGTCTGTTGAGAACTGTACAAATCTCCCAATGGAGAACTTGACGTTCGCGCAAACTTCGAGCAGGATAATCTCCAGTCTCGCCGCGGCAATCTGTTATTTGACCTCAATGGTCTAGCGACTCGTTTGAGTTCGCCGTCCGCTTGTGTCGGTGACGTAGAAGAGTTAGATCCTCATATGGATACTGATCAAGTCTAGACTTAGAGGTCACATAAATGAATGGAAAATCTCGCTCAAGTGGACTTCTTGCGCTAATCCTTCTCACCGTAGTTATGGCAGGGCCGTTAGCCACCGTGTCGTCAGCGGATCCTGACGTTCCGGAAGCCGAGAACTTGCCGGTTGTGAATGACGAATCTGAAGGACTCCCGGATGCGGTCCAAATATCTCCAGCACCTGAATCCGCAGACAGTCTCTCGGATGAGCTACCACGTCAAGTGCTCGAGGTGGAGTCGCCTCCGGAGTATCAGATGGGGGCTATACCGGCCAGCGATCAGGATGCAGTAAGGCTACAGACTGAAGCTCGTTCGGCTCTCGGATTGCCCATTGGAAGAGAGCTGGTGGCACGGTTAGTTTCGACGCCGAACTCCATGCAACAGATTCGTACCTACGGGACAGTGCTGACGCCCGAGGAGCAGAGCAAGTTTGATACGATCAGGAAACAGGATGCGCAGCTCGATGTATTGCTCGCGGATATCTCTTCGAAAGACTACTACGCCGGCGGTTCACTAAGCTGGTCTAAGGAAGATGGCCTTACTAGATCAGGCCTCACGCTGTGGGTCACCGAACCTGGTAGGGATTCGGCGGAACTAGCGGTGCGTGAGCATCCAATCATCGATCTGCGTGTGGAAGTTGTCGTCGTTGATCACAGTTGGGCCGAGCTTGAGGCTCTTAGCAGTGAAATACGACAGGCAAGCCAGACCAGAGAGATTGGTGCGCTTCCCGCCGACCTGCCCGAGTCGCTTCTTGATGCACTCAGTGTGGGCAGGATTCATAGCGCGGGATATTCGATCGCCCGTAATGCGGTCGTCGTTCAGTCGTTGGACTACGAAATCTTGCGAGACCGGGCCCTTGACGACCGGGCGGCCGATGTACTCATCTTCGAGCCGCCCAATGTCGTTAAGGGTGAGGCAGCGCCATGTGAGGCCAAAGGATGCCCACCGCTACGCGCTGGGGTCGAGATCGACTACTCCAACAGCAACAACTCTTGCTCTCTCGGATTGCCAGTGGTCAACGGCGCAACCAAAAGCTACCTCACGGCCGGGCATTGCCGCGGCAGCGCAAACTTCGATGCGCAACTTAGGTCGTGGGATAGCTTGACACGGAACGTCGATGCTCACGTCGGCAATGCCGGAGGAACTTGGGGATGGTATACCTTGTCCCGCTTTGATGGTCGTCGGCTCAACACTCAAGACCACCTCGTGACCAACAGAATGCGAGTCTTGGGAAACAACGGGTACCGAATATTTTACACTCAGAATCGAAACTCAGTATTGCTGAATTCTGAGGTCTGCCGAACGGGGAAGACCACCTCACCATCATGCGGCCAAGTAACTGATATCGGTACGGCACAAACCTTGGATGGGGTTCTGTTTGTGGATCAAGTACTGGCTGGATATGTATCCGCTCCAGGGGATAGTGGCGGCCCGGTCCATATGAAGTTTCAGCCCGAGAAAGTGGCTGGAATGCACTCGTCTACCTGCAACGGAGCCTGCCCCGTTGGTCAGAAACTCTTTAGTTCGGTCGAACACCTAGGTGATGTGCAGGCCGGAATGCAAATCTTTAACGTAAACGACAGTAGACGTGATTGGATTCTTGGACTCTACATGACTGCTTTCGGTCGATTCCCCGCTCAGGCGTCGTTCGACTATTGGCGGTGGACTATCAACGGTGGTTCCTGCGATATCTCCGATGCCCGGGACACCCTGTGGGCATTTTATCTAACGAGTCCAGAGTTCCAGTCGGTGAACCCGGCGACGAGTGACTACCAGAAGAAGCAACAGATTAGGCTTCTCTACTGGGGTGCACTTGGACGGGACGCCACCTCGACCGAACAAAGCAGTTGGCTAGCCACCTACAACACTCTTGGCTGGGACGACATCGTCTGGAGTGTTATTTTCGGGTCCGAGTTCAGCCTCCGCTACTGGCTTGGCGGTAGCGCATACGATGGCCAGATATGTTCCTGAGTCCTTGGACTGGGCTTGCTGCGGGCGTGTTCCTTCCTGGGGGTCTTCCGCGGATTGATCCCGAACATGGAGCCCGTTGAGAAGGCTGCGAGCTAGCCCAGATCTGCGTCAGATCCGACGCAGAGGCGGCTACACGCCGAGGTCAACCAAGAACTCTTGGCTGGTTCGGACAATCCTGCTACTCGCCCTGCCCGCCGCGAGCTGTGGGGCAGAGGGCGATCTAGTTCGGAGTGATTGGTGGCTTGATGAGCCTCCAAGCGGATCAACCTTGGCCTTAGAAACGTATACGAACGGTAGTACGTGCGTATCATTTGATGGGTTAGAGGTGACAGAGGATGATGCCGAGGTCGTGATCTATGCATTCGTTGTGTTTGATAGTTCCGGGGTGTGCTCAGACGATGAGTCCGGACACAAGTCGACAGTGTCGCTTGATGCGCCTCTGGGCAATAGAATGCTCTCTGGCTGCGTTGCCCCAGCATCAGGGATTCGGGCGCCTGGGCTGGCGCACGACCCGTCGGTTGATTGTCTCGAGGTTCGACGGAACGACTGACGACCGGTATGAGTGTTCGATAGCTGTGCCAGAGTTGGGGCAACGTTGAGTAGAAGAGCCGTTACTTTCGATAGTGCGGAATGCCTAGGGGGCCAGCGCCTCGACGGTGGGTGTTGAATACTGACTGAGAACAGAGTGAGAACATCAGCTCTGAAAACAGTGGTAAACGGTGGATAGTCGAAGGCCCTACGGATCCGGAGAACTGGCTCTGACAGAGCCTTAGAATGGCTAGTGGGTAGTTGCGGGCAGCAGCGGTCTACGTTCTGTTAATCAGTGGGTCGTGAGTTCGAGCCTCACCCCCGGAGCCAGCGCCTCACCAATGAACTAGAGGCAGAACGCCCTCTCACCCACACGGGGAGAGGGT
>CAZSTV010000134.1:0-4594 GCA_964609665.1 uncultured Acidimicrobiaceae bacterium
AACCAACGTGGCGCTGCCAAGACTGCCAACTGGCCACTTCCGCCAGAATCGGGCGGTTAGCGGCTCTAACACGGACATTCGCCACAGACCTCGATGCAACCGTTTGAATACTTTGTGCATCAAGGGGCTACAAGTATTCGATTGCCAACTCGTATTCGGGGTGCACATTGCTATTGATCGACGAGGTCGAGGCACCATATCGGCTGGTTTTCGGGTTTGACACTGCCCAATACTTCTACATAACGTAAAAAAACCTCACTACGGACCTTCAGTTCCGGCCATGAGGTACAGCCGCCAACGATGTCGGAGAACCTCGCCTAATGGTTCGACCCACGGAGGAGGCAACGCATGTTTCGTCTAGTTCGTCGCGCTCATCACGCACCGCTCCACTATTCGACGCACCGCAGCGCACCGTCCACGGTCACCACCGGGCGACGTCAGCCCTACCCGCACCATCGTCATCACCACCTGAGGAGGTGGCAACTATGAAAGATCGAAACGAAGCAGTACGAGCATTTCTCGTCGCAATAGTGACTGCGCTGATCACCATTGTCGGCGCCGCCATCACTCAGATCGAAGGACCGGTAAGTGAGCGCTGGGCGTCCATCATTGGCTTTGCCATCATCGTGCTGGCATCGATGAGCCTGCTGGTACTCATCGGCAGTTCGTTCGTTCTGCAGTACGTCAAAGCGGCTCAGGAGATTCGCAGCGACGAGATTCTGCGAGACTCAGTGCCAACCCTGATCCGCTTTCGTTCACGATCCGACACATTCACCATCGAACCGTCTGGCCACATCAGCCTTCGCTGGCAGTTCGAAATCGACAAAGGTCTCCGACAGGGGTGGAAGCTGTTCGAGTTCCCCATCATCACCGACGACCGCGGCTTTGGCGAAGACGAGGACGCAGACGAAAGCGCCCCGGCCCCAACGTTCCCCCTAAAGATACGAAGCGTGACGGTGGACGGTGACGACGTTACAAACAGCTCGGTCTTGCAATTCGAGGAACGACGCTCGCTCGTGGCCACGAAGCGACACCTCGACTACAGCCGCCTATCGGTGCCGGTCCGTCTCGAAGAGGGCAAGTCACGCGCAAAGCTGGACATCAAGCTGGTGTTCGAGAAGACCGCAACGCTGACCGATGAGCTTGAATTCGTCGTCGTCGATATCCCCTACGTGACAGAGAAGCTGCAAGTAGCGGTGCGCCATGCCGACCCAACGTGCTCCATCGTCCCGCCAGTCAACACCCTCGGCGAGGTCGACGACCGTCCGATTCTCGCTTCGTTCGCCATGATGGGCTTCACCGACTCATGGGAAACGGAACTGGAAGCAGACAACCTGGTGGCCGAGTCCGGGATGTTGATCTGGACCACCAACGCACCAAAGCTGGGCTATCGGTATCGCATCAAGTTCCGGGTCATAGAAAACGCACCTGCCGAGAGGAGCGAAGTGATCGAGAAGGCAAGGGGCGTGCGGAAACCCGTCAGGATCCCGGCACAAGTGTTCTCGCTATAACGTCAACGCTGACGACTCCGCCGCTAGGCGAATGGCGATAGACCACTACCGGGCATGCTCTGTCCGAGTGTCAACTCACCTCAGGTCCCGCCAACTCCACTCATCGAGAACTCCACCTGTTTCCGTGAGGCCGGCATCCAGCTTCGGATCGTGATCGAAAGCTGCACGGCAGCAGGAATGAGGCGACGATGGCTCATCTATGGACTCTTTCTTTCGGGTGGGCAGTCATCAGGAGGCCTACGAAAGAAGCCCTCTCCCCTTATGCGCCCATCAGGTGAATTTGTACTATTCCAAAGAACTAACTAGGTAGCGGGCTTATGTTAGGGGCAAAACAACCCCGCTGCCTCTCAGGTCGGCTGAAATTCACGCTCCTCGCGGCTTTGGGAGCCTATTCTTGCAGGGTGCAAGAGGGGGAGACCGTTCCCAGTTATGACGCCTGCTCATGGGCCGCACGCTCGGAGCTGGTTGTCGTCGAAACATCGACAAGCGTCGACAGTGTATTGACCGATGCTCGGACGCACATCGATCGGTTCACCTCGACCTATGCCGACCGGCGAGGCCCGGTGGTATTGAAGACCTCGACCGCAGATCTTCGTGACCCTAACCATGAGCCAGACATTCGATTGCTTGAATCGATGCTGTCCTCACTTCGAGCCGCATTCCCCGACCATCAATTGGTCCTCTGCGACGGTCCCGCATTCAAAGCGAACTATGTCGAGATAGCGAAGGCTCACGGGTGGGCCGACCTTGCGGCGTCATACGGCGCCGAGGTCATCGACCTCAACGAGCTTCCGGCAAAACCAATTCTCGACGGCTCAGTCTCTATAGCATCGCTTTGCGAAGAAGCCGCAGTAACAATCTCGGTCGGCAAAGGAAAGACCCACCGACGGACAGGGGTGTCCGGCGCAGAGAAAGCATGCATCGGCTACCTCAGCGGGGCAGAGTTGGGCTACCCGAAAATTCGCGAACGCCACTACCTTCTGCCGGCCATATATGAGGTAATCCAACAGCGAGCCGCTCCGACGCTGCACGTCATCGACGGCATCAATGCCATTCAAGGCGACGGACCAATGAACGGCACCCCGTTGAACGGCAGTGAGTTTCTGTTGATTGGCGAAGACCCGACGTTGCTCGACGTTGTGCTCGCGCGGCAACTGCAATTCGACCCCGCACTCGTCATCTCTCTCATCGGGTCGCTTGGGCGCGAAGCCCAGCGACAGGACACGGCCGCTGCGCTCGGGACCGAACCCGACGGCCGGGCCCCGACGACGTTGCTGACCACCGAACGCTCGGTCGAGACGTTGGCGAAGCACCCGGCCCGACCTTCAAAGGAACAGCCGTGGCTGTACCGGTCGCTGGCCAAGCAGGGCAGCAGGCGGAACCGCCGGAACTTCAAGACCATTCAGAAGGTCTACGCCGAGGTGACACTCGATGTCTGACCGTGAATTGCGGGTGGCCTATGCCGGTGACGACTCGTTTGCGACCTGCCTGTTGGCACTCACCGAGCGGGCCGAGCTCAACCTGGTGCTCTGCCTCACGACCGAAGATGGCCGCTACAACTCGACGGTCGAGGACCTGGCCCGCAACGCCGGAGCGAAGATCTTTCACGGCCCGCCGGAACGAGGCGGCTGGGCTCAACTCGCCGACGCCGGTGTGGACGTTCTGATCACCGCTGCCTACGGTCACCGCGTTCCGGTGGAGCAGCTGAACATCGCCACCATGGTGAATGTCCACCCCTCCTACCTCCCAGAAGGGCGAGGCCCGAACCCACTCGTCCACCTTGCCGATGCTGGCCGCGCCAACGCCGACGCAAACGACGCCACCGCGAGCAGCGGCGGCGCAGGGGTCACCGTTCACCTCCTGGACGAGACGTTCGATACGGGCAAGATCCTCCTGCAACGTCGCTTCGACGGCGACACGCAGCCCACGCTGCAAGACCTCACCCTGTGGGCGATGGCCACCGCTCCGACGATGCTGAACGAGCTCTTCGACGACCTGGACGGACACCGGCAAAGAGCCATCGCCCAGGGCGACGGCTCGTACTGGCCGGGGCCACACCCGGACGAGGCGACGATCGACCTGTCGACGGCCACCAACGAGACGATCCGCCACACCATCGACCGCTTCTCCCGACAGGGCCTCACCCTCCGCCTCGCCGACGGACAGCTGCTCCATGTTGGTTCTGCCCACCTAACCGCTGTCTCCCATCAGTTCGCCCCGGGACGACTGCTTGGCCGCCTCCGCGGCGACAGCATTGTCAGCGTGCCCGACGGCCTGGTGCGCGCCGTTCCCTTCAGCGACGACGCCGACTGAGCGACAACGCCGACTGACCGGGCGCCCAGTGAGCGGACGCCAAGTGGCCCTGGCCCTGGCCCTGGGCGCCGATGCTACGGGCGCTCAGTATGCGGCAGCAGCGCCGTCAGCTCATCGTCGTCGTTGCCGTCATCAGGCCGCCAGCCTTCCTTCACGTGGTCGGCGACAGCGTCCTTGGACGAGCTGACGTAGGACTCCAGACCACGTCCGTACCCGACGGACCCGGCCCGAATGGCCTCGCGCAGCCGACGCCAGGCAACCCACCGTGAATACCCGAGGGCACCAAGTGAGGAAAACACCCGCTCGTCACCGGACTCCGCCTGCTCAACGTGGGTCCGGTACAGCGCCTCAATGAGGTACACACCCGACCGTTGTTGAGAGACCTCAAAGAGGTCGAGCGGATTCTCAGACCGCAAAACATCGGCAACCAGCGAGTCATACACCCGCCGGTCCCCGGCTCGACCCGGTCTCAGTAAGCGCCGCAGCTGCGGAATGAACACGTCATGGTTCATTCCGTGCTCGCGACACTTGACGGTGTAGCCGCCCGGCCAAAAATGCCCTTCCATCCCGAAACCCCCTGACGCTCTCGGTGGTTCAGAAAACCCTGCCAAGTTTGTTGCCAATGAGGAACGAACGTCGGCGGGCCGTTCTGTCTGGAGACTGCATCCTATTTCTGAGACCCCGGTCGAGCAAATAATTCTGATCTATACCGGTGGCCGACGTTCGGCGACCGCCATCCTGCCTGCCAGCTTCAGCAGGTAGTCCCGGAC
>CAZSTV010000134.1:4604-15995 GCA_964609665.1 uncultured Acidimicrobiaceae bacterium
GATCCTGACCGCTGCCGACGAAAACGGTGGCGATGACCTCGTCCCGCAGCCGGGTGGCCGCCCGACGCGACCCGGTGGCTTGCTGGGTGATGTCAGGCCGAACCCGGCCGTAGAGCGGGGACGTCTTAAAGGCGTCCATCGCATGGTTCGGGTTCGATCGACGACCGACCCCTTCCTGCAGCAGCACTCGGGGATGATGACTCTTCGGGCGGGCGCTCTCGCACGGCGTCAGCACCGCCTCGATGAGGTCCCGGCCGGAGGCGAAGTCCCAGCGTTCATAGACGAAGTGCACACCACTGTGGACCAGCCGTTCGGTCAGCAGCGGGTTCGCCTTCGTCGGGGTGATCGCAAGGATCTGGGCGGTGGCACCGGCCCGCCGGAATGACTCGATGATCTCAACGCCGGTATAGACGTCGGTGCCGGCCTCTCGCCGTTCTCGGCTGCGGTCGTGTACGTCCACCACGATCCGGTCGAATTCGCGCCATCGTTCCCTCGGCGTGGCGAGTGCCTGCTCAAAGGTAAAGGTGCTCGAGTGCGTGAACGACGGGTTCCCGTCGAACAACACCTTCGCACCAGCTCGGGTAAGCACGTCATCGTCAATAACTGCTACACGCATTTTCTCTGTCAATCCTCCCTCATTCCCGAACCATTCGGGATATTTGATTGTCTGTACAAAAGCAAACGGAGGTTGGGACAGGGAAGTTCCCGTCACGAAAAAGTTTCTTTGTTAGGTCGATCGACGTCAGTTCGCCGGGCGTGGATCAACCCGCGGCGGCAGTCTGATTACCGAGGCAACCGACACCAGCACCACAAGGCCTCCGAGAAGCTGCAGCAGCGTCACCGGCTCGTCGTGGACCGGCCACGCCAAGCTGACCGCCACCAGGTTCATGCTGAGCAGGTAGAGGGCGGAACGGGCCGCTTCGATGTAGCCGTGCACCCAACTCATCAGGACGTGGCCGAGCACGCCGGTGAGGTAAGCAAGGACGACCAACCACCACAGGTCGGTCCAGTCCAACTGGCCGATGTCGCCGGGGCCGATCAGGAACGGCGCCGGAATCAGCGCAGCGACGAGCGACCACACGTTGATTGCCGCCATCCACTCGACGGGGTCAACATCAACGGTTGACCGGGCAAGGCGGGTCAGGACGAAGTAGACGCTGAAGGTCAGCAGGGCCAGCACCGAAAACAGAATCCCAAGACCCGACGCCCGCAGCTCGTCCCCTGCCCCGAGGATGACCACTGCGGCGCCGACAACGCCAAGGCACGTCCACATGACGTGGGCCATCGTCGGTCGTTCCCCAAACAACGGGCCCGCAACGAACAGCAACAGCGCCGGCTGCAGCGCGACCGACACGGCGATGACGGCGATGGTTGCCTCCTGCACCGCGGCGAAGACGAAGATCAGGTTGACCCCAAACGCGAGGCCGGGCAGCGATGCCTTGCGGAACGTCGCCATCGACACCTTGCCGCCGCGCAGCGCAACAAGGCCGAACAGCACCGGCACTGAAAGCCCAAAGCGAACGATCACTCCGACCACTGGCGGCGCGGTGATCAGTTTGGTGATCACCGGGCCCGCTCCCCAGCTCAACACCACAACCCCGAGAACCATCAGCGGCAGGCGTGACGCTCGCTGCCGCTCCCCCGGCCCCGTCTCCAGCGTGGTCACGCTTCCGCCCGAGCGGGTCGAAGACGTCCCGAAACCTGCGAGATGAGCAGGACGGAGAGCAGCAGCCCAATCCAAAACAGTGGGTTTGCCAGCAAGTCGACGGTGGAGTCCACGTAGGGTTCCACCGAGGGATAGCGGCGACCGAGCACCACCGCCGTTGACACCACAAGCGCTATGGCGCCGATGGTTGCCCCGACGAGCGACGCGCTGATGAGCACGGCTCGCAGGTGTTTGGTCGCCCTGGCTTCACCGGTGGTGAAGAGCTGGATCAGCACAACGGCAGTGGTTCCAATGAAGAACGCGACGCCCCACCGACCGGCCCAGCCGAGCGCCAGAAAGTCTTTCGAGTCCGAATCGGGCCGCCACCGTTGCAGCGTTGTCCAGGCGGCTTTGGACGTGTGGTGCAACATCGAGAACCCGACCGCGGCGATTATTCCGGACACCATCTGCAAACCGAACCCGACGGCAAAGCCGGCAATCGGCATGATGAGGATTGCCTCCCAACCGGGAATGCGGTTGAGGATCGACATGAGCACGGTGGGGACCGCAATCTCGTTGCCAGGACCCCACTCGAACGCCAACCAGACGCAGACGGCGAACAGCGCCAGCAGCTGAACAAACGATGCGGAGCGAAAGTCATCGCGTGCGGCTCGGCCAAACAGCCTGAGTGAACTTGTCTCGCTCATCGATTCCGACCTCGGTCGAGACCATCTTCGTACCGCTCAGACAGCGGGTATGAGATGACGAAAGGGCGAGACAGCGGGTCCATGAGCGATCATCAACCTACATCGCGGTGGCCAGGTCTGGCATACTCGCCCCGATGAGCAGTGAACAGACGATCTACGAAGCAGTGGGTGGCGAGGAGTTCTTTAACGGTCTCGCCGCGCGGTTCTACGCCGAGGTCAAGGCGGACGCTGAACTCTTGGCGATGTACCCGACCCCGGATGATCTGACCGACGCCACGAAGCACCTGGCCCAGTTCCTCGTGCAGTACTGGGGCGGCCCCACCACCTACAGCGATCATCGTGGTCACCCCCGGCTGCGAATGCGTCATATGCCCTTTACCATCGGCCAAACCGAGCGCGATGCATGGGTACGTCATATGACGACAGCGGTTGAGACCGCCGAGGATCTGGATCCGGAGATTGAGAAACGGCTAATGGACTACTTCACGATGGCTGCCGATCACTTGATCAACGCATCGTAACTTTCCTATTTATATTAAAACTCAACCTCTTATTCGTCCCTCAATAGTTCAAGGCAGTACCATCCTCGGATTGGTACGGCCTCTTTTGGCCCTACCACCGCCGACAGAGGTCTATCCCGCCGCATGGATTCTGATATTTACCGCATAGTCGTTTTGTACGACGTCCCCGAACCAAGACGCTCCGAGGCATACAACTTCCTCAACGACCAGTTCGACCGGATCAAGGGGAACCATCCCGCAGATCAGCTACTCAACCCCGAGCAGTACGACAGCGTGCTCGCCGCGGAATCGACGTTCATGATCCTCTGCGTGGACCAGAACGACAGCTTGGCCGGAGCAACCCTGATCACCTCGGACGTCAACTCGGTCGACTGGGCGAGCGGAACGTTCTTTGACCGCTCTTATGCCGATAACGCCGATGACTCGACTCCGATCTTCTTCGTGGCAGCACTTGCCGTCGCCCAAACTGCACCCCCTCAGGTGCTGAACGGCATGATCGACCGGCTGACCGACATCGTGGCCGATGCGGACGGTGTTGCCGTCGCCGACCTCGCCGATCAGGACCGCAACTACTCGTTGGCCCGGCATATCGCCGCCAGAGTCGCCATGCGCTACGAGTCGGACTGGCAATCACTCGGGTCCCAGACGTACCACGCGTTCCGTCCTGGGGAACGACTGAAGCAGATCACACCGTCAGCGGCCAAAAGGCTCATCAGCAATAGTCCGGTTGGCCCAGGCGTCCTGCGAAACGAAAGCGCCGAGCTGGCCGACTAGCAAGAAAACCGCCATCGAGGGCCAACCAATCGTCCGATCGCTCAAATTTCGTGGCCATTGCGCCGATGGACGACGATGTTGCGGTCCGACCACCCACTGCTGCCTGTCGCAGCCGGCGTCACCCTTTGTGCTGCGCCGTTGGCCGGAACAGTTGGCGCCTGGCTTGCGTACCTCGCGGTGGCGGCCGTTGCGGTTATGGCGTGTCTGGGCCATCGGCAACGGTCACCGTTCTTCATGTTCGGCCTGGCCACGGTCGCTTTCGCCGTGGCCCGCACGGTGGCGGCATGGACCGAAGGGGACACCATCCCGGAGCTTGCCGCGGATGTTGTTGCCTATGTCCTGCTCCTAATCGGTGCCGCCCGACTGTTCCGCAACCGGATCAGCAAAGTGGAGCCCGAAACCGTCCTTGAAATGATCGGGCTGGCCTGCCTGCTCGCCACTGCGGTGGTTGGGGCACTGGCCTACGGCATCACCCCAGACGGATCCGCCTCGTTCTCTGTCATCGCCAGTGTTGCCAGTGGTGCGCTGGTCAGCTCCGCGCTGTTCGGCAGACGTTCTCATCCGGTGATGCGCTGGCTTCTCGCCGCTGCGCTGTCCGCCGTGGTCGTCGAGATTCTGCTGTGGAACATCACGAATGAATCCGTGACCCTCGCCGCAGCTGCCATTCCGTACATACCGCTGACGCTTTCGGCCCGGTCCACGACCGAACTCACCGTTGAACGGGTATCGGTACGTCGAACATTCGGTCGCAGACAACTGCTGGCGTTGACCATCATGATGGTCCTCCCCACCCTCGTATTGCTGAAACTTGCCAGCAACGATGATCTGTCCATGGCCGCCATCGTGCTGCCCGCCGGCATCGTTGGCAGCATCGCCATGGCGCTGCGGGTCCTTCTGGTGGTCCGGCTTCGAGATTGGTCATATGACCGTGAGCGCGACATTCGGGCCTTCGGCGAGCAGCTCGTCGCGGCGAAGGACATCGATGAGGCGGTGACCGCTGCGGTCGAAACCATGGACCGCCTCACCTCCTCCACGTCCCTGGTTGGCATTGTGAAGTTGGACGGCGAGGGAGGCAAGGTGATCGCCACCTCCGGCCCCGTTCCCGGTCGACACAAGCGATACGGACGTTCAACGCCCAAGACCAAGGACTTCGGCACCCGCACCAGGGCGGACCTCCCCTCGGCGCTCTACATGGTGGAGCTTGCCGAGTCAGTCATTGCAATCGATGTCCCCGGCGATCAGCACTTCCTGTTGTTCGGCGCGGCAAACACCGTGTTCCGTCCCGAGCTGGAAGAGCTCTTCAAGGACGTCGCCAACCACCTGTCCATCGTCCTTGAGACCACAAGCCTTCGGGAAGAGATCCACAAGGAGCGGGTGAACCGACAGTTCAAGTCGCTGGCGCAGGACTCAAACGATCTCATCATGGTCGTCGACCCGGACGACCTGACCGCACTGTTCGTCGGGCCGACCATCAGCAGGCTCCTTGGCTACGAAGAGGCGGACTATCTCGACAAGCCCGTGCTGCATGATGTCGCTCCCGAAGACTTGGCGGTCGCGGAACGTACGCTGCGGGCGGCCACCCTGCGAGACAGCGCGACCCATTGCGATGTCCGCATGAAGAAGCAGGACGGGTCGAACAACTGGTTTGGCATGTCCGCAAGGCCACTGGAACCGGACTCCGAGATTCAGGGTCTGCTCGTCAGCTTCTCTAACATTCACGACCGCAAGATGGCCGAGTTCCTCGTCCGTCAGGCCGAGTCGCTCTACCGCGCCCTGGTGCAGAAGAGCACGGACATCTTCGCCTTGGTCACCCCGGAACTGACCATCGACTACATCAGCCCGAACGTGCAGAACCTGATCGGCTACCCGGCAGAGGACCTGCTCGGCGCCAGGCTGACCGGACTGCTTACCGAACGCTCGGCCGAAGAACTCAGCCAGTTGTTCGATGACGACCTGACCGCACTCGACGGTTCGATTGTCGAACTAGAAATTCGCACCGCAGCCCGAGGTTCGATCCTGGCCGAAGTGGCGCTCAGCGATCCCGAGCTGACCGATCATCGGGGCATGCTGTTGATCATCCGCGACGTGACCGCTCGGCGCCACCTTGAAAACAGTCTGCGAAACCGCGCTACTCATGATCAACTCACCGGGCTGCTCAACCGCCCATCGTTCGAACGAGCGCTTCAGGGCGGGCTCCAGCGGCTCTCGGCAGGCAATCGCCTTGGCGTCATCAGCCTGGACCTGAAGGACTTCAAAGAGGTCAATGACTCCGCCGGTTTTGTGACCGGCAACCAGCTGCTGATCGAAGTTGGCAACCGACTCCGGTCGGCCTTGCGAGATCAGGACTTCCTGGCACGCCTTGTCGCCGACGAGTTCGCCATCATTGCCAGCGGTCAGACCGAAGAGGCACTCGTCGGTTTCGCCAATCGGTTGCGGAAGCTGTTCGACGAGCCGTTCCACCTGGACGGCCGAGCCCGAAAGCTCGAAGTGTCGATGGGCATGGTCACCACGGACGACTCTCAGGACGACGCCAGGAAGCTGCTGCAGGCCGCAACCGTCGCGGTCCATCAGGCCAAGACGCAGGAGATACCGGAAATCGTGGTGTTCGAGCAGTCGCTGCAGGACCAGGTCGACGAGCGGTTCGAGCTGATGACAGACATGCAGACCGCGCTGGAAGAAGACCAGTTCGCCGTGGTCTACCAGCCGCTGATCTCCTTCGAGTCTCAGGAGGTGCACAGCTTCGAAGCGCTACTGCGTTGGGCCCATCCGACCAGAGGCAATATCTCCCCCGCAACCTTCATCCCACTTGCCGAGAAGAGCGGCATGATCGTCGAACTTGGGCGTTGGGTCTTGGAGCAGTCGTGCCGCCAAATCGTGCAATGGCGTACCGAGTTTGAAGGCTTCCCCCGGGCGCAGATGGCGGTGAACCTCTCCGCTCGCCAGCTTGAACGAGACGGTGAACTCGAGGAGCTGCTTCGCATCATCCACAGCTCCGGCGTTGATTGCAGCGACCTCACCTTCGAGCTGACCGAGTCGATCATGCTGAAGGACGCATCGTGGATTCGAGACCAGCTCACCGAGTTGCGCAACATGGGCATCGAGATCGCCATCGATGACTTCGGTACGGGCGCCAGCGGTCTCAACCACCTGCGTGAGCTGCCGTTCGACATCGTGAAGATCGACAAGTCCTACGTTGACAAGGTCGGCGTTGACCCCGATGGCGAGAACCTGGTCAGCCAGATCATCGACCTGGCAAAGGGGCTCGACGCTCGCACCGTTGCCGAAGGCATCGAAACACCCGCTCAGGCCGACGTGTTGGACCGGATGGGTTGCGACATCGGTCAAGGCTTCTACCTGGCAAAGCCGATGGATAGAGACCGCATCGAATCATGGATTCAGGTCAGGCGTCGAGCGGAACTGCCCAAGTTCAGCCTCGAACGACTATGAGTTCGATCCGCCGGTTCTGCGCCTGACCGTCGGTGGTGCTGTTGTCGGCAATCGGCTGACTGGAGCCCGCCCCATCCGAGGTGAGGCGGCCCGCGGAAACACCGTTGGCCACCAACTCATTCATGACCGCGGTGGCTCGCCGCAGCGACAGGTCGAGGTTGAGACCTTCCGACCCGGTTGAGTCGGTGTGGCCGACCACGGTTGCTGTCCAGTCGGGCCGGTTCTGCAACAGCAGCGCCAGGTCATCGATGACCGTGCCACGATCGGCGGCGAGTTGATCGCTGCCGACCTGGAACAGCCCACCGTTGCTGATGACGATGCGACCCGACGGCAGCGGAGCGCCTTCGACGACCACCAGTTCACTGAGCACTTCAAGATCCTGGCCCGCTAGCTCGACGTACTCGCTGACGACGCCGTCGAGCGTTTGCTGGTCAGCGACCTCTCCGACCAGCACGAGGCGTCCTGACTCAAGACGAAGACTTGCGCCGCTTCCGGTCGGGTCGTACGCCACGACGGCTGCCTGCTCGATCACCTCGCTGTCTGCGGCCTGGCCCTCGACTCCGTCGGAGAGCTGGGCCCTGATGCTCGTTACGTTTGCTGCGTCGTGGAGATCCACGTAGTAGCTGGCTCGATTGGTTATTAACTGGGTCAACGTGGTGGGTGCGACCGCCGCACAGCCGATGTCACCGTTGTTCAAAAGACCGAGTCCAACAACCACCTCGCCACTTTGGCCAACCGCCCCGGCGTGAATGTGCCCGTCGTATGGCGCCGCCATGGCATCGGCGGAAACGGTGTAACACACCTCACCGGCCTGGGGGTTGATCCGGAGTTGCAGCTGACCGGTTGCGGCCGAACTCGACAGTGGGTCGACCAGGTTCAGCATCATCGCAACCGGTTCGGCCAGTGGAGCAGCGTCGGAATCGAACGCGTCCACCTGCGCTGGTTCCTGTCCGTTTCCGTCAACGCCAATCGCCGCGGTGACGTCGTCATTGCCGTCGCCGCCCAGCAACTGCGACAGCCCCAGGAGACCGAGCAGGCCAACCGCCACGGCGGCCAAGATCAGGGGAATCTTGCTTGGGCCAGCGTCTTCGGACACATCATCGCGAGCGGCGGCAAGCGACCGTCTGTTGGAATCTGGCGCTCCTGCAGCTGCGGCCCCGCCGAAACCGAACGGGCCTGGCATCTCTTCGTAGTCGCCGGGCTCGCCATAGCGGTCTTGGTCGTCACCGATCCCCGTCATGCCACCAAGGAGCGAAGCGCCGCCAAGGTGTGAAGGGCGGCCGTACCTCGAAGGGTCGGCCGACCCCGGTCCATCGAAGCCTGGGGGGTCGTAGCCGCCGACGCCGTACGGATCGGATTGGCCGTACGGATCGATCTGGCCGTATGGATCGTGCTCGTCGTAGACGTCGTAGTCGTCCGGTGGCTCTTGCAGCTGACTGCTTCGTGACCGGCCGAGAAAACCCCCGCCGCCGCGGCCGGCGTCGCTCTCCTGGCCGACGGTGTCCATCCACGGACCCCAGTCCGCTTCGAGGAGCTCGTCCAGCTCTCGGTTGAGGATCTTCACCAACGAATGCCGATCCATCCGGTTGCCGTAGCGATCGACCAGGCACGCAACGAAGGCCCAACCGGTCGGCGCAAGAAGATGGTCTGCGCTTTGGACGCTGATGCCCGCCTCGGCGGCGATCGCCGTTGCCACAGAGTGACGGCGGTCCCCGAAGAGCTTGTTCGTCAGGTTGGTGCCGGTGGGGTCATACGCATTGCCTTCGACCGTCGCTCCCGGGTCATCGAGGCCGCTGGTGTCGATCGAGCGGAGGGTCTTGAGCAGCGACGCCGCCTTTGCCGGGTCGGCGGCCCAACGGTGAAGCTCAGAGACAAAGAGCGGAATGCACAACACCGCTCCATTGCCCGCTGCCTGCTGTGATTCGATACGAAACCGACGTGCGAGAGCCCTGGTGGACGACCTGCTTTCGAGCAGCACAACCACCTCTTCAAAAAGCTCTGCCATTCAGTTCTCCGCAGTGACCTGGCTGGGCACGACCTGGTTCCGCTCTGGAAGCCCCATTTTCCCGCAACTTTACGATGTAATCTTATTGCCGTTTTGGATTGCTTGTCTACGGTTGCTGCGTCTATCTGCATAATGAACCACTCTTGAGGGCGACTCCGAAACGACTTGGCCATCCGACCAAGGCCCCACCTGTGACGACAGACCGGTGTGACAACCATGGAAACAGCACAGCGAATGCAGCGAGCACTCCGAACGGGCCCGGCGCTCAAGCCAATCGACGGCGAGACTTTTTGGCCGAAATCGCGGATGACCCGATGGTTCGATCCGCTCGCAATGTTCCGGCTACTGCTGCGCATCTGGGCCACGAGGCGCATGACCCATCAACGGAATCAAGGCAATGCGCAGCCACCGGCGGTGCTGGACTACGCCCAGTGCGACGACGACTTCTGGTTCGACTACGTGGCCGACATGGGCGATGCCTTCGACCCGACGATGTGTGTTGCGTGGCACCTGGGGCGAGATGGGCTGCAACGGTCTGAGATCGACCCGGCGTTGCATGTCGACCCGGAGTTCGGTCTACCGGACCTCTTTCCCGGCATGGTCGAGGAGGACATTCCGGCGCTGCTGCCCCGAGGTCAACTGCTGGTCATGGGCGGCGATCAGGTGTACCCGAACGGCACGACCGCCCGGTATCGGGATCAGGTGGTGGGGCCGTACAACATTGCGTGGGAGCGCCCGCTCGAAGGGAGCACGCCAGACGACAGCCATGGCGGCGGAACCGATGAGTCCGGGCTGCTGGCCATACCGGCCAACCATGACTGGTACGGCGGCATCGGCCCCTTCCAGGACGCGTTCTGTGCGCGACGCAAGATCGGTGGGTGGCGAACCGCCCAGGATTGCTCGTGGTGGTCGGCACGACTGGCCCACGGCTGGTGGATCTGGGGCATCGACACCGCGTTGGATGGAACCATCAACCACGACCAGTTCGAGTACTTCCGGTCCGCCAGAGATCAGATGGGGCCTGACGCTCGGCTGATCGCCTGCACCCCCGTGCCGCTGTGGCGGCTACGAGAACGTCACGTCGACCACCTGGACAACCTGGCCCGGTTCTTCTTTGGGCTCGGCGTTGCACCCGAGGTCTACCTGTCCGGGGACTACCACATCGCCGCGCTGCATCGGCGGGAACGGACCGACGGCGTGCCGGAATGGCACCTGACCGACGGTGGCGGCGGAGCGTTTCAACATCCGGTGCACAACCTGGATCGCCTCATTCCAAACAGCTACGGCGGCCTCCCCGACACCACGGTCGATGACGGCGGCCCCTTTCACCTGATTGGCAGCTGGCCGACGAACAACGAGAGTCGGGAAGGCACCGGCGGCTGGTGGCACCTCCTGTTCGACCGAGCCGCAGTCCCTCTCATCGCCACTCTGGCAGCCATACAGCTGCCGATCATGGCTCTTGCCGGCTCCGACCATCGCGGTGAGGCCGAGAACCTGCGGTCCGCAATGCAGACCGCTACCGATGACCTGGTGCCCGCCGGCGGCATTGCATCGGCCGCGGTGATTCTGCTGGCAACGTTTGGACTGGCGAAGGCGACAAGCTCCGCCCGGGGTGCCACATGGTGGGCCCGGTCGGTTGGCTTCGGGCACGGCCTGATGCAGGCGATGGTATTCCTGGCAGCCCGTGTGCTCGGCAACCTCTCGGTTCGGGGCACCACCGGCAGCGTCGAAGGGTTCGCCTCAACCGTGGTTACATGGCTGACGCTGGGCGGAGCCGCAATCGTCGGCGGCGTCGCCTCAATCGTGGTGCTGGGCAGTTACCTGCGGTTCGCGAATCGGCAGTTTCGCATGCACGACAACGAGTCCTACTCCGCCAGACATTCCGGCGACAACCGGCACTTCAGCCGCTTCAGGATCTCCCCCGACGGCACGCTCTCGTGTTTCGTGGTGGCGTTCCGCAGGACGGGAACCGGGTGGGTCCAGTCGCTCCAAACCGACCAAGCGGGCCCGCCGAGCGACAGCTCGCCACCGGAGTTGATCGACCTGAGATTCCGCACAACAGCGAACGAGCGGTAGGCCGCCGCGGGCGACGAACCATCGACCTCGGGCTCCGCATGCGGTGCCGCGGGCCCTTAAACCGCGCGCTGCTGTCAAGGCAAATGCCTCATTCCGATCGGCTGGCGAGCATTTATCTTCCTTTGGCAGATGACCCCCGAAGCTGTTGACAGGGGCCCGGTGCGGCGTTGTAAGGTACTCATTGTCGTAGGACATATCTACAACCTCACCCGCCGA
>CAZSTV010000135.1:0-5708 GCA_964609665.1 uncultured Acidimicrobiaceae bacterium
AAGCAGTACTCGGCGGCTGAGCTTGAGAAGATGTCTGCGGCCGAACGGGCAGAGGCGATCAAGGATGCGGTTGTGACTGATCCCGATCAGGTTGATCAGCAATTGTTGGCGCGTGGTCGGAAGCGGTTGGCGGACCGCTTCACCGAACTTGCCGGCTGAGTAGAGCGGTGCGTCGAGAGGTTCGGGTCGACAATCGGTTCTTTGACGACGTCGATCAGTGGTTTGGTCCCGAGCGGGGTCCGAATGGTGAACCGTCGGCTGATGACTTCGTTCGGTTCGACTTGTTCGGCATCCAGGATGCGGTCGCTGAGCGGTTTGACGAGCTTCTGGTCGAGCCTTCAGCTCCCGGTATTCGGGTGTTGGTTGTGTCGGGTCTCATGTTTCGTCAGGCTGCCGTTTACGCGGCTGAGATGCCCGACGGCGTGGTGTATCTGATCGGTCTCGAGGTCGATCGATACTGACGTCGGAGTGGGCTGCACAGGGCCGGCTCTCGGCGGGTTCAGCGCAAGATGTGGGAGGCTGACCGGACCAGTTTGGGGTCGAGCCTTCGGAGGCGACGTGAACGCAACGCATGAAAGTGAAACGGGCTACTTCGCAGCCTTCGGACCGACAACCGATATCGATGGGCATGCGGATCGGGTTGAGTCGCTACCAACAGACCCCGCCTCCCTCGGTCGGATTGTGCGTGGTCTCTTGATCCACAACTGGACTGCGCAGATGAGCGGCATCACGTCCTCGCCCGACCGTGACGGCATGCGTACCTTCGGCGCGGGGCCAACCATCGACCGCATCATCGGACTCGACAGCACACCGCTCGATCAACCCCGTTCGCCGGAAGAACGCCTCATCGGGTACTGCTACCATTTCTCGCTCCTGCACTGCGCGTTGCTACGTGCCAAGGGAATACCCTCTCGAACACGCTGCGGCTTTGCCAACTACCTCGCCGACGGCAAGTGGACCGACCACTGGGTCACCGAATACTGGGACGACCACGAATGGCGGCTCAACGACCCACAGATCGGACTCGATCAACTCTCGAATGACGACTTCCGCGACGGGGTCCGGGCCTGGCAGCTCTGTCGCTCCGGTCAGGCTGATCCAACCGATCACGGAATCGGTGAACTCTGGGGTTGGGACGAGCTGCGTGGCAGCCTCATCAACGACCTCGGATCGCTCAACAAGGTCGAAATCGGCGACTGGGACTGGTGCGAACTCCTCCAGGTCGACCCCCTTGACAAGCCCCACCCCACCGTCGACGCCCACCTTGACAGCGTTGCAGACCTGGCTGGGCCTGGAAGGTCAGTGACTGACCTCCACCGGGCCTTCGACCACGACCAGTTGATTCGGCCGCCCGACGACGTCGTTCGTCGTGCGTCACCGCCGTAACCGCGAGTAGCCGGGAACCGCACCAGTGCCGTGCTCGGTATCAACTCCCGGCGGTTGCAGCCCGCAAGTGGACTGCATTCAGTAGTCCGCATCGAACGATGCTGAGACTGTTCCAATGCCTCGTTGTGGCACGTAGTGGCACGGCGATGCCGAACACATCCCAGGCCCAACGACTGCTAAGGACGTTTTCCCTGGTCAGACGCTTGTGAAGTGAGCGGGTGACGAGAATCGAACTCGCGTATTCAGCTTGGGAAGCAATCGAATTGGCTAGTTCATTGGAGTACTCGTTCAGGAGCTTCTGAAATCGGCTCCTCTGGTCACGGTTGAAGACAGTTGGTGACTATTGGGATCTGATCGTCGTGGCACGCCAATGGCACACGGGAAAGCTAGCTGGGGGCGAGTTCGAAGGCCTGTCCGCTTGCTGGGCGGACGACGCTGAAGTGCCGATGATCGAGTGTTGCGATGCGGGTCTGGCCGAGTCGTTCGGCTATTGCAATGACGCTGGCATCGGTTCCGCCGAGTGGCAGGTCGGCATACGTGGTGACCAGATCTCCGATGCGAATCCAGTCTTGTCTTTGGAGCATCTCGATCTGGAGTGAGCCGTCGACGATCGATTGATAGATGGTGGCCTCGGCTATCGGGCCAAGTTGGCGTTGGATCAGGTAGGCGCACTCGGCGATGACGAGGCCTGTGGTCACGAGAGGGCCTGGGGCTTGTTGGATTAGCTCGACGCTTTCATTGTGGTGGCTGTCGTTTCGATCAGCGGCGGCGACGATGACGCCGGTGTCGATGATGAGCACGTTTAGTCTTGTCCGAATCCATCGGCGAGGAGTTCGTCGATCTGATGGCTGGTGCCGTCGTCGGATGCTCCGGCTGCGACGAACGCCGGCAAGGTAGAAGCGGACCCATCGGCAAGACTCTCTGCGAACTCGACGATCAGTCGGTCGACGGACACCCCGCGACGCTTCGCTTCAGCAGCGAGTTTCGCTTCAGCCTCGGCAGGAAGGTCAATGGTCATGAGACCAGTCTACATCGCGAGGCTGACAGGCTCAGCTTCACAAATTTGGCGATGCCTTGGCCGCTGCCAAGATGTCGCGTCGACAGCCCTGAAGTTCGTCCGGCGTGGCACGTTGTGGCACGGCCGAGCGAAGTCGAAACTTCGGCTCGGGCCTACGTCACGTTTTCCCTGGTCAGCGGTCTGTGATTGGAGCGGGTGACGAGAATCGAACTCGCGTATTCAGCTTGGGAAGCTGATGTTCTACCATTGAACTACACCCGCAAGGTGTCGCTACACGCTACCAGCTTGCGCCCCGACGTTGAAGCCCCAGCCATGCGGCTGGCTCGGGCTCGGACCTGACCGGTTCTCGGAAGCAGCGCAGTCCAACGGACCGCGCTGCCCCAACACGCGTCTTCGCCTATGCAGTCGCTGAGCGGAGAGTGGACATCAACGACACCCGCAAGCCCGATGCCCGCTAGCGCAGGGTGTAGACGTGCACGACCGGGAGGATGCCGTTGGCGAAGCCCTGTGAGATGAAGATTCTGCCGGTCGCCGGATCGTAAGCAGCGCCGCCGATCTCGGTGTAGCGAGCCGTGTATGGCAAGTCCAGCTTCCAGACGTCGTACGGTCGGAGGGACTCGGCCGAAGCCTCACCTCTGTGTACCTTGGCCAGGTCGGCCGCATCGTAGGCCCAGATTTGATACTGGTACGGGTACGCGTGCGTTCCCTTCGACGAACGTACCGGATCGCTGCAGGCCGTGCCTGTGCCATAACAGTAGTTGCCGACACCGTGGGTGCCGAAGTACAGCACGCTCGAAGTGTTCTCGGGAAAGACCATGCCCCGTACTTCGGAGGTGAGGTTCCACAGGTCGCTCTTCTTGTCGGGTTTGCCGTCAAGGGCGGCCGAAAGCGGGTAGCCGAGCACCAGCTTCGCCGGATCGTTGCCTGTGAGTGATGCCCGAGAGAAGGTGGCCGCAGATGGGCCAACCGAGGAGTTGCCCGCAATCGAGATGCCGGACAAACCGCCCATGTACGGGTGGCCGCCGAAGTCGTCTTGCCACGCTGCGGGAATCTTGGTCATTGCGCCACCAAGCCAGCGAGCCTGCGCGTCATCGGTGAGCGAAACCATGTCGGAGCTGGCGCCCATGCTGGTATCGGTCAAAAGGTGAGAGCGGACCTGGGTGTTGTCGGCGTCGTAGTAGTCGTAGGCGGAGACGATCAGGTCGTCGCCGTCGACAAGGTAGCCGCCAATGCGGCCGTAGTCGTTTTCGCGGGGCTCCGAGATGTCCGGCAACTTGCCGTCGGTGACGTCTTCGAGCTGTTGCAGATACACAGCTTGCGGCAGTGCAGCGGAGTCGGACGTCTGACCCAGGCGGGGAATGCTGATTTCAGCGGTGAGCTGATGATGGTTGTGCCCGGTGATGAACAGCGAGTTGTTGGCTGGGTTGTACCCGAGGCCGGCACCGCCATATGAGAGGACGTTCCCGTCCGGCACCCGGAACGATCCCTCGTAGCGGAAGTCGGCCTTGCTCACACGATTGTTGGATCCGCCCGAGCGGGGTGGCTCGGGTGCCGACGGAGCTCCAGCGGTAGTGGGCGTGCCGGCGGTGGTGGGCGTGGTGGCAGGAACAGGGGTAGGAGTAGGAGCAGGGGCGGGCTTGGTCGTAGTGGTGGGATCGGTAGCAGGGGGAGCCGGAGCCGGAACTGGAGCCGGAGCGGGTTCGGCAATGGTGGGCTTCGCCCCAAGGGCAGGCATGGTGACTGCCGTCGGTGTCGGGGTGGCCACGGTCGTGGGAGCCTGAGTGCTGACGACCGACTCGACCGGCTCAGCCGTCGTGTCGGTAGTCGGCTCGACTGGCGTATCGGTGGTCGGCGCAGCCGGGGCGGGTTCCGCGGTCTCCGGCGCTGCGGTCACGTTCGTCTCTTCTTTCGACTGTTCTGTCAGCCACTCCCAGTACATCCGCATGAACCATCTGATTGCCCACCTGGCCCACATTCTGTGACGCTTCGCGCGCTTGGACATCTTCGGCTTTTCGTTGTCGGCACCGTCGTCCGAGGTGTCAACCGATGGCGTCGAGGGTGGAGAGTTGTCCGTCGAATCGACGGACCCAACCGCCGGGTCCGCAGCGTCGGCGACGGGCACCGTCATCTGGGGTGCAGGTGCAGTTGCCGGTACTGGCTCCGGTTCCGGTGTGGTGTCGGAGGCCGTTTCGCTCGCGCTTGTAGGGGGAGCGGCGGGCTCGGCCGATGTGGCGGCCGCCGTGGTCGTGGACGCTTCGGTTGGTGTCGGTTCGGCTGGCGTGGCTGGTTCGGCCGGTGTTGCAGACACCGTTGTCGTGGTCCTGTCTCGGGTCACCGTTGTCGGAACGACAACCTCGATCACTACCTGTCCGGCGCCGACCCCAGGGATCTGCGCTGCCAGCGCATCGTCGACCACGGCATTGTTCTCGTCAACGTATTGGTTGGTGCTGCGATCGGTGATCGGCGCATCGACCAAGTTGTTTCGCACCTCGGTCCCGTTGCTGTTGAAGCGAAGCTCGATCGACTTCGGGATGTTGCCCTGGGTGGCGATCGTGTTGTTCAAGACCTTGGAGCCTGGTGAGTTCCAAACGATGATCGCAGCGTCTGAACGTTCGGACCGCCAAGCGCTGTAGAGACCCGGCGTCATGACGATGGTGTTGTTCTTGATCACGCCACCGGAATGATCGTTGGCTCGTGCATCCAAGCCAAAGGCGATGGCTCGATCAGAATCGATGAAAACGTTGGACTCAACCGTTGTGTTTGACGCACCGTTCCACGCCAGCACCACGGGACTCGACAGGTGGTCGGCGTCATCGGGGGTGTGGAAATTCTCGAAGCGGGAGTTCGTGATTGTCCACCCGTCACCAGCATGAATGTCGACGCCCTGGGTGTAGCCGGTTCCGCCACCGTGGTCGGTAACCGGCGGGGCGTTGGTGTATTTGATGAAGGCGTAGTCGACCACGCCGTTGTCGACACCGTTGCCGTAGCCGATGGGGTTTACCTTCACCATCTGTTCGCCGGTATCGAGGATGCCGACGTTGTAGATCTGGGGCGATTGCCCGCCACCATTGATTTGGATGCCGTGGAAGTACACCTCACGGATCGTCAGGTTCTGCACCTTGAGGTTCCTGCGGTCTCCCCAGACGCCGTGCGGCACCGAATCTCGCCCAGCGGGATTCTCCATGCGCTTGCCCACCAGCTGCACATCGTCGCAGCGGTCGCTGTCGCCGCGAATGGTGACATCGTCGACCTGAACGTAGATCGAGCGGCTCAGGTTGTAGGTGCCGGGCGCCAACAGCAGCAC